>DATJXA010000087.1:0-29874 GCA_035500675.1 Bacteroidota bacterium | reverse complement strand
AACGACAAGTACTTTGTAGTCTTTCAGCGTCTGGTTCTTCTGTGTAGCGACGATCGTTCCCGTAACTTTACAAAGGGTCATAACTTTTGTAATTCCGATAAAAACACATTGGCCACTCCGCATTCAACGCGGCGTCAGCCGTTGATTTCCTTCTTAAATTGTTCGACGAGCGAAGCGGCATCCTCATGCGTCTTGGCTTCGGCAATAATGCGGATGATCGGTTCGGTGTTCGATTTACGCAAATGTACCCACGATGAAGCAAAATCGATCTTAAGTCCGTCATCGGTGTTCGTCCGCTCTCTTGGCGAGTATTTTTCGTGAAGCCGTTTCAGAATGTCGTCGGGCTTCAAAGAACTGAGATTGATCTTGCTCTTGACGATCGTGTAATGGGGAAGGCTTGCCTTAAGCTCGGAAGTTTTTCCACCAAAGTCCACAAGAAGTTGGAGGAATAACCCTACGCCGACGATCGCATCGCGGCCAAAATGGATCGCCGGCAGTATCACGCCGCCGCTCCCTTCCCCTCCGATGACAGAGTGAAGCGCTTTCATTTTTGAGGCAACATTGATTTCACCGACCGGGGTCCTCGCGACGGTCGCGCCGTATGCCGACGCAATATCATCCACTGCTCTTGTCGTTGAAAGGTTGACAACCACAGAATGGTTGTTTTTACCTAGTTTTTTTTCCGCGTCAAGGACAAATTTCACAGCCGATGCAATCGTATATTCTTCGCCGAACGGCTTGCCCGTTTCGTCGATAAAAACGAGCCGGTCTACGTCCGGGTCGACCGCGATGCCGAGATCGGCTTTTTCCGCGACCACTTTTGCCGCGAGGTCTGTTAGATTTTCAGGCAATGGCTCGGGAGTGTGGGCGAATATTCCGCTGACGTCTGCGTTCATCTCGACGACCCGGCATCCAAATTCGCGCAGCAACTTCGGCACGATGACCCCTCCCGCGGCATTGACGCAATCGATAACGACCTTCAGTTTTCTCTCTTTGATCTTTTCGGGATGAATGTAGGGAAGAGAAAGGATTGTGCGGATATGCTCTTGAATAAAAGCGCTGTCCGCGCTGTGTGTTCCTTGTTCGTCCCATTTTGCATACGAGAAGTTTCCCCGGTCGGCGATTTGCCAGAATTTGCGGTTCTCCGCAGCATCAAGGAACATTCCGTTCGAGGCGATGAATTTCAGCCCGTTCCATTGCATCGGATTATGGCTTGCTGTGACGGCGATCCCGCCCGCTGCATGATTTTTTTCTACGGCGAGCGCGACTGTCGGAGTGGGGCAAATGCCGAGCGCGACGACATCGCATCCCATTTGCAGAAGCGTCGAACTGACGATGTGCGCAATTGAGGATCCGGTCACCCGACCGTCCCTACCGAGGACAATTGTTCCGCGGTTGGAATACTCGGCGAATGCCGCTGTGTAACGCACAGCGACTTCAGGAGTCAGGTCTTCGCCAACGACGCCTCGGATACCGGAAATGCTAATCATGAGGGACATACTTGCACTCGAAAAATTTGTAAGAGAAAATAATAAAGAGATTCAACGGAAGCAAGGAAAGCCGAGACAACCAACAATGAACAATTGACGGTTGACAATCTGAAGTTCGTTGGAATGAAAAATGGGGAAAATTCGTTTAAGAGGGGAGAGAATGACAAAAGGCAAGTGAGTTTGTGAGTCTTTCAGAATTCTCGTATTTTGTAGTCAATTCATATTTCTGATGGCGAAGACATATCTGGTGCCATCGAAAGACAGGAGTCCCTATGAAATCTCATGAGTTGCAGATAGAAGGAATGACGTGCGGGCATTGCGTTATGAGCGTTAAAAAGGAATTGACCAAACTCGAAAACGTCGTCGTTGAAGAGGTGCAGATCGGAAAGGCACGGGTGAAATACGACGAGGCGAAAGTCATGCGCCGAGTTTTCGAGCAGGCGGTTGAAGGGGCCGGATACAAGCTGGTTGGAGTGAATTAGCACTGAACGGTTCCGTGAGCGAACCGTCGCTTTTTTGAAAAATCATGAACGCGATACATAATATCACAATAAGCCTTCCCGTCGAAGGGATGACGTGCGCGAGCTGCGTCCTCAGAGTAGAAAAGGCGCTAAAAAAAGTAGAGGGTGTGGCGGAAGCCAATGTGAACCTTGCAACAGAAAAGGTGTCTCTCACTTTTGACGAGACGAAGGCCAGTCTCACCGCTCTTTCGAGCGCCGTTGAGGATGCGGGCTACAAACTGCTCTTGCCTGAGAAAAAGGAAAATGCCCCCGACGCCGAGGATTCCCATCAACAGCGAGCATACGATCAACTGAGAAAGGAATTTATTTTCAGCGTCGTTATTGCCGTTCCGGTGATGGCCGTCAGCATGGTGCGGATGGCGTCATGGTTTACGCGATGGAGCCCTCTTTCCACGGACGAGATAAATAAACTGCTTCTTCTCGCCGCCACGCCTGTTATGTTCGTTTCGGGAAAAAGATTTTTTATCAGTGCGTGGCAGGTTGGAAAACATTTTTCCGCCGATATGAATACGCTCGTGGCGGTCGGCACAGGGGTGGCGTACTGTTACAGCGCCCTTGCAGTATTGTTTCCGCAGTGGATCGGGAATGGGTCGGCCGGCGACGTCTATTTTGATACGGCCGTTATGATCATTACCCTTATTTTACTCGGAAGACTGCTTGAAGCTCGTGCGAAATGGAGGGCGTCCGATGCGATCAAAAAACTTATGGGCCTTCAGCCAAAAACCGCGAAGGTCATCCGAAACGGGGCAGAAGTTAAGATTACGATAGAAGAGCTTGCCGTCGGCGATATCGTTCGCGTCACACCCGGGGGAAAAATTCCCGTCGACGGCATCATCACACGAGGGTTCACGACCGTGGACGAATCGATGGTGACGGGAGAGAGTTTTCCAGTCGAGAAAACCGTCGGACAAAAGGTCATCGGCGCGACGATCAACAAAAACGGCAGCATCGATTTCCGGACGACCGCGATTGGAAAAGAGACAGTCATCGCACAAATTATCAAACTTGTGGAAGATGCGCAGGGCTCTAAAGCGCCTATTCAGAGTTTAGCCGATTCTATCGCCTCGGTCTTTGTCCCTATCGTTATTGGCATTGCGCTTATCACGTTTCTTCTCTGGTATTTTGTGGCGGGAAGCGGGTTTTCCGCCGCCATGATCAATTTTATCGCGGTGATGATCATCGCATGTCCGTGTGCGCTTGGCCTTGCGACGCCGACGGCTATCATCGTCGGCACAGGACGCGGCGCTTCGCTTGGCGTCTTGATCAGGAATGCTCAAGCGCTTGAACGCGTGCATAACGTCACGACGATCGTCTTCGACAAAACCGGCACGATCACGGAAGGCAAACTGTTTGTCACTGACGTCGTGGTGTTCGGCGGGTCCGACAAGCGGCGCATCGTCGCTCAATCGGCATCTCTCGAGAGCCGGTCGGAACATCCACTCGGCCGCGCCGTTGTCGAATATGCCAGGGCTGAAAAGATCCCGCTGCTCGAACGGGTCGACTCGTTCGAAAATTTCGAAGGACGAGGGGTTGCCGGTATGGTTGATGACACGACGGTGTTGGCCGGCAATCTGAATTTCATTGAGAAATATTCCATCGATACGGGAGTTGCACACGCATCGCTTAAAACGATGGCCGCAGAAGGAAAGACGCCTATCCTTGTTGCTGTCGATGGAAAATTAGCAGGCGCCTTCTTTGTCGCCGACAAACTCAAACACGGAGTGAAGGAGACGGTCAACCGTCTTTCCAAAATCGGCATTAACGCTGTGATGATGACGGGAGACCATGAACTTGTTGCAACGGCAATCTCGCGAGCGGCCGGGATAGGACAGTTTTTCGCCGGGGTGCTGCCCGAGGAGAAAGCCGGAAAAATCAAGGAGCTCCAAAATGGCGGAAAGATCGTCGCGATGGTCGGCGACGGGATCAACGATGCTCCTGCTCTTGCTCAGGCCGACGTCGGCGTTGCGATGGGGAGCGGCACCGATGTTGCGATGGAGGCGGCGGATATTACGCTGATGAAGCCGGAGATCAATGGCGTGTCGGAGGCGATCGAGCTTTCCCGGCAGACGGTCCTGACGATCAAGCAGAATTTATTTTGGGCCTTCTTTTATAACGTCATCGGCATTCCTCTCGCAGCGCTCGGTATGCTGAATCCCGTGATCGCCGCAGGAGCAATGGCGCTAAGTTCAGTAAGCGTTGTTTCCAATTCCCTAAGACTGAGGAACAAGCAATTAATAATTAAGAATTAATAATGAAAAGTGATAGAATGAAATGTTGGGGATATTGTTTTATTGTTGTTGCTTCGGACAACATTCTCACTTGTAACCTGAAAACCACGTAGAAACCCTAAACAGTAAAGGAGAAACAGCATGCAGGAAACGGCGCAGCAGTATACCGCAAGGATTCTGAGTTACCAGGAAGGGAAGGAGCCGTTAAAAATTCACCGGACCACCGTCAAAAAAATCGCGAGATTAATCAAAGGAGTGCCGCGAAAAAAACTTATGAAGCGGCCGGAACCGTCAAAGTGGTCCGTTGCAGAAATCCTCGCTCATCTTGCGGATGCGGAACTCGTGCTCGGTTTTCGCACGCGCCTGGTGCTGGGGGAAAACGGCGCGATTATTCAGGCGTACGACCAGGATGTGTGGGCAGAAAAATTCAATTACAAAAAGCGAGATCCGTTGAAGTCTCTTGCGGCTCTGCGCGCCCTGCGCGAAGATAATTTACGGCTGATGACATCGATCCCCAAAGCGATGCGGAAAAATTACGGAATGCACACTGAACGGGGAAAGGAAACTGTAGACCGGATGGTCCGTATGTGGGCAGGTCACGATCTCAATCACCTCGGACAAATCGAAAGAATTTTAAAACATAAATAAGGGCTCCGGATTCAAGCTGGGATAGACGAAAATGATGAGGCATTTCCGTTGCAAATTAGCGCCAGAACTGAAGATGTTGTTACTTTTCTTCATCATGCCCCAGTTGCAACTAAACCCCGAATTTCGTATCTTTAAAAAGATAAATTTTAGAGAAAGAGAGAGGCTGTAATGAAAAAAGGAATTCACCCCGAATATAAGCGCGCGATAGTCACTTGTATTTGCGGTAATACGTTCGAGACCCGCTCTACAGTCGGCAATATCCACGTGGAAATTTGCTCCAATTGCCATCCCTACTACACGGGCAAGCAGAAGTTAGTCGATTCGGCGGGCCGTGTGGAGCGCTACAACAAGAAATACGCCAAGAAGGCGGCAGCGGCTCCGGCAGCGTAATAATCACCGGAGGTTCGCGCCAGCATCTTTGAAACGGAATGTATGATCTATGCATTCCGTTTTTTATCTTGCAGGGCGACGTTAAAGCATCAACACATACAGTCGTTGGAAAATAATTCCGTAGCACCTCTCCGATTCCGGAGATCCCTTCTCACCTGACGGCTTCTGTACGCACATGTCGACATCGATTTGCATCTTTGAGGATACCCACTTTCCGCGGCTCCTTCCCCTTGTCCATTTCCGACCGGTCTACAACCTAAGATGCGGCGCGTTCTCTCTCAAAGAAAAGGTCGAACGATTTTTTCCCGGAACGCCAATTTCCCTGCACTGCAGGCAATACCTGACCGATGTTGTCCGGTTACGCTCCCCAAAGTCCAGCGTGAACAAATTTACCGCATCGAGTTATTTATTCATCAACGGACGAACGCTCGTGGACAGTAATTTTGTCAAAGCTGTCCGGGCCGCGGATCGCTCCGATGCGGTTTTTGTGACGAAAGGACAACTCGTTGCGGCACGGGTATCGGGGAAAAATTTAAGCAGGTTGATCGAAGTGGAGCACGAAGTTCTGTCGCTCGATCACTTCCCGGGGATCCCCCAAAGAGAAATTGAAGCAAGCCTGATCAGCTATCCGTGGGAACTGGTTTCACAGAACGCCTCTCAATTGCACAAGGATTGCTCGATCCTTCTCAAAGGAGCGCGGGGAAAAAAGATGAAGGGAAAAATATCCCACGGCGTCGAAATCCTGAACAAGGAAGACGTTATGGTGGGGGAAGGTTCCTTTATTAAACCCGGAGTTGTTATCGACGCCGAGGGAGGCCCTGTCTGCATCGGCAAGCGCGTCACAATCATGCCTCACGCGACGATCATCGGTCCGGCATATATCGGCGACGGTACGACAATTAAAGTGGGCGCGAAGATTTATGAGGACACGACCATCGGCCCGATGTGCAAGGTCGGGGGCGAAGTGGAGGCCTCGATCATTCACGGATACTCGAACAAACAGCACGACGGATTTCTCGGACATTCGTACATCGGCTCGTGGGTGAACCTGGGAGCCGGCACGACAAACAGCGACCTGAAAAATAACTACGGCACGGTGAGAGTTGTCATCAATGGCGAATCGATTGACAGCCGCGAACAGTTCGTCGGCGTTACGATCGGGGATCATTCCAAAACGGCGATCAACACTCTCTTGAACAGCGGAACAGTCGTGGGCGTGGCATGCAATGTCTTCGGCTCGGGATTCCCGCCCGGTTTCATTCCTTCGTTCGCATGGGGAATGACTGCTGCGACGGTGCACGATTGCGATAAAGCAATTGCGACCGCTCGCCGGGCGATGTCGCGAAGAGGAGTGACGCTCTCGGAAGCCGAGGTGGAACTTTTCAAAAAAATATTCGATGCGACGGAGATCGAGCGGCGTCGGGCGTTAAAAACGAGAGAAACAATCGTCTAACCGAAATTGTTGTATGGAAGTTTTAGAAGAAAAAAAGCTGCTCTTTCACGGCGTTAGGGGAAGCGCGGTCAAAATTCTTAACAGAATTGAACGCACAGATGCATATCTCGATAAACTTCTCGATGGAGAACTTCGCTCGGAGGATATCAACGATCTGGACAAAGCGCTGTTGACGGAGATCGTCAACGGTGTGCTACGTTGGCAAATGAAGCTCGATTGGGTGTTGAACGGATTTTTTCACGGAAATTTCACCAAGGCGGAAATTACCGTGAAGAATGCGCTCCGCGCGGCATTGTATCAGATCATGTTCCTCGATAAAATCCCTCACCATGCCGCCGTCAATGAAGCGGTCGAATTCGTCAAGCGCATCCGAGGAGAGAAAGCCGCGAACCTTGTCAACGCCGTTCTTCGTAACATCATCCGCAACATCGACGGCATTCATTATCCGGACGTCACGATCGACGCCGCGCAGTACCTCGCAGTGATGTATTCTCATCCTGTCTGGGCCGTCCGGCGATGGATGAACAGGTTCGGGTTTTCGGAAACCGAAAAGCTGCTGCAATCCAACAATGAACGACCGACCCTGTCGCTTCGCATCAATACTGCAAGGACATCCGTCGAAAAATTCTTCGAGCTTTTGACCAATCAAAATGTCGCGTTTGAGAGATCAAAGTACGTCGGAAATTTTGTAAGGACGTCCAACCTTTCCGACATTGCGCATACTGAAATCTTCCGGAAGGGGTTGTTCTCCGTCCAGGACGAAAGCGCCGGCATTGCGTGCCAACTGCTCGGCGTGCAGCCCGGCGACAGGGTGATCGATATGTGTGCGGCCCCCGGCGGGAAAACGACTTACATTGGGGAAGCGCTGCACAATAACGGGGTCGTCATTGCCGTCGATAAATATTCGACCCGGCTGAACCTCATTAAGTCGAGCTGCGATCGGCTCGGCATCACGAATGTCAATTTTGTCGCCGCTGACAGTACGGAATATTCCACGGAGCCCGCGGATAAAGTCCTTTTGGACGCTCCTTGCTCTGGCCTCGGCGTTCTTGCGAAGAAGCCGGACGTCAAGCTAAAGCGAGAGTCCGAGGATATCAGGGATCTGGTGAAGATCCAGAGTCTTCTCGCGGAAAATGCGGCAAAGCTTGTGAAGCCGGGGGGCGTTTTTGTGTATAGCACGTGCACAACCGAACCAGAAGAAAATTTTGGAGTGATGAGGACTTTTCTCGAGCGACATCCTGAATTTTGTGTTGAGTCGGCTGCGGCGTTCGTCCCTCCCGCTCTCGTGACTCCAGACGGATTTGTCGAGACATTCCCTCATAAACACAACATGGACGGATCGTTCAGCATTCGATTACGAAAATCAAACTGATTTTTCAATGAAAGCAATAACGAAACGTAGGCCCGCAGAAGGGCAAGAATGGGCGCAAGGATTTCGCCTGATCGACAAGCCTGCGCCAAAAGTGACATCACCGCGCGATGTCATCATCAAAGTGTTTGCCGCTGCGGTGTGCGGAACGGACGTAGGAATTTACAATGCGAAAGAATCCCTGCGCGTAGAAATGTCCCGTGCGTTAACGGACCCGGTCACCGTGGGACATGAGTTCTCCGGCCGTATCGTCGATGCCGGAACGGCCGCCCGGAAAAGGATTGCACAAATGATCTTCGCGAAGGCGGCAACAAACCCCAAGGTCAAAAAATTGCTACGAGGAGAAAAAGAGGCGGCATTCCCGAAGAGCAAAAAATTCTTCCCCATCGTGGAAAAATATTTTCACGCCTCAGCAGAAATGCATGTCACCTGCGGAAAATGTTACCAGTGCCGTCTCGGGGAAAAACATGTATGCAGAAACACTGTCATCAAGGGAGTCCATGACGACGGCGCCTTTGCGGAGTACGTCAAGGTTCCTGCGGAAAACCTCGTCCTTTTCCATGAGAGCGAGATCCCCTTGGAAATCATCTCCTTCATGGATGCGCTCGGCAATGCAACTCATACCGTGATGTCCGTCGACGTGAAAGGCCGAAACGTTGTCGTGCTCGGGTGCGGAGTTCAGGGACTGATGGCGATCGCCGTCGCTCATTTTGCCGGTGCGCGCAAGATCTTTGTCACCGATGCTTCCCACGGGGATTTTTCTCACGAGAAGCTGGAGGGGAAAAGATTCCGCATGGCGAGGCTGTACGGTGCGACCGATTGTTTCGATATGGCGATGCCCGAAGAGCGGGAGCGATTTCACGCGGTCGTCCAGAAGGAAACGGACCATTCCGGAGTGGACGCGGTCTTCGAAATGTCGGGAAGTTATAGAGCGTACGACGATGCGTTCAAAGCGATCCGAATGGGAGGGACGTTCTCTCTTCTTGGATTGCCGACCGGGACGATGGAAGTAGATTTCGCGCGAGACGTTATTTTTAAAGGCGTGACCATCAAAGGAATTATCGGGAGACGAGTCTTTGAAACATGGGACCACATGGAACGGATCCTTAAAGCAGGCCTTGCAAAGAAATTCCTTAAGACCGGGTTTATCACACATCAATTTCCTCTCGAGAGCTACGAGGAAGCGTTTGATGTGATACGCAGGGGAGATGCATTCAAGGTGCTTCTCAAACCCTAGTCGCGAATCGCGAGCCGGGGTCCCTCAACGTTTCTGCAAAGACGGGAAAATAAAGATCTGGTGCTTTTATGAATTATATCGAGCTTGTGACGTCGGAGCTTTCGCGCATTCGTGAGGCGAATACCTTTAAGACGGAAACGGCCATCGAGTCCGCCCAAGCGGGCACTGTGACCGTCAAGGGGAAAAAGGTCGTGATGATGGCATCCAATAATTATCTCGGCATGTCGAACCACCCGCTGGTGCGAAAAGCAGCGATCGAAGGAATAAAAGAATACGGTTATGGAGTCGCCTCTGTAAGGTTTATCTGCGGAACGCAGACGATCCATCTCGAGCTGGAGAAAAAAATTTCCAAGTTCGTCGGATCGGAAGACACGATTCTTTTTTCTTCCTGTTTCGCTGCCAACGAAGGATTTTTTGCGAGCCTCGTGAACGAAAAATTAGGGATCGAACAATACAAGGATGTTATTTACACCGATAAGCTCAATCATGCCAGCATCATTGACGGCATGCGGCTCTGTAAGCCCGAAACGACCGACAAGAAGATATACAATCACGCAGATGTCGACGATCTTGAACGGCTCTTGCGGGAGGACGATGACAAGGGATATCGCCTTCGCATCGTCGCAACGGACGGCGTATTCAGCATGGAAGGAGATCTTGCGCCGCTAGACCGCATCGTCGATATAGCTCATCAACATGATGCCATCGTTTTCGTGGACGACTCGCACGCCATCGGCGTGTGCGGAAAATCGGGACGCGGAACGCCCGAGCGATTCAACGTTCTCGGCAAGGTCGATGTGATCTCCGGGACGCTGGGGAAGGCGATCGGCGGCGCTGCCGGAGGGTATGTGAGCGGAAAGAAAGACCTCATCGCATATCTTCGCCAAAAATCGCGTCCCTATACATTTTCGAATTCGCTGCCCCCGTCTATCGTGTGCGCATGCCTTGCAGCGTTCGACCTTTTAACGCATGACAAATCGATCGTACGTCGGCTCCACGAAAACACGGCGTACTTTCGAAAAGAGATCAAAGCCCTCGGGTTTAGAATTCTGGAAGGGGATCACCCCATCGTTCCGATCATGCTGGGAGAAGCTTCGCTTGCGCAGGAGATGAGCGTCGCGATGTTGAAGGCGGGCGTTTACATTAAGGGCCTCTGGTTTCCCGTCGTGCCGAAAGGCGAAGCGCGGTTGCGCGCACAGGTTTCGGCAGCGTTGTCGAAAAAGGATATCGATCGCGCTCTCGAGGCATTCCACAAGGTCGGAAAGAAATTGAGCGTACTATAAGTCCAGCGTCCGTTGATGCCCCCTCAATCTCAATCGCACTCATCCGCTAAGCCCCGCTACGTGTACATCGACCTCCTTCGCGGCTGGGCCGTGTTCGTCATGATCGAGACCCATGTCACGAATGCATTCATCCTTCCGGCGATTCGCTTGGAGCCGTGGTTCAACGTCGTCAATTTCACGAATGGGATTGTGGCGCCGTCGTTCCTTTTTGTCGCCGGCTATGCATTTGCGATCGTCGGCCAAAGGAAATGGAATGATTACCTCGCGTTCAACTGGGTTTTCTGGAAGCAGATCGGCAGGATCCTTCAAATATGGATCATCGGCTACGCGCTCCACCTTCCCTTCTTTTCGTTCCATAAGCTCGCATATCTCATCGGATGGGAAGAATGGACGTCGTTCTGGCCGGTCGACGTTCTCCAATGCATTGCCGTCTCGTTGTTGTTGATGCTGCTGCTTGTCGTGGTAACAAGGAATCGGCGCACATTCTTTCTTGTCCTTTGCGCGATCAGCGCGCTCGTGGTCTTCGCGACTCCGTACACGGCAACGTTGAACATCGACGACATCTTCTCGCTTCCGTTTTCGAATTATCTCAACGCGCTTCACGGGTCGTTGTTCCCTCTTTTTCCGTGGATGGGCTTTTTGCTGTCGGGGGGAGTGGTCGGTCAATTACTTGTGTTTTGGAAGGAAAAAAGGCCTGAGCGGGAATATTTTCGCTACATCGGCATCGGAGGAGTTGCCATGATTCTTGTCTCAATTGCGGCCCGCTTCATTCCGATAACAATTTATCCGCCGCATGAATTTTGGGTTTCGAGCCCGGAGTTTGTGTTTATCCGCTTAGGCATCGTTTTGATGATCCTTGCGGGATTATGGTTTTGGGAGCAACGATACAGTTCAGGAAGGTCGCTCGTAAGCCTGCTCGGATCGGAATCTCTTGTCACATACACGCTTCACCTTCTTGTCATCTACGGGCTGTTCTTCGGAGAAAAAAATCTTGCATCAATTATCGGGACGACCCGTACAGTTCCGCAAGTGATCGGAATATCTGTTCTTCTTATCATTGTCATGGGTGCGGTCGCTTATATCTGGAATTCATTGAAGAAAAAGAGTATGTTCCAAGCGCGGGTCCTTCAGTATTCGATACTTTGCGTGTTGCTTGCGGTATTTTTGACTAAGCCGTATTAACAGTGGACAGTAAGCAGTAACCAGTGAACAGGAAACAGTTCAACTTAAAGTCAACTAAGAACCAAGAACTACGAACCATGAACGACGAACCACGAACCACGAACTAAAATCTACCTCATGGAAATCAGCATTCTCATATTGTTGGTAATACTTGTAGGCTTAGTCGGAACGTTCCTTTTCAAAAAGCAGGATCGGCCGGCGGAGAACACGGCTCAGTCATCTATGATGGTACAGCAGCAGATCGAATCGCTTCGGAACGAGGTTTCGCAAAGCTTAAAGTCCGCGACGGATACGATGTTTCAAAGCATGCGTGCGACTTCGGATAATCTCAATCAGCAGGTCGCCCTGGTGACTCAGTCCATTCAAAAAACGACGGAGCAACTGAACCAGCAATTGTCTGCGCAAACGAGCACCATCGGCACAAGGCTGGACACCGCGGCGAAGGTGATCGGCGATCTTCAAAAAAGCCAAGGACAGCTTTTACAAGCGACTGAAGAAATGAAGCAACTGGGGGAAAGCGTCGCACAATTGGAGGGACTATTGAAGGCGCCAAAATTACGCGGAGGCCTCGGTGAATCTATGCTCGAGGACTTGTTGAAGCAGGTTATTCCCGCTTCCGCTTATGCAACGCAGTACCGGTTTCGTAACGGCAATACGGTCGACGCGATCGTGAAGACGGCGAACGGCATCATTCCGATCGACTCAAAATTCCCCCTGGAAAATTTCCGAAAGATGGCGGAAACGACAAACGAAACGGAAAAAAAGGCCGCGTACAAACTTTTTGTCGGCGATGTAAAGAAGCACATCGACGCGATCGCAGAGAAATACATCGCCCCCGACGAAGGGACGTTCGATTTTGCCCTTATGTACATTCCGGCGGAAAATATCTACTACGAGACGATCATCAAGAATGATGACTACGACGACGCAACAAATATTTACAACTACGGCGTACAGCATAGAGTGTTTTCCGTCTCTCCGAATACATTCTATGCGCAGCTTCACGTCATTGCGTTAGGGTTCAAAGGAATGGAGGTAGAAAAAAGCGCCAAGGAGATCATCCAAAACCTCGCGCGACTACAGGGGGATCTGATGCGGTTTGCAGATGAGTTCGAAACAGTCGGGAAGCATCTCACCAACGCCAAAAATAAGTACGACGAAGCTGCGCGGAGGCTCGACACATTTGAAGAGAAACTCAAAAATTCTTCGGGTGGAACGCTCCCGCCCGCCGCTCAAGGGGAACTTCTCTAACGGCCGGTCCCGTTTCTCATCTTCCAACGCTCCCGTCGGTTCAAGATAACTCACATCTCGAAAATCTATTCGCCATGTCGAAAAAAATACTGTTCGTGTGCCTCGGCAATATCTGCCGTTCCCCGGCCGCTGAAGGAATTATGAAAAAGAAAGCCGCAGGGCTTCCGATTGAAATTGATTCAGCGGGGACTGCCGGCTACCACATCGGAGACCTTCCCGATCGGCGGATGCGCAAGGCCGCGAGCGAACGCGGTTATGTTCTGGACAGCCGTGCACGGAAATTCGACCCGGCGGTCGATTTCGAACGCTTCGACATGATCATTGCGATGGACAAAGACAATCTTCACGATTTACAATCAATGGACGGTAAGAAACGATTCCGCGACAAACTTTCGTTGATGACCGATTACTGCACAAAGATCATTGCCGCCGAGGTGCCGGACCCTTACTACGAGGGCCCCGAAGGATTTGAACGCGTGCTCGATATTCTTGAAGATGCCTGCGAGGGGCTGCTCGTTAAATTGCGATAAGCAGGAGTTTGCAGCGCTGAACGACGCCTCATGAATACGCCCATCCTTCAAATCGAACGTGCTCTGAAGAATGCAGTTTCTTCGATCAGCCCAATTGGGGGCGGTTCGATCTCGACTGTAATGAGAGCCACGCTCGCCGACGGTGAGTCCGTTTTTGTCAAGACGGCACCTCAAAGCAAAGATATCTTTGTGAAAGAAGGTAACGGGTTGCGTGAGTTAGCCAAGTCCGCCGCAATAAAAGTTCCCCGTGTGCTGTTTGTGGACGAAGAAATTCTCATCCTTGAATACCTTCCGTCCCAGGCTCCATCGAACAGAAAAAAATTCTTTCAGGTATTTGGGGAAAAGTTTTCCCGGCTTCACCGCACAACCTCCCCGACATTCGGCTTCTCTGAAGATAATTACATCGGCTCTACACCTCAACCCAATACGCCGCCCGCTTTTTCATGGAGAGAATTCTATTTTACCAGACGTCTCGAATTTCAATATCGCCTAGCGGAGAAGAACGGCTATGCGGATTCTACGCTGGCCAAATTGTTTGGAGAGGTCGGACGCGCAATTGACAGGCTTATTCCTGAAGACGGTGAGCCGCCCGCATTGTTGCATGGAGATCTTTGGAGGGGAAATTTTCTGTGCCTGGAAAATAACGCACCGGCGCTCATAGATCCCGCAGTCTATTATGGGCACAGAGAAGCCGATCTCGCGATGACGATCCTATTCGGTGGTTTCGACGATTCGTTTTATGCGGCGTACGATGAAGCGTATCCGTTGAATCCGGGTTGGCAGAGAAGAGGGGCGGTGTATAAACTCTACCATCTTTTTAATCACCTCAATCTTTTTGGGGAAGGGTATTACGGTCAGGTGGTCGGCACAATGAAGGACTTGGTCCGATAGCGCCCCCGAGACCTCATCCCCCTAAAAGCCCTTCGCTCTAGCTGGTCACTCGAACACAATGGTTTTTCTTCCATGGACCAGAATACGGTCCTGAAAGTGAAGACGCAACGCCCGAGCAAGAACGAGCCGTTCGAGATCCCTTCCTTTACGAATGAGATCGTCCAGCGAATCTTTGTGCGTAATATGGACAATCTCTTGTTCGATGATCGGTCCCTCGTCGAGGATATCGGTCACGTAATGGCTTGTCGCGCCGACAATTTTCACGCCGCGTTCGTACGCTTGTTTGTAAGGGTTGCTTCCGGCGAAAGCCGGGAGGAATGAATGATGGATGTTGATGATGCGGTTCGGAAATTTGTGGACGAATGTCGGCGACACCACTTGCATATACCGAGCGAGGATCACCGTGTCGACTCTTTCTTTCTCGAGTAACGAAAGCTCTTTCGCTTCCTGCGCGCTTTTGTTTTCGCTCGAGATAGGAAAGACGTGGAAGGGAAGATGGTACCGTTCTGCAAGGTAGCCAAGGTCCGGATGGTTTGAAACGATCATTGCAATTTCCGCGTCGAATTCTCCCATCCCGTGCCGCCAGAGGATCTCTTGCAGGCAATGGTCGTACTTCGAAACGAAGATCGCCAGCCGGCGCCGCACGCGGTTCAGCCGGATCGTCCATTCGGCTTCGAACTCCTTTGCCATCGGAAGAAATGCCGCTTCGACCTGCTCGGGTTTGACGCTGAACTCCTTCATGTCCCACGCAACCCGAAGAAAAAATCGCTGCTCGTGCGCATTGACATGCTCATCCAAGTCGATGATGTTTCCCCCCCGTTCGAAGATGAAATTTGAAATTCGCGAGACTAATCCTTTTCTGTCGGGGCAAGAAAAAAGAAGGATGGCTGTGAGATGTTCTGGGGTCACCTGATCGCTCCTCATGCTGATGTGAGATTCCATATGCGCCGAGTATTATTCTACGGGGTTGAACGATTCATATTTCTTAGCGGCTAGGCCGATTAATATTGACATGCAGGCGACGTTGACCACGACGACGGCGGCCCCCTGGCTCACCGGAGAAATATGAAGAATGAAGCCTCCCGCAATGACAATGCCCGCCGGCAAAAATCCAATTACCAAAGAGATCAGCTGATAGATCCCGAAAAGCATTCTCTGCAGGGTGTCGTCCTGATCCGGATTGAACATCAAGACGATGAACAGGCAGCAGCAAACAAGCATATACGCGGAACCGACGGCCGAATATCCAAGGACGAATATCTGCCACCTGTTCGGGAAAAAAACGATGAGCGATACCATCCCGAACAGATTAGATAACGCCACTGCGAGTGTCGGCGTAAGTAGTTCTGCAAGAACGGCGGATCGGGGCTTCAATGGAAGCGGTTTCTGTATTTCGAATCGTTTCAGAGTTGTTGCGAGCCATGCGATGCTGGCGGGGACGAAGGTGAAAATCAAAATGAACTGTATTGCGACCGCCATTGAAAGGAGTTCCGTTTCCCCGGTCCCCGGTCTAAATGTGCGCATCGCAAAAAGACAGGCATCGAGCAGGGCTGTCATTCCAATATAAATCTTAATCGTCAGCAAGCTGCCGGAACGTCGCATGAGTAAAAGGTTTCTCCAGAAGAGCGCTTTGGAGCCGCTCGGGGTCCACTCATCGAGCCATCTCCATCCGACGAAGGAGGCAGTCCTTGTATCATGAGGGGGCTCGATCTTTGTTTTAGAATAAAAGGAGTGGCGTTTCAGCGTCTCCTTGCGGCGAGTGTTTCCTTGCGCAAGATGCACTGCATATTCGTACAGAAACGAAGAGCGTTTAACGAGAAACTGGTGGCCGATAATGAAGGTCGCCGCCCATAAAATAACCGCAAATGGAATTGAGGTAGTCCAACTATGAACGGAGACGAGCGCACAATCTGCTATCCCCCGAAATGGAAGGAAGAGCCATACGCAGGGCGGCTCATGCAATTGGTGCAGCATTGATCCCCAGAAGGAGCCGCCCGGTTGGGGGTATTCGGCAGCACAATACAAAAGGGTTCCGAGAAAAACCGTTGCGACCCCGAGGATCATCGACCAGAGGCCTATTTTTAGGGTTCGTTTGTTGAACACAGCGAGTCCGCAGTCTACTCCAATTTGGATCATGGCGCTGTTCGCGATGATGAACAGCACGATAAAGATCACTGCCCCGATCGAACCCCAGCTGAAGCCAGCCCCGGTCATCGCGTCGAGATACGAGCGGCTAACGCGGAAAAAGAAATATGCGATGACGACGGCGCCGAAGATGCTTCCAAGAAGGCCTCTTGTGAAAAGGGAAAACTGGAAGACGAGCCTGCGCGGGAGAGGCGTTGGGAACAGGTTGAGCACGTCGTGTTCGGTGAACGCGCTTGTATAATTCATTGCCGAAAAAAAGGATAGAGCGAGGAATCCGAAGACCATTAGCGTCAGTATCGACGAGACGATCTCTACGGGGGGAAGGACGCGAAGGAGCACGTTCGGAGGGGTCGGTTGGTGCTTCGACATCACGAGAGGCCCGCCATAGACAAAGAGGAATAGCCCGACGACCACAAGCGTTCCGACCGTCCGCCCGGGATTATTGAACGCCCGTCGAAAACTGTTGATGAACCTCCTCGTTACAAGAAATAAGAGCGCGTTCACGTTTGATCCTCAGTAAGCCGCAAGAACACTTCCTCGAGAGAGTTGCTTTTCATCGCCGCCTTATGTTGGAGATCTTGCATGCTTCCTTCGGCAAGTTTCTTCCCGTGCTGCATAATGAGAACTCTATCGCAGAGCTTTTCCGTGGTGTCGAGCTGATGGGTGCTGATGAGAAGCGCGGCCCCTTCGGAGCGGAGCCTGTGCATCTCGCTCTTGAGCGTGAACTGGCTTTTGGGGTCCAGCCCCATCATCGGTTCGTCGAAAAGGAAGATCGTCGCGCGATGGACAAACGCACACGCGATCATCAACTTTTGCTTCATCCCTTTCGAAAGCGACACGCACAGCTCGTTCTCCTTTTCTTTCAGGTCGAACCGCGCGAGCAGGTCTTCGATCGCCGCGTCGAAAATTTCCACCGTGTTGTAGCACATGGCGATGAATTTTATATGCTCGCGCACCGTGAGCAGATCATACGGGTTGGGCGTTTCGGGGACAAACGCCATGAGGCGCTTCGCCTCGCTCTCCTGCGTATAGAGGTCGAATCCGCCTGCCGTGATACTCCCGCCGTCGGGACGAAGGATCCCGCAGATCGATCGGAGCGTCGTCGTTTTCCCCGCTCCGTTGGGACCGAGCAGGCCTACGATCTCCCCTGGACGGAGTTCGAAGGACAGGTCGTCAACCGCTTTGAAGCCGGAGAAATATTTCGTGAGGTGGGATATTGCAAGCATGCTGTTTATGTCTGGCGGTACGACATCGCGTGAAGGAGCATGATCCTCTTGCTAATGGGGGGGTGTGTCCCGAACAGTTCGGCAAAAAATCCTTCCTTGCCGTTGATGTTACGTCCGAGCGGATCCGCAATGCAAAGATTGCCGGTCCCTTTTTTTATCGACCGGGTCGGCTCGACGGCGTTGTCGATTTTTTCAAGCGCCGACGCGAGAGCGTTGGGATTCCTCGTCAACTCGGCGCCGGATGCATCCGCAAGGTATTCCCGTTGCCGGGAGACTGCCATCGCCAGTATCTGCGCCACGAGCGGAGCGAGGATCATCGCGACGATCCAAAGAACGAGAAGGATCACTCCGCCTCCGCTGTTTCGGGACGAGGAACTTCTTCTGCGCCCGATGCCGAATCCGCCCGACCTCAGTCCGACTTCAGAGAGCAGCATCACTGCGCCGATGAGGGCCGCTACCACCGTCATCATCCTGATATCGTAATTGCGGACGTGGCCCATTTCGTGGGCGATCACCCCTTGAAGTTCTTCGCGATCGAGTTTTTCCAACAATCCTTCCGTCACTGCAATGCAGGCATGTTCCGGGTCTTTTCCGGTAGCGAAGGCGTTTGGGTCGGGGTCCGGAATAATGTACAGCCGAGGTTTCGGCAACCCCGAAGCAATGGCCATTTCTTCGGTGACGTCGCGCAAGACCTGATACTTCGGGTCGTTGTCCTCAACGGGTATCGCATCGGAAGAGGAGAGAATTGTCGAAGCGCCGCTTTCGAGACCCCACATGGCGCTCCATCCCCCGAAACAGATCGCCGCGATCGTAGCGATGGGTATCGGCAGACCGCCGTCGCCGAAATGGAAGAAGTAGACGTCAAATCCCCATCCAATAAAGCCTACAAACAAAGCAAACAATGCCATGACGGCCACGGTTTTGTGCTTGTTGGCGCTCTGCTGCTCGTAAAGGTTACGGGAGACCATAAGGGAGTCTCTCTATTTTTTTAGCGAGAGATCTACGGACGGCACGTCCCGTTCACTGCTCTCTTTGATCTCGAATAATTCGGAGGGTTGAAATTTGAACATCCCCGCGATGATGTTCCCAGGGAAAACTTGTTGTGCAGTGTTAAACTTCGTGGCGATATCGTTGTAGAATTGCCGGGCAAAACTGATCTTGTTCTCCGTACTCGTCAATTCTTCCTGAAGCTGCTTGACGTTTTCGTTGGCCTTCAGCGTCGGGTAATTTTCCGCGAGGGCGAAGAGATGTGAAAGCGCCCCACTTAGCGCTCCCTCCTTGGCGGCTGCGTCGGCGACCCCTGTCGCGGAGACTGCAGCGTTCCGTGCGTTGATGACCTTCTCGAGCGTCTCCTGCTCGAATTCCATGTAGCCGCGGACAGTGTTGACAAGGTTCGGGATGAGGTCATGACGGCGTTTAAGCTGAACGTCGATCTGTTTCCAACCGTTTGTGACCTGGTTACGTAAAGTAATCAGACTATTATATTGCGCCACAACCCAGAAAACAACGATGGCGATAAGAACGATCACGATCAATAATGGTCCCATTGAAGATCTCCCGGTGTGAGAAAGAAGTGGTCGTATTTGCGAGCGTTATTGGTCAATATAGCGAGGAGCCGTGAAAAATGCAAAGCTGCCGGATAGAGGGCGGTGTATCAGTTTGACTAATGCAGAAATGAACCGGACGCTTTTCTCTTTAAGTCCGTCAAAAGCCTTCGCATTGAACTGGCTAAAAGGTTCGAGTCCCCGGTTCATTTTCAAACTGAGACATTACCGGATGGACGAGAGAAGCATCCATACAGCACACGTCGATATTAAACGCCTTGTTGTGCAGGGCTCGATGGAAAAATAGTTGAAAGGAAAGTCGTTCTTCAATGAAGCAAGAGCGAGAATCAAGGATTCTTTTTAGGAGGGAGTATGTCCGGATACAGGAGTTTCGCGCAATCGGGGCAAATCCCGTGAGTGAATTTCGCCTCTGAATGGCTTTGAATATAACCTTCGAGCAGATCCCAGTAGCCCGAGTCATTCCGGATTTTTTTGCAATTGGAGCAGATGGGAATAAGTCCTCCGAGCACTTTGATGCTAGCGAGGCCTTCCTGAACGCGGGCATTCAGCTCTTTTTCTTTCTCCAGCAATTGCCACACCCTCAATCGGTATAGCCCGAAAGCACTTGCGATGAGAACGATGAGCATGAGAGAATAAAACCAGTATGTCTGATAATAATGGGGTTTTAAAACAAAACTGAAACTTGCTCCTTGTTCGTTCCATACTCCGTCGTTGTTACGTGCTTTGACCCTGAAGAGATATTTTCCGGGAGGCAAATTTGTATAATATGCGGTTCGTTGCGTTCCCGCATCGACCCATGATCGATCATATCCCTCCAGAAGATATCGGAAGAAGACCCGGTTCGGAACTTGGAAACTGAGCGCAGCGTAATGAAATTCGAATTTTTCGGCGTCGGGAGCTATTGTCGTCGAATCCGAGATCTTGATTCTGTGCTGGTTTACCACCACTTCTTCAAGAAGGACTGAAGGGGCAAGCTTGTTTGATCGGAAAGATTTCGGATCGATCATCACCGCCCCTTTGCGCGTGGCAAACCACATACGTCCGTCGAGCGTTTTCCATCCGGCGGGCTGCCAAGCGCCAAAACATTCATCGGTTTTCATTCCATCGGCGATAGTATACACTTTCGAATGAATGCGCAGTATCCGGCCATTGGCAAAATCGTCGAGTTCTTTCTGTTCGAGATGACCGATACCGACGGGACTGCTTAGCCATAACCCGCCCTCGTCGTCTCCCAAAACACAATAGATTTCATCGGTAAACAATCCGATCGATGAGTTGAAAGGGGTGAACTTGCCGTTCCTGTACAATGTCAGGCCGCCCTGTGGCGAACTGATCCATAATGATCCTTGGCGGTCATCATAGATCGAACTGACCCAATTGCCGGCAAGTCCGTCCTTAGTCGTGAAGCTTGTGCTCTCTCCGTTTTGAATTTTGACGAGTGAATCGGCCGTGCCGATCCAGAGTACATCCTTGCTCTGGGGATAGAAGCAAACGACGTATTCGGCGGATGGATACTGCCGTCCGTTTTTCATGAGGTACGGCTGTAATCGGTCGTTAATAAACCGGAAAATTCCGATATGGTCGATGTACATAAGAAGGCTGCGGTCGTCTTCAGTGATCGCGGAAATCCATTGGGGAGGTATTCCGGATCTTGTATCGTAACGGTGCATCTGGCCATCCTTCAGATGAATGAGGAGGCCGTTCTGGCCGACCCACAAAGATCCATCGTGCGCAACATAAGCGGGTCCGACCGAAGTCGAATACTTTGTGATCTTTCCATCCTTCATCCGCTCGATGCTCGAGCCCTGATCGCTAAGAAAGAATAAGCTTTTATCCGGCGTCTCAATGACGGTCGAAATAAAATTGTTTGTGAGCCCCTCGTATGTAGTAAATGTTGTAAGGTTGACATCTTTAAACTGGTTAAGGCCGTCTGCCGTGCATACCCAGACGCTCCCCTCGTGATCCTCTGAAATGGATAGCACCTGATTGTCCGTAAGGCCGTCGCTTTTGGTAAAAGTGCTCCACCTGCCGTTTGTAAAGCGATCGAGCCCGCCAATGTTCGTACCGACCCAAAGATTTCTGTCGCGGTCTTCGAAGATCGCGGTCACATGATTATCGGAGATTCCATTTTTCCACGTGAACACTTTCATGGCGCCGTTTTTCCATCGGACCAGGCCGTCAACCGTCCCGATCCAGATGTTTGCCTCACGATCGGCATACAGGCACGTTGTGATATCATGGGACAACCCATTTTTTGTTGAAAGCGCAATGATGTGCCCTGGATCCCTCGGGTCATAAATTCGAACACCTTCATGAGTTCCTATCCAGATCCTTCCCGCGGAATCTTCTGCAAGAGCAGTGATGTAGTTGGGTTTGAGAAGGACCGGAGTAAATTCTCCATTATCGTACATATAAACGCCAATGGAAGTACCGATAAAAAGATGCCCGTTCCTGCTCTCAAGTAATTCAAAGACTTGAGTGTCAAAAAAACCTTCTTTCCGGGCGAATCGCGAAATTATCCCCTTTTTAATTCTTCGCAGCCCCCCGTATTCCGTCCCGACCCATAGGCTGCTATCGTGCGAAGCACACAAAGAGGAAATTGTTTCGTGGGACTGTCTGGCATTCGAATCTATTTGTATTCTGGCAAAACTCACTCCGTCAAATCGAAATAATCCAGCGGAAGTGCCAAGCCAGAGGTAGCCATCGGGCGTTTGAAGACTCACATTAATTGCATTCGCGGGTAAGCCATTCTGCCGCAGCCACACGATTTGCCCGTATTGCGCGATGGTTTTTTGCGGATCGAGAGCAAAAGACGGCGGACTGGAAGACAGAACGACCATCGCTACGAAAGCAACCGATAGTGGTCGGTGTCCTATGAAGTTTAACATCGGGGAAGTCGAGAACTTGTCGAGACCGAAGGCTCGGCGAATGATCCGAAACGGGACAGCGATACTGCGGAGGAGTTACTGAGATTTTGTGCCGAGGTTATGGTTGATCTGGTGATCGCCGTTGCGGAAGTTTGTGGAATGAATACATCAATAGATCATGGACGTAAGTATCGGCAAAAGATTTTCAAATCTCAATAGAGTTTCAATAAAAAGAATTAAAAATTTCGATAAAATTTTTCACCGCATCTTTTTGCGAATAGGAGTTCAATGAAAATATTAAGACGATTCGGCGAGAAAAAAAATATGCGGAAGCCAAGCGGGGAAATATAATGAGAGATTGCCCATGCTCGGCAACAACAATGCCGAGCATGAGTAATTAGTGAGCGGCCAATCGATAACTGACGAAAGCCACGTTTTGACTATCCGGCGACCACGATGGGACGTTGATCGTCCCCTGTCCACCGAAAAGCTTCGCAAGGACTTGTATCGCTCCACCGTTAAGCGGCATAAGGCGAAGCATGACGTCTTTGTTCGCTGGATGTCCTGTGACTTCCTTTTCGTACGAAAGGAACACGATCCATTTACCGTCGGGGGAAGGATGCGCAAACCAATTATTGTACTTATCCGAAGTGACTTGTTCTTGATCGGTTCCATTGGCCTTCATTCGCCAGATTTGCATGGTCCCGGTTCGTTCGGAGTTGAAGTAGATATATTTGCCGTCGGGTGAGTAGTCCGGTCCATCGTCCAATCCGGGAGCGGTCGTCAAACGGTTTTCCACTCCTCCGGCAGATGGTATTGTGTAAATGTCAAACTCACCGTTCCGCTCGGCGCAATACGCAAGAGTTTTTCCATCTGGGGACCAGCCGTGCCAATAGGAGGGGCCCTCGTCGGTTATCTGCCGCGGCGTGCCTCCGTTGCTTGGGAGGATGTAGATACGCGATTTCCCATCTTTTGACTGATCGCTGATGGCCAGCTGAGTTCCATCCGGAGAAAGGCCATGATCGTTGTTGCATTTATTTGCGAATCCTGCATCGATGGGTTTGACCTCGCCGCCCGCGACTGGAATTGTAAACAGGCCGCCATCGCGGTTAAAGATCAAAAACTGGCCGTCGCGCGACCAATTGGGAGCTTCAATATGGTCGCGCGTATGATAAACAACCCGGCGGTCGGTTGACGCAATAGCCACAGTCTCCAGCGTGCTTTCAAGGATCGGCTCGCCCGAAGAAGAAGCTTGCCCACTCGTCAGTTCGACGTTTGTAAAAATAGCTTGCTCGAAGGCGTTGCTGTCATGAGCACACACACCGAGTCCGACATAATATGGACCCGTCAGTTTTATCTTGAACGACCCGCCGGCAGAATGCAACGGTTCTCCATCCTGTCCGATCGACATGAAGACGTAGTCGCCCTCTTTTTGGATGCTAATCCTTTGTGGGGCGGACACATTCGATTGGATCTCTCGTGTTGGTCCGCCAATTGTGTCGCGGTATTGGAGCGAAGTGAGGCCTACGCCGTGAAGAGCGGCATCCACATAAGGGGACCCGGGCTCGAGGCTTTGGCGGATGAGAAGACATGCTTTTCGATGAGGGTTTCCGCCGGTTCCGATCCACCGAATATCGGCTGTGAGTGAAATGTCGCCGGACATCTTCTTCCAGACAAAATGGAAGTCGTCATTATTAAACCACATGTTATCTCCGCTTGCACCGATAAGGTAACTCTTCTGGGAAGTGTCATATCGGGCAGAACCGGCCTTGAGAACGTGCCCGATATCCCCGTGGCCTTCAAAAATTCCCAGCGATGGATCAGCCATGAAAGGCTCCGGTTGAAACAAAAGAACAAATCCCAGAATCAAAGAGAATATGGAAGCGAGAGACACCATGCAACCTCCGTTTGTATGAATTTAACAGATTCCGGTGGATCATATTTACGAAATCATTATGGTGCAAACCTTTTATGATGCTTTTATCCCTTTCGCGATAAGGATCAATTTCAAAGAATGACGGGATTCTTTTTTACGGATGTCTGTTCCAATCTTTATAGATGAGATATTTTGCTGGAGCCTTGCCTATCGCCCCAAACCACTGAGGGCAGAAGGGCGCCATCCAAATAAAATCGCCAGCGGCAACGGGGTACCATTTGTCGTTCAACCGATAGATACCTCCTCCTTCAAGCATGATCAACCCATGCTCCATCACATGAATTTCGACAGCCGGAAGCCCGGCGCCGGGTTGATACGCCATCGTGTTCACTGCGAAATCGAAAGCGGGGTTATCTGGAATTAACGTGCGCACCTGGAGCGCTTCATCTCCCTGAAGGGGCTGCGCAACGATTGTTCTCTCGTTGCCGACGAAAAATTTGGGCATTGCTGCGCCCTGAACGGGGACGTACGATTTCTCGATGACGACGGCCCGGCTCGGACGGGTTGCAGAAATCATCGCATCGCTTCCGGACGGAATATACGCATACATATTGCTGCTTAACCGATGTTGCTTGGCTTCCACTGCGAGCATCATTTCACCCTCCAGAACAAAAAGGAATCGTTGATGTTCGGAGGGTCCGAGGACGCCTCCTTCCTCGAATTCCGCAGTGTATTGTGTGAACGCTGCTCCCATCGCAGGAGAGGCGTGCACAATTGCGGTCGCTTTTTTCATGCCCGGCCATGGCGCCCGAACGAAAGTCTCAGGCGTGAAGAGTACATGGTCTGGTTGACGAGAACTGCGCGTGAATCCGAGGTTTTGCATGCAATATCCTTTCGAGAATAAAAATAAAAACGCTTACGAAAATTGAGCGTCCCAATCGCGGACGAATTTCGACCCTATCTCTAATGCAACTGCTACATCCGTCGCCAGGACTGTTTCATCCGGGTGATGGCTGATTCCGCCGGGGCTTCGCAGGAAGAGCATCGTCGATGGGATCTTTTCCGCGACGACCATTGCATCGTGTCCGGCTCCGCTGGCCATCTTCATTGCAGGGAACCCTGCGCTCTCGACTTCCTTTGCGAGCAGGTCGGTGAGCTTCCGATCCATGGACACAGACGGCTGATCAAGAGTCGGCCGGATGGTTACTCCTAATTTGCGGCGTTTCGCGATATCATTCGCAAAGCGTATGACTTCTTCGGTAAACTTGCTTCGGATGGAATTTTCTTTGTGACGGACATCGAGACTCGCAAGCGCCGACCCTGGAATCACATTCCCCGCTCCCGGTTGCACGTCTAGTTTGCCGACGGTCGCCACAAGGTCCGGAATCGTACGCGCCTCGCGCTCAACGACGCCGATCCATTCAGCCGCGCCAGCAAGAGCATCGCTTCTCATGCTCATCGGAGTCGTGCCTGCATGGCTTGCCTGGCCTTCAAAAATAATTTCACGCCTGCTTTGACCGACGATGGCATCGACAACCCCGACTGGCAATTTTTTCTGTTCGAGCACGGGTCCTTGCTCGATATGGAATTCAACATACCCTCGGGCATCGCTGTGCGCTTCGGCTTCCTGAACTTTTCCCGGATCAAGACCGAATGCACGGATAGCTTCTTCGAGGCTTACACCGCGCGCATCCGCTGATTTCATCACCTCGTTGGTCAATGAACCTGCAACGGCTCGGCTTCCGATAAAAGGGATCCCAAATCGAACACCCTCTTCGTCCGAAAATCCGATGATCTCTATTGTGTTGCGAGGTCTTCGGCCCGCAAACATTTCCGTGATTGTCAGCCCGATGATAACACCAAGGATCCCGTCAAATGCCCCGGCGTTCGGGACAGTGTCGAGATGCGATCCAATGAGCAGACGACAGGGCGTAGGGGAAGTGCCAGCGAGCGTTCCGCGAATATTCCCCGCAGCATCAACATGAACCGTTAAGCCCGCTTGCTCCATCCATTCTTTGACCAAGGCATGGACTTTGTGCATGGCCGGCGAAAGGAACGTTCTTGTTGTGACTCCTGGTTGGTCTGTACAATCGGCAAGCGTCCGGCATTTACGGATAGTGTCTTCGGCCCGGGCGAGGAAGTCGCCGGTCATTTGTTCCCCAACACGTTCCGACCGTTACCCGTTACAGCTGAATTCATGCATCGTTGTGGGTTCGGATTTTTGTTAAGCAGGAAAGTCATCGGTCTCTGAAATTTTTCAACAAATATAGATAAGATCGGGACGACTTCCAAACAATGCTCAATATTGGTAGTGGTGCGTTTTGGATGCCCGCTTAAAACACGAGGGAATGACGGGAAAAAAAAGATGCGTCATTCCCGAATGTTTCTATCGGGAATCTTAAGATGGTGTCCCTATACTACTCAAAACGTACCACTTCCCTAACATTCGCGTTGTCAACGCTCATTCTGGATCATTGCGCCGTCCGCCCCTCAAAAAATGCTTGAAGAGCAAGATATGCGTCATCTTTATTTTCAATTTGGCGCAGCGAGATCTTTTTCTTCCCCGTTGATGTTAAAACGACAAGCGTTGAATTTTCCATGGAAATCTTTTCGACGTCTTTCCAGGAACACCGCAGAAAAGATAGCGGCCTGGTTCTGATCGTAAACTCGTTTTCCGACAGGGTTAACTTCCTCCTGTGCGGCAGACGGATGATCGAGAAGCCTCTGAGGAGGAGGAACAGCGCTAATGCAAGGTAGAGGTCGGCCGGCTGGAAACCTTTCCATGGCTTATACATGCTATACACGTTTAACAGCATGACCACGCCCGAAGCCACGTCGTACCACTGAATTCGTCTATGGTGGTGCTTTGAGAGTGCCCGCCACTCGCGCGTTCCGAAAACTAGGATCAGTCCTCCGGATACGATATTGATCAGCGCAACCTTTGTGCTCCCTTCCGACAGCAATGTCTGAACGCCGGACCCGAAGAGAATGATCGCGGGGAAAATGTCGTTCAGAAGGAGGATCTTCTCATTGCGCGCGGATCGGTGCAGCTCTATGATTTGGTCCAAGATCGGTCTGATGGTTTTGGATTCTTTGTCAATTTGGTCGCATGGAATTGACATAGCGATAGAGTTTTTCAGCGACAAACGGAGCGATAAGCGAAAACGTCGTGTCCCGATAATGCACTTCATCGGTGAAGTACTGGAGAGATTTAGGTACTTGCTTTTCGAGGTCGATGAGCAGCAGGTTATTCTTCCGAGCTAACCCGGCGAGCGCGTTATTGTATTGTTCCATTCCCGACCTGATCGTTTCGCTGCTCCAGACCATCGTGTCATTGATGGCTTCGACCTTAATCATCCCGATTGCCGACAGTTCCTCCTGCGTCATTTCTTTTTTGATGAGGTACGGCTCGGTCATAAGGATGACCTTAGTCGTATCGTGCGTTGCCAGTTGAATGATGGTTTCGACATTTCGTTCATAAACGCTCAGACCGGGAAAATTGTCTATCGTGAGGACTTTTCGCGGCGTTGCATACCAGAATCCCCGTACGACATCCAGGACATACCGAAAGAGCGTGCGTCGGTCGATGATTCTGTTCACCGGACCGTAGAAATGACCGTAATCATCCCTGAAAGGGCCGTGACTAAAATAGGAAAAGTCGGCGTTTTGCAGCACATCGTTGATCGACTCCATGTAGACGATGAGGGAAGGATGGTGTTTGCGGAGGTTTGTCTCGTAGTTGATCAGTGTGTGAAGCGACGTATACCATTGCCGGCCAAGGTTGTGGACTTTGACTGATCGCATTCCGTAATGCGTTCGCAAGATCGAATCGACTCGCGACGGCCAGTCTCTTCCTTTCGAGTCGGTCAATTCAGTCGTCGATCCCCCGACGAAGTAAATTGTCAGTTCGCCCGTTGTATCCTTGTCGAGAGGTTTGTCGTCGGGCGGCATGAGCTGGAGAAAAGGATGGTACTGCTGACGATGCTTGTCAAACCAGTGCTGGTAGTAAGCGTCGGCAACAAGGTAAACAATAATCACGCTGAAAAATGTTACGATACTCAGCACGACGATATGCCCTGCTCCGATTCTGCCCAATCGTACGTTAACGTATAGCGCAACGAGGCCCCCCAAAATTAACGGTAATACGATACGGATGAACCAAAGTATTCTCGTCGGATTCTTCCCGTAAGACATGAGGTAAGAATCCGGAAAAAAGAATCCGGCATAGAGGTACAGGAACAGTAGACTGCCTATCCCGATCATTCCGAAATCAACAAAAGTGAGACGCTTAAGAAGAGGTTCTTTCATTGCCGAGTGGTCGACGCACCGAGTGAGAAATGTTTTTCAAAAAAAGATTCGAGCCGCCTTGAGAATTTACAGAAGCTCGATTTCCTTCTGAAGCTTGATATCCCGAGATGATGACCCGATTTGAAGGACGAAGTTTCCTCTTTCTTCAAACCATCCCTTTGAGGCCGGATTCCAGTACGAAAACGCCTGACTTGAGAGTTCCAGGGTGATCACTGCGCTTTGTCCTGCATCTAATTCTATGCGTCGGAAGCCCTTCAATTCTTTGACGGGACGCTGGAGAGAACTTGCGACATCGTGAACGTATAGCTGAGCAATTTCTGCCCCTTTTCGAGTGCCGACATTCTTCACTGTAAATCTCACTTCTACAACGTCGGCGGGCTCGAACTTCTCTTTGGACACAGTGAGGTCGCTGTATTCAAATTTTGTGTACGACAAGCCGTACCCGAAGGGATAGAGAGGCTCGATGTTTTTTTCATCATACCATCGATACCCGACGAAGATTCCTTCGTTGTATTTGATATCGAACACGGGGTGGGCTTTCTCTTCCGGGCCGTTCCAACCCGTGTAGAGGCTTTCCCCCGCAGGGATATATCCGAAGCCGGGTGAATCCTCGAAATCCTTTTCGATCGAAATGGGGAGTTTGCCTGAAGGATTCGTCATGCCGCCGATGATTTCCGCGAGAGCGGTGTTTCCGGCTTGCCCAAGATACCACGCATAAATGATCGCTTTCGCACGCGCATTCCATTGTGTCATCTTAATGCCGCTGCCCGAGGTGACAATGACCACGGTGTTCGGATTGTTGTTGACGCATTCCTCGACAAGCGCCTCCTGGTTTTGCGGTAAATCAAAAGGTCTGTCCCGTCCTTCGCTGTCTTCGGTCCCGACATTGCACAAAACAATTTCCGCCGACTTGATTTGTTCTACGGTTGGATTTTTAACGTAAGTCATCCTGTCGCCGAGGACTTTTCGAAGTTCGTCTCCCATGAGCCTGATATCGTATCCTTTGACCGCCGCAGAACCGCCTCCCACTGCCAGCTTCTCGACATAATCGCCGGTGATGAGTATTGTCTTCACGTTGTCCCGGATAGGAAGGATGTTTCCGTCGTTTTTTAGCAAGACAATTCCGTCTCGTGCAGTTTGAAGAGCGATCGATTCATGCGCGGGGAATTTCGCTTCAAAGGAGGGATCCTTTTTCCGTTCATTGAGTTTCATCGCAAAATATGTTCTCAGAATACTTTTTACCATCCTGTCAATATCACTTACGCGGATCTTCGCTTCATTGATGAGAGAGTCTGCATTCTTCAGAGCCAAGGCAAGGGGCATTTCGAGGTCCTGGCCTGATTTCGCAACTTTTTCTCCGTCATAAACAGACCACCAATCGGTCATGACCATCCATTTGTAGCCCAACTGCTTT
>DATJXA010000086.1:0-25980 GCA_035500675.1 Bacteroidota bacterium | reverse complement strand
CACGGGACGCAAAAACTCCCGTGCGCCAGCATACCGTTCCGGCGCCGGCTTTTTATTTTGCTTGCGCAAATTCTTGATGTACTCCTGTCCGTCCATCGCTTCTTTTGAAGGCCACCACATTTTTCCGTCCGGAGTGACGGCGCCGCCCGACGCGACCAATTCTTTCCATTGCCGCTCCGTCATCTTCTCTTTTTTCACCGGACGCCAATATTGTCCATTGCCGTCGAATATTCCTTTTCCGGTAACGGCGATGTTTTCAAGGCCACTTCCGTAAATCATCGGAATACATTTCACGCCGCTTTTCGGCCGCGCGAACATCGGAAAATCTTCGAACCGTTTGCTGAACAGGACGACAGCCCCGCTGTCGAGATGAAGCTCGATATTGCTCTCCAGTTTGATAGGTCCGGTGAGCCACATTCCAGGAGGGATCGCGACAATCCCGCCTCCGGCAGCTGAGCATCGGTGTATGGCCTCAGCAATTGCCTCAGTGTTCATCGTATATCCATTTCCAACTGCTCCGCAGTCGGCAATCGAAACCCTGCGATTCGGAAGATCAGGCAGTTGCAACTTCGGCATGACAAAGGGAAGGTTTGAAGTATATGCGTCCACCTGACTGTCGGTTTGTGCGTAAAGTGAGTTTGCCGTCGCAGCAATACTCAAAATGAGAACGAGACCTAGAGACAGTGGGCCTTTCATCCTTGTCTGTATGTTGAACTCCATGTGAGTTATCATCTTTTTACTGCGTGTGCAGTCTTCAATAACCACCGAAACAAATTTTGAGCTGCCTTGTCATTTTCGAACCCTGCCGGCAGCTTACGATGGCCGTAATACTCGTTGTAAAACCATGGGTCCCCAACCGCGATGACCTGCCCTTTCCCAAATTTCGAGGAACCAATAATAACGTCTCCCTTATCCGTGAGGAGAGACGTCGCCGACCCCGAAAGCTTCAGCGTAGAAAGCTCTTTGATGTAAATTTTCTTGACCCCTTTAAAAAGCGGGTTGGCCGGAAATCGAGTGAAAGCGCCCATCTCGTATTTATTCCCATCAACATGGTTGCGGCTATCCTCGTTGAAATGAATGCCAAAATTTTCAGCCAGTCGATTGAGATGTTCGAATTCCGCGTTTCCCTTGTCGTTTCCGAGCAGAAGAAGAATGCCGCCTGCATGCACCCACTCTACAATGACTGTTGATGCTGGCGCCTCGATGTAGTGAGGGTCGGGACTTTCGGCAGGAGTGTCCGGGTCGACGATAATATAGATGCTCGCTCCCTCAAGACTCTTAGCTGTCGGAGCGACATTCAATGTGTCGAGACCTGCGCCAAGTCCGACAATCATCTTCCCCAAATCGGAAAATCCCGAATTCGCCGTGTCTTCCCATACATAATGGTATCGAACCGATTTACCGTTGGGCCCGGAACGCCTTTCGTTGTTGTAATAATAATCGAGCATAACGACCTTGCCTTTGCCAACTCCTTCGAGTGTCGAGGGCGATGCGGTGCGTGCATGCTCCACTTCATGGACACCTGCGATCACGTCCACGCCAATCAACGACAGAACAAGGATCGCACAAAAGATTGTTGTAAGAGTGAGGAACTTCATAATGAGACCACCTCCGCACTTGATTTTGAACTCTGAAGTCTTGGCATTCCGGTTTCCCGCAAGGTCAACCCGGCGGGGATGACGATATGACTTTCTTTCTGCTTCTCATGGCTGCTGATCACATCAAGAATCGTGTGGACGGCCGTTGAACCAAGTTCCCGTGTGGGCTGGTTCACGCAGCTCAACGCCGGAGAGAGAAGGTGGCTCATGTCGCTGTCGCCGAAGCACATAATATCGATGTCGCGTGGAATTTTCAGCGACAGGGCTTTTGCCGCTTCATACACCCCAAGCGCGACGGGATACGTCGCGGCGAAAATAAATTTTGGGATCGAGCCGGTATTATAGAGCCGCATAAAGCCGTCAAAACCGTCCTTCGTGCCGAAACCGCCGGGAACGATCCATTCTTTATGGACGGGAATTTTATGATTCTTGAGCGCTTCTTCAAAACCGAGGAGGCGGTTCTTTCCGATATTGATCCAAGAATTAGCTCCGCCGATGAACCCGAGTTTTGTGTGACCTCCTTTGACGATGGCATGCTCCACCGCGTTGCGCGTCCCGATTTTGTCGTCGATCAATACTGTGCTGAAGCCTGAAGGAATCGGTTCGGGCGTACGGTCGACGAAAAGGAGCGGCACTCCCATCTTCTTCACCCATTCGAAAATTCCGAGATCCCTCGTCTCCTGCGAAATGGAAATGATGATCCCGTCGACCCTCATCGAAATAAGCGTCTCTACGTGCTTCCGCTCGCGTTCCGCGTTTTCCTGCGACACCGTGAGGATCGTCTCGTAATTGTTCTCAAAAGCGGTGTTGTACACGGCCTCGATCATCGAGCCGAAGAAAAAGTGAGCAATTTTTGGAACGACCAGTCCGAGCATGTTCGAACGCCGCGACGAGAGGTTCCTTGCCATGTAATTGGGGCTGTAACCCAGCTCCTTTGAGACGCGGCGTACTTTCTTTGCCGTCTCCTCAGAAATATCCGAATGGCCGCGGAGCGCTTTTGAAACAGTCACCCGCGATACGTTTAACCTCTTCGCAATATCTTCGAGGGTGATATGTGAACTCCGTTTCACTGTGAACCTCCGTTGACAAAAAATATTGTTGTGCCACAATAACGACCCTAGTGTGAGAACCGGGCCGATTGACTCTTTTCAACTTCGATCGCAGCAAGAAGGAACGCCCCGATTCCTTTTAAGTCGTTCGTCCTCTGCGGCTCTCCGATATAATACTCATAGCTGCCGTCCCGATACGGACGTCCTCCGAGCCCCGCCCCTTTGCATGTGTGATGAAGGTCGACAAGCCCGCCATCCTCGATTGTTACGAGGTTCCGAAGAATACCGTTGAACGACGATCGAGCCATCTCGGAATATTGCGGATCAAGATACCCGAGTGCCGCACCCTTGGCAAATGCATAGACGAACATGCATGAAGCCGATGCTTCGAAATAATTCCCCGCACGTGCGCCTTGGTCCATCACCTGATACCACAGGCCAGTCGTGGAATCGCGATAACCTGCAATCGATGCAGAAAGATCTTTCAGGATCACGATCAACGTATCTCGTCTCGCGTCATCTTTTGGAATAAAATCAAGCACGTCGACAAGAGCCATGCAATACCACCCCATTGCCCGACTCCAAAAACTCGGAGAACATCCTGTCACGGGGTCTGCCCACTTTTGTGATCTACTTTCATCCCATGCATGATAAAAGAGTCCCGTCTTTGGGTCTCGCACATGCCGGGCAATAAAAACAAACTGATTGATGATGTCGTCGAAATCTTTCTTCTCCCCCCATCGGGAGGCATACCAGCCATAAAAAGGTTCAGCCATGAACAGACCGTCCAACCACATTTGGTAGGGATAAATTTTCTTATGCCAAAAACCGCCTTCGTAGGTTCGAGGCTGCGTGTCAAGCTGCTTGCGCAATGTCTCGGCCGCTGCAAGATATTTATGCTCATCCGTTTCTTTATAGAGAGTCAACAGCGCTCTTCCCGGGCCGATATTGTCGAGAGAATATTCATCGGCGCTGTACGATGTGATCGACCCGTTGTCTGCGACATAGTGGTCGATATTCCCTTTAATGAAATCGAAATATTTTTTGTTGCCTGTGAACAGCCACATCTGATGGAATGCCTCAAGCATCAATCCCTGTTCATAATTCCATTTTTGATTCGGAGAACCTGAATCGTACGTAACGTATCCCGGATGTCTGGCAAGGAACGATTCTGCAATCTTGTCCGACCATCGCCGCGCATCACTGTCTCTCTTTTCGCCGCTCAGCGCAAAACTCAGGGCAAAAAAAGAAAGCGAAACGAAAAATGATATTTTACCCAGCAGCGTCATCTCGTGGTTATCGCATCAGAACGAGTTTGATCGTTTTGTGTTCTTCCCCGGCGGTTAATTTACAAAAATAGATCCCGCTCGCCCAGTGATCGGCGTGGATGACTACGCTATATTCTCCCGGAGCGCACACACCTTGATCCATCGTCGCCACTCTCCTCCCAACAATATCAAATATTTCAAGCACAGCGCGTGCTTTCATCGAAAGGCTATACACCACTGTCGTTGTCGGATTGAACGGGTTCGGATAGTTTTGAAGAAGGTCGAATTTTGTCGGCTCAATCGATCGCTCTGTCGCCACGCTCGTCGGGGCTCCTGCAAGCTCGTCCAAATATTCTTCAAGTTTTGTGTATCCGCTCCCATCGACGATATTTCTGTCGGAAGCATCATAAGGATTTAACCCGTGCGCGATCTCCCACGCATCGGGCATTCCATCATGATCCGAGTCGGACGGAGGCGGCAACGAATTAAGAGTCGGCCACCCGCCGACATCCGACTGGGAATCGATGATTCCGTGAGGCACGGTCGTATCGAGTCCGTTGCTCTTCTCATACACGTGCGTATGGCCGCTGTATGTCGCCGTCCTGTTCGCCACTTCAAACACGATCCTTTTATCGATCGTATCGCGTTTCGGGAGCGTAGCTCCTGCGTTCGCTAATACGAGAGCGTACGCTTCTTGCGGCGTGTTGGTCGTGACGCTGGGGAATGGGAAGGGTGAGGTTGCGACCGCCGTGCTCATTCTAAAACCTGAATATTGCGGCGTTACGCCTTTCCAATTATCGTTCGTCACGGCGGTGTCACCGTCCACATAGTTACTGTCGATGTAAAATGTTCCCGTTGAATCGCCGGCCCCGTACGGGTTAAAGATCCTCCCCTTAACACTCGACTTCGTCGCCGGTCCGTATTTATAATAATTGTCGATTATATTGATTTCGCTCTCTTCGCCGCCGTACGAGCTGTTGAACCCCCAGTTGTAGATCACGTTGTTCCGGAAATCGAGATTCTGGGAATAAACGGTACCCGAGCCAGCAGGAGTCGGTCCGGAAAAGCGAGGATTACGGCTTGAGTGGTGCGCGAGCAAATTATGGTGGAAGGTCGAATTGAATCCTCCCCATATCCCGCCGTACCCATGCGTTCCCTTTGGATCATAACTATTATAAAGACTCTCGCTGATCAGGCACCACTGAATTGTCAGGCTGTCATATCCATAAAACGAAAGGGACTCATCTAAACTCCAGCTCGCTGAACAATGGTCGACGATGATATTTTTCTTTGCATGGGGAGTGCTGTTGTATCCGTTGATGGCGTCATCGATGGGTTTTCCAGCGCCTTGATCGCCAAACCTCGATCTGATGAAACGGATGATCACTTCGTTTGCACTCACGTTGAAGGTAAAATTTTTCAGGCAAATGCCATCCCCCGGCGCTGTTTGGCCGGCGATTGTGATCGAGTCCTTTGTGATCTTGAGCGCCTGGACGAGAGGAATCGTGCCCGAGATGCGGAAGACCACCGTCCGCGCGCCGGTCTGGTTGATCGCGTACCGTAAACTTCCCGGAAGGCCATCGTCGTTGAGGTTCGTCACTTCAATGACTCTTCCACCCCGGCCGCCCCATGCAAATCGTCCTCCCCCCTCCGCCCCGGGAAAAGCAAGCTGCTGAGCCCGGAGCGTAAGAGCCGAAGAACAGATAAGAAGAAATGTCATCGCGGGATTTACCCAGCGTTTACCATACATCATGACGCCCTTTCTCGATGAAAGAAGGAAAAAATGTCCGCTTCCTCTTTTCCAGATATTTACTTCATGAGGACCATGCGCTTCGTCTCGACGGAATTCCCTGCCTGTATCCGATAGAGATACACGCCCGAACTAAGGGCCGAGGCATCGAACGTCAGCGCATACGATCCTGCGTTTTGCTGGCCCGAATACAGAGTTGTTACTTCCTGCCCGAGCACGTTATAGATTCTTACGGTAACGAATGAATTCTTCGGAATACCGTACGAGATCGTCGTCGATGGGTTGAACGGGTTCGGATAATTTTGATCGACATAAAATATTTTCGGGATCGACATTTCTTTCGTGGGGACAAGCGTCGTAATTTTCAGCGAGCCTCCGGCAAACACGATCGAACCATTGGGACCAAGCGTGAACGGTACTGTATTATCAAAAACACCCGACGAGAGAGTGAGCACACCATTGATCGTTGTTGGATACACGAGAGTCACGCCGCTTGCGTTGTTGATCGTCAGGTTATTCACCGTGGTCGGCATGAGCGAATCTATTTGTGCTGCCGTCCCGTCGTAAATGTAGTTTGCGGCCAGGCTTAATGATTTCGCACCGCCATTATTGAGATTTCCCTGTATTCCTTTCGCATGAGCCGTCATTATGGTAGCGCCCGCTTCTAACGTAAACGATGTGTTTGCACTCCCTCCCAAAGAATTCGTGTCAAAATCTATGATCGCCCCTTTTCGAACGTCGAACTGAATATTCGACATCGACGACGTCGCCCTCACAAGGCTCTGTTTGGTTGTGCCGTTAAAAATGAGAGAGTCGGGCTTCGTCGTTGTCGAATTAGTCGTAAACGAACCTCCCAACGCTTTTACATCTCCGCCGACATACCAATTCATGGTAGCGCCGCTTCCGTTTGCCACGTTAAAAAGGCCGTGGGAGATGATACTCCCTTTTGTAATGACCGTGAAGGAATCCGCACCGCTGGATCCCGTCGAAGTGAAATATGAGGTGGAGTCGTCCAAAAGACAATCACCGTTGATCGTGATCGTTTTATTGGTCGCAACAATATTTTGTGCTGTAAGCCTCATGTATTGTCTATTGGACCGAATGATCCTGACATTTCCGCCGATAGTGTTTCCGGACATTCCAAGGTTCAACCCTGCCGATTGATTGGGGCAATCCCAGGACAGGTTATAAAAATTCTGGTTTCCGTTTGTCGGTGCATTTCCTACTAGACTGTCGATGAGGCACGTCGATCCGGTGTTCCATGTTGCCTTGGGAAGCATGCCCCCGTTGACGTCGTGCTCGTACACTCCACCGTTGCCGAAGACAACTTTTGAAGAGTCGAATGTGCCGATCTTCCCGCTGAAGGATCGTATCGTTCCGGTGATCGTAACTGGAACATCAATGTAAATAGAGTCCGAGGCCTGAATGGTTATCGTTCCGGACCCGGTCGGCACACTGCCCCCCGTCCACGTTGCCGATTCGCTCCATTTTCCTCCTCCTGTCCCATTGCTCGTTTGTGCGACCGCAGAACTCAACCCTAAAAGAAACAACATCGTCAAAATCTTCTTCACTCGTTCCATAGTGTACCTCCTCGAAAATATTTTAGTGTTGTTGACAATATCCATTATGCGTCCTCATAACAGAAGGACCGCGGCGGTCCTTTATGAACGGATTGTTAGGATCGATCCATCACCACGGCACGGCGTATGAGACGTCCGCGATAACATTACGTTGGATGTTTCTGTTGATGCTGACCGCATCTGCCCATGTGTCCGTATACTTCATATCGGAATATTCAAACGCGGCGTTGAACGAGACGTCGGCATATTTCACTCCGATTCCGAAAGAATAAACAGAATAGCTGACAGGGTCTCCCTCGATAGGATTCCCCACCGGCTCGTACACTTCAGCATCCTCTCTCGCACCTGCCCGGAGGGCCAGCCACGAAACGGGGAGAAATTCCATCCCAACATGGAAGAGATTCGCGGATAACCAAGGGTTTGTTTTTGACCCGGCGGAATTTGTAAATGTCGCAGATGAATACGGCCTCACATCGTACCCTACTCCAAAGATCAAGTTTTCCCTCAATGCTATTGAAAGACCAAGCGATCCGCGAAATGGAATTGTGGTCTTATCTTGACCGCTTACATCGGCGATCGACGAAAACCCGGCCGTGTCGGCGGTGATCACTGCATGATACTTTCTTGTGATCGTCGTCGGAGCTTTTATCGAAACTCCTATTTGAACGTGATCGCTCTGATACCGGGCGCTTACCGTAAATTCCTGCCCTGTGTAATCGGAAGTTCCGATGCTCGTGACGTTATTGTAAATTGAGTCGAGACGGAAATAGGAATTGTAAAACATAAGCTTTCCGCGATCAACGCGCGACTCAAAATCGTCGCTGCTGCCACTCAGGATCATCCCGCTCACTCCCACGAAAATCTTTTCGCTGAGCGCCGAAGAAAGTGCAAGCCCGTACCCGTAGATGGACCCGACACGAGACTGGGTCGATTGATACCACTGCACCGGAATTGAGAGTGAATCGCTGTTGTTCGGGGGAAGAGTGATCGTCGAGTTTTTCACCGACAGAATCGACGGCGAAAGGACGTTGTTGTTCTGAAAATACCAGTTGAGGTCGGCGTATTCTATCGACCCAATGCCGACCGCAAATTTCATTCCGCCGAAAGAAAAAGGAAGACCCGCGTATCCCTGCACCGAAGGGACTTTCGTTTTTGAGTGAGCCCAATTCGGTGGGATGTTGTCGTACGGACGCTGGACAGTATCTCCGGCGTTATACGTCGTCGAGGTGTCGTATTGTGGATTGCTGATGTATCCCGTGAGCCCTTCCATGAGGAGGCTAAAATTAGAATAGTACTTCAGCGGACCGTATTGCTGAGTCTGATTCGCGCTCGACATCAATTCATGGTCGCCGAGGGACACTTGCAGCGATTGTAAAGATTGGAGAGAAGTGGGGTCGACAAACATCGTACTGACATCGTTTTGAAGGCCGACGATGATCCCTCCTTCTCCTCTCGATGCTGCGGAAGGGAGCGTGAAATGATCCAGCCCTTGAATCGTGAGCGGCTGTCCGAAACCCTGCGCACGAAGGTCTTCCGTCAATAGCACCAGCGTCGATGCAGCGACGAGCGAAAGGCCGATGAATGTAGAAACAAATTTCCTCATTGGATATCTGCTCCAAGACTAATACGATGAACGCTTCCGAGGTACGGACCGATCGAGCCGTAGCTGTAATCGAGCGACAATTTTACCGTGCTGACCATTTGCTTCACTCCCGCACCGAGCGTCAATCCTTCGTAATCGTAGTTGAATTTGTATCCGGCCCTGAGTGCGAAAACCCCCGCGTATTCGTACTCGACGCCGAGATGTTCCTGCTGGCCGTAGTCGTTCGGTTGATAGAGATCGAACGCGACTCCGATCCTATTCTCATCGTCGGAAGACAAGAGAGCGTCCTTCCCGATCAGGTCGCCGGCAATTCCCCATCGAAAAAGAAGAGGAACGGGGTTCGATTGCTGGGCATACGTGACATCTGCCCCAAAATTTTGCACGGAAGCGCCGATCTGCACGGTCTTAAACCCCGTGTTGTAATGAATCCCGAAATCAAAGATGACACCCGACGCCCACGTTTTCACTTCTTGGTAGACCCCTTGACTTACTTGCGCAAGGACCATCTGTCCGTTGTATAACGATTCATGCGCGTACTTCACGCTGAACCCGGTCGCAAACCTGTCTGTGAGACTCCGTGCGTAACTGAAGCCGACGAGGTAACTGAACGGATGGAACGTATTCCCGGTAAGACCCGGATTCACCTCCTGATTGATATACGGCCGGGTCGCAATCGCTTCGTCAAACACACCGAAATCAACGTACTGGATCTGCACTCCGACCGCGCCGACGCTGGGGATCGGCAGCGCATACGAAGCTGCCCCCTGCTTCGTATCGAAGATCCATTTGACAAACGTCGACGAAACCTGCTGGTTTTGTATGAGCGCCAATCCGCTCGGATTCCAGAACACCGCATCGGCTCCGTTGGCCAAGACACTGTATGCGTCTCCCATTGCTGTGGCCCGCGCGACCGGCATCACTTCGAGAAATTCCATTGAGGTACTTGCGACCTTTTGTGAAAGTGCCGTCGTCGATCCGATGGCCACCAATAACGCGGCCGTCAATCCTGATTGATAGATTTTTTTCATCCGGCTCGTTCCTTTAGATCAATGGATGATGACAAATTTGCCGGTCGCTCTCTTGCCGGTTGCGGCGTCATCGACAGTAAAGAAATAAACGCCGGATGCCATCAGCTGATTGTTCCGCGTGATCTGGAACCATTCCTGGGAATATCCCTCTGTGGGGTCGGTGTTATGTTCGATCGTCTGCACCAACGCTCCGCTATACGAGAAGATCCGTATCGTACATTTTTTCGTCAATCCGAAAAATCCGATCTTGTCGTTAAAGTCGCCGTTCGTCGATGTTCCCACCGCTCCGTTGGTGACAATGAGAGGATTCGGAACGACCCATACTTTGCCGAGCGTCAACGCAGCCGGACCTTGCGTATTATGCAGCGTCAGATTCGTCACGCCGCTTTTCATCCCGAGCGCATCGACCGAATAAATGATGTAGTATGCGTCCTCGCCGGCGTTGCTGTCATGGTCATACAACACGTACGTCGAATCGCGCCAATATCGTGGGTCGTGAATTCCTATGCTGTCCATGAGCGTCCACGGTCCTAGCCCGCTGATCGAACGGTACGCCAAATAATAACTGAACGGAGCGTGAAGTTTCGGCGAGCTGAACGACTCCACTTCGTCTCCCCAAAGAATTCTGTTGATGCCCGCGCTCGTGTTCTGCACAGTGAACACTGGAGACGGAATAGGAATAGGGATCGAATTTGCATAATCCCCCGTCTCCGGCGTGTATCTCGGGTCGAATTGGATCGAATCGTACTTTACAACCTTTGCGGCTCCGGTGTACATTTGGATAGCTCTGTCGGCGACGTCGCGGATCGAGACGACTCCCGGAGTGACGTACCACGGAAGCGGGTGTATTTGAAGATACGTGCTTCCAATGACGGGAGGGTTGCCCCCCGCAGAGGCGTAATGGAGCTCGTTGTACCAACTCGAAACAGGATGAAACACATTGCCCGACGTTTCTACTCCGCCACCCATGTCCGTGTAAATCGTGTCGCCGGCATCTCCTGCGCCATAGCCCACAACCTCTGCGATCGTAAAATGAAGATGCTCGTTCGGAGGTATTGTGTACGGACCAAAGACATATCCATGGGAAACCGGTTGCTTCCAGCCAAGGTTCGAAGACGGTTTTGCTCGCCCTTTCCAAAACGCCCAATCGCCGGCGTTGGCCGGATAAAAGCTCGTCGAATCGGCAGTCCCTCCAAAAGCGGTAGTTTTCCTAGTATTGATATCGGTCCAGGACTGGATCTTTGTGATATCGACGTTCCTGTTTTCATAGCGATTGGTGTACGGCTGTTTCAAATGGTTTGTCTCATCCCATACATATGCGCTATCATCGCTCACGGGGTAATTTGTCTGTCCGCGCACCGCAAGATGATCGTGGTCGTAATGCAGCGGGAAGAAGCCGACGGCCTGTGGAGAGTCGAGTCCTCCACGATCGCCGGGCTGAGACCACAGATCAAAAAAATCCGGATCGGGCTTCCCGATCCTTTCCTGATTGTACGACATCCACCGCTTCAGGTCGAACCTTGCATACATATCTTTTGCGCGCATATCGTTGCTTTCGGACCACTCGTTGTAGAGCCGCTCGTAACCGAACATCGAAGGGCACAACCCATATCCCCATCCGATAAACGCATCGGTGATCGGGTCGTTATTCGTGCTCACGAGATCGTACTCATAAATGATAAAGCAATTGTATCCCGGATAACTCCATGCCCTGCTCGTTCGCGTCACAGAAATGCCGAGCGGAGTTGTCCAATGCGCGACAATGATCTCTTCCGCTTCATTCGGATTGTAGGCTGGGTTCAACGTACCGTTCGCAAGCACGGGATAATTTTCTGTTCGGGTGATCGCTCCGGGGAAACTGTAGACCCCTGCTACCGGAACTGTTTGACCGTTCCCAGTGGTGGCCACAGCGCCGCACGCATCGGTCTGACGCGTTCCGTCGAGCGTTCCGGCGAGATACAATCCTCCTCCCATAGAATTATGCTGCCCCTCGTACGTCCGCTTGTTGATGATGAGCCGTGAATTCGGCGGCCATTCCATCGATGAAAAGCCTGCGGTCATCAAGGTTTGCCCGCCGTCAAAAGCTCTGCCGAGCTCCCCCGTGTTGTATACGGTCTGATGAAGCATGCTGCGAACATGGGTCTGCGGAGTCCTGTCTTGGGCCATTGCGGCTGTTAAGCCGATTATCGCAAGCACAAAAACTTTTGTCGATGGTCTCATTGTTTTATTCCGAAAATTTTTACAAGCTCCTTAAAAATCAAGCGCGACGCCAAAATTGAAGGATCTCGGCTCGCTGTCGTAGATCAAAAAAGACTGATCGACGGGAAATGACGACCCCTTCAATAAATTTGTGGCATTCCAATAGAGGACGCCGTGCTGCGGGTCGTCGATCGGATAATTTTCGTACGGCGCAATATTGGGATTCGTCTGACCAGCCGTCGTTGCCGCAAACAGGTATGAATAATTGAGTATCTTATTGTTGAAGAGATTGAACACTTCCACGTAAAAAGACCCGCGCGTGCCGAAGAAATTGTCGACCGTTTTTGTCAGCCGCATGTTCGTGTTGTACTCCGCCGGCGTCCGTGCGCCGTTGATGAGCGTGACATCTTTGGAGGACGTATACGGACGGCCGCTGCGTGCGAACGCGCTCACTGACAGGCTGACGTTCTCGAGAGGATACGCATCGAAAAGGAGCGGTCCGGAACCTTCGGGCACTGTGTAGTCGAGCGTGATGATGAGATTGTGGGTCCTGTCGAAATCGAGCAGGATATCTCTATCGGGAACATTGGACAGATCGGTCGTTACCTGGTCGAGCGAATCTTTTCTGAAAATCGGCGGAGCTCCTGTGACCGTGCCGCTCTTTCCCGTTGCCACACTGTACTGATAACTCAGGGAGCCTGTAAGATCCCCCTTTCTTTTTGCGAAAGTAGCCCGGAATCCGCGGATATCAGCATAGTCTCTATTATAGTAGGTATTATAGGTCACGGCAGTCGTGACATCTGTGAACGTTGCTTGTTCGATCAAATTCTTCACATCTTTATAATACCCGCTCACGTCGAGCGTAAAGCCGTCGCCCAACCCTTGGGCAATCCCGACATCGTAACTATTGGTCGTCTGCGGCTCGAGACGCGGGTTTCCAAGCGTGACAGGAGTATTGAACCGCGGTTGCACGGAAGTCGCGACGATGTATTGAAACGACGGCCGCTGCATGAATGCTCCGTAGTTGAGATGAAAAACCGTGTTGACGTCGACCGGAAACGAAATTCCAGCGCGCGGCTGCAACCTGCCGAGAAGAGGGGTCTTCGCTTTTTCCGCGTCGGTCACGCTTCTCGATACGACATGTCCCGAGTCGTCGATGATTGCAAACGGGTCGAAGTGGTTGACAAAGTGGTCCTTATTGGAATTCCACAGATCGAGTCTCAAACCGACGTTCGCGATCATTCCCTCGAACTCCATCTTGTCCTGAGCATAAAGGCCCGCCTCGATGGGTTTCGCGGTATAGACCCTCGTCTGAAGCGTCGAGCTTGTGCTGATGTCGTCGTTCCCTTGGATGGAATATGAGTTCACCTGAACGCCTGCATTGAACAGATGAAATTTCGTGATTTGACTTGTCAATGCCGCTTCAAACGAGACCGTCAATGTCTTCTCATCTCTAAAATCATCGTTTCCCGATAAGTAGTTGAAAAGATCCGGCCCCGTTATAGGAGCGGTGAGAACTGTGTTTGTGTTTTCGGGGTTTGTGATCAACGAATCGGGAAGCAGGCTTGGCCACGGCGAAGAGCCGAGGCGGAGTTTTGTAGAAAGTGCATTCAGCTTCAGCTCATAAAACGTACTCGGGCTCAACGTTTTGGAAAAACGAGCGCCGAGTTGCCCGTTTTCCGTTCGCTGGTATTCGATGTCGAGCGTCCTGTCCCAAAGCCAATTATAAAAACCCAGTCCGTCCTGGCTCGGAAAAACGTTCGTCGTCGCTTCTGAATAACCGCCGCTCAGTAACAATGTCGCTCCTCTTCCAAAATCCGTCGCCACATTTCCCATGACTTGGCGATCGACGTCGGGCTGCTCCGTAGGAAATTCCGGGTTGACGACATTCGACCGCATTGCGACAAACATTCTCATGTTATCGTTAAGCGGTCCTCCGGACCCTCCTTCCACCGAATAATCGACGTTGTTGCCGTAGCTCCGATCGAGATCTCTCTTGGTCTGCATCCGCCAGAGTGTGTACGCAACCTGTAACATCACCGCTGTATCTCTTGCATACCTGTTCGTGAGTCCAGAACCCATGCTCGAAATCAACGGCTGATTGTTGTTGTCGGGGTCCCCGGTCAGCCAGAAACTCTCATTGAGAAGCTTTGCGAGGTATGGATTGCCGGCAGGGTCGTACGCACTTGGACCGAACGTCTTCCTTCCGGGGGCTCGAACACGGGCCTCGACCGACGTGCGCCATTTATCAGGTTTTCCTTCCTTCATCGTAATATTGACGACGCCGGACTGAGCGTTGCCGTACTGCGCGCCAAACCCACTCGTCACAACCTCAACCTCTTCAACCGCGCTCAGGATCGGAACGAATGCAGCCGACGCATCAAAAGGATTGACGATGCCCATCCCTTGTAACGAGTAATATTCCTCTCCTTCACGGCCGCCGCGAAAATGGCCGTCCGTGACGTCCGCTGCAAGCCCGATCACGTCTGTCACATCGCGCATGCCTGCGATCTGTTTCACATCGTCGGTCCGGACGATCTCGCTCGTCGAGGTCTTTTCCGGTTCGATGTCTGGTCTCGTCGCGACAACCTCAACGACACCTTGCTGCAACGTCGTAGCGGTCAGCGCAAAATCCGTCGTCGTGGTTTTGTCGGAATTGATGATCACCCCCTGTTCGATCACTTTTTGATACCCGACGAGAGAAACTTGAACGTCGTACTTGTCCGGAACGACATTCAAAATAAAATACGACCCGTCGAGGTCGGTTGCGGCTCCCAATTTTGTGCCGACGATGATGATATTCGCGCCGATCAACGGCTCTTTCGTATCCTTATCGATCACTCTGCCCGATAATTTTCCCACATTCTGGGCGTCCGCCGTCGTGACTGCGCCGATCGCAATAAGAATGACCGCGAGCATCATCTGCGCCGACCGGCCGCGTGCACCGGGGGCATAGCCGAAAATGCGTCGTATCAAAATTGAGGATTTATCCATTCTCATGGTTGCTTCCCGAGTCGTATTATTGAACACGCACTGCATCCTTGGAGATGTGTTCGCCTAAGCGGACAGTTTCCCCACTCACAGGACCTTTCAGATGCGTAACGGAGACGTTCTTTGTACCCTGTCCGTCCGCATAGATCAAGGGCGCGATAGCCGGAAATGATTCCAAGCGGTCGGCCAATAGTCCGTCGCAATCCAAGATCGATAAAAGCGGAGCAGCGTTGGGATGGACTGAGACGACATTGAAGACGAGATCCTTCGCGTCATGACACACAATGCCTTTCGTCGACGCAATTGTGATGGTATCAAAGCTGATATTCTCGACCGGTCTCTCCGGAATGCCAAGAATTTCGATAGCCGTTTTCATTGCGTAGGAGCACGAAATATTCGAATAATGAATATTTCTGATCGTGGGGGTTGTATTCGTTACGGGTTCTGCGGGAAGGCGGTTGCCTGTGTACAACATATTGATCCGCAGCGCCTCATCCTGGATCGTATCTGCCGAAAGATGGTCGAACCACATATTCTCAACGATCCCCCCACGACCGCGTGCAGTTTTGATCCTCACGATGCGCTCAGTCCCCGAGTAGCGGCAATCGGTCGCATAGATATTCCGGATCCCGCCCGCTGTTTCGCTTCCGATCACTATTCCTCCATGGCCTTTTAATCCTACACAGTGGCGGACAACAACATTCTCAGTCGGTCTTCCAACTCGCAGGCCGTCGTTATCTCTTCCGGATTTGATCGCAATGCAGTCGTCGCCTGTGCTGAATTTGCAATATTCGATCAAAACATTTTTGCACGAAGACGGATCGATGCCGTCGCCGTTTGGCGTGGCCCCGTACGTTCCATTCGTCTCGATCGTCACTTTCCGTACAATGACATTATCGCAATACGTCGGCGTGATCGTCCAGAAGGGACCATAAAGAAACGTCACTCCTTCGACCAACACATTGGTGCAATTCATCGGCTGGAAAAAAGCCGGGCGAAGCACTCTTCCATCCGTTCCATCAAACAGACGGTCGCGTACGGGAACGTTCTTTGACGCCATTTCTTCAAGTGCCGGTTCGGCATTCTTCGAATGCTTCCAATTCCACCATGGCTTCCCCTGGCCGTTCAAGATCCCTTCCCCCGTTATTGCAATATTCGTTTTTCCTTGAGCATAGATGAACGCCGAGTACTTGTAGCATTCAATGTCTTCATCGCGGGAAAAGACAGCCGGAAGATAGTCGTGAGGGTCCTGCGAAAATCGCAGCTCCGCCCCTTTTTCGAGATGAAGATTAATATTGTTTTCCAAGTGGATGGACCCCGTCAGCCAAGCTCCGGCGGGAATGAGAATTGTTCCGCCGCCTTGGCGTTCTGCCTCTTCGATTGTACGCCGGATCGGCTCGGTGTTTTTTACAAGCCCGCCAGATTTCGCTCCGAAATTTCTAATGTCGAATTGCTGTTCGGGGATCGATGGGCGTTTCAGTTGAGGCATTTCAAAGGGTGCGTGGATCGGTTGAATTTCGGCGGGGGCTTCGGAAATAATATCGAGAGGCTGCTGGGAACGAGCCTGAACAATTCCCGAGAAGAAAAGAACGACTGCTATCGGAGAACGGGCAAAGAATATTCTCTTCAGAGTTTTCATTTCCGACACTCTCAATCGTTAACAAAAATCATGAGAACCTCTTTCTTTTCCCGGCTTCAACGAACGACAGATCTTTTTAATAAGACGATGATTGAAGAAGATTTCGCGTAAAACGGCTTTAAAAAACTTTAAATTTCCTGTGCGAACGAATCTTTCCCCTGGATAAAACCGTGATGGACTACCGATGTGACGCCTGATTCCGGCGTAGAAGAATGACGAGGAAAATCCTGTAGGTGCTAAAAAAAGACTTTTTAAGCTTAAACGTTTACTTTACCGTTTACTTTACCTGAAAACAATACGAAAGTTTTATTTTTTTGTCAAGTCTTTTTTTCAGATTCTTGCTTTTTTGACCCTGTTTCGTTAACTGCGCTTTGCTAAAAGACATACGCTTTTGGCCGGCTAAGGACAACCTTGTCATCCGCATCCCTTAAAATTGGCCAAAATTTTTTCAATCCTCGCTAAGATTGTGTGCGTCCACGAAATCGTCCCATTCTCAATGACTTTGCATCCTTCATATTATTAAGATTCGGGCTTCGTATATGCTCACGATCTGCATGTAACTTTTAATGCTTTATTGGATATTGTCTCTATGGAGAAAGACAGGACGACCTTTACACAACTGTACAAGCAATACGCCGGCGATGTCTACCGATTCTCGTTTTGGTTGAGCGGAGATACCGCGTTGGCAAAAGATATCACTTCAGAAACGTTTGTCCGTGTCTGGACATCCGAATCCGGGATTCATTTTGATACCGTAAAAGCGTATCTCTTCGCCATTGCGCGCAACCTGTATTTACACAGCAAGCGAAGGCAGAAAAAACTTACCCGCCTCGACGAGGATCTAATGGATAATGCACATCAACCCGACGAATTACTGTCGAACAAATCGGAATTAGAGAGAACGCTAAAAACGCTGCACACTTTTCCAGAAATTGATAGGGCGGTGCTTTTAATGCGTGCAGAGGAACAAATGTCCTACGAAGAAATTGCCCGTTCAACGGGTCTATCGATTTCAGCAGTTAAGGTAAAGGTCTTTCGAACGAGAGCCAAGCTTCAACAACTTTTAAAATCCACGAAAGGAGCGTCATGATGAACATCACGTCAAACATTATCCAAGATATCCTGCCCCTCTATTATAGTGCAGAGTGCAGCAGTGACACAAAACTTCTCGTCGAAGAATTCCTGCATTCAAACCCAGGTTTCGCGAAAACCGCTGCGGCGGATTTTAAAACCTTAAAAAGCACTATTCCACTTCCTCTTACTCCCACTGACGAAATGAATTCCCTCATCAAAGCCCGGAAGCTGCTTAGAGCTCGCTCTTATGTCCTAGGGGCTGCCATATTTTTCTCGCTCGCCCCATTCTCCTTCCTCTACACCGAGGGAAAGTTTTACTGGCTGTTTTCTCAGAGTCTAATTTCAGCTTCTATCTATGGATTGCTGGGTGTGATTTGTTGGGGCGGCTATTTTATTTTGGGCCATAAAACCAGTGATTTTTAAATTTCGATCATCAAATTTCGAGCGCTGAGAAAAATCCGAAAATCTACTGTCCATTTTCCCTAACCTGGAGTGTATGATGAAAACCATCTTGTTGTTTTTCTGCTTTTTCGACTCTCTTTTTGCGGCTGAGCCATCGCAGTTTGACACACAATGGATTCCGTCAAAACCTGAAGTGCTTACCTATCGCTCGACAGGAAGTGAGGGAGGAGGTTTATATCAAGTGTCGATTTGCCGAAAAGATGACCACATAGATCTCTACATGAATATCATTTCTCCGGGGTTTACAAAGACCGTGGCTGGGACAATGACGTCCGAAATGCAGCCCCTCCAATCGACGGCAAAAATTATTATAGACGGACAAGTTGCGATGGATACAAAATGTTTTTACGACATGCGTAGCTTCACGATCACCACTTCAATGGAGCCGTATGGTCGAACGATCACCAATAGCCCTTCGTTTTCAGGGTCTGTTTTGGACTATTCTCAAACCCCCTTACTCGTCAGAACGGTGAAGCTGGAAAAAGGAGCGCGCTTTAAATTCACATCGCTCAACCCTCGCACAAATAATTTAAGTCCACTGAACATGGCAGTGATTGGACAAGACTCGACTCAAAAAACTTTATGCTTTAAGGTGGAGGTTAGCGATTTCGAGGGTACGTCCATCTATTGGGTGGAATGCGGAAATCAACGAAGGGTTATGCGCATCGAGCAGCCAGAAAGCAAACGAATAACGGAATTGATAGAATGACATGCAGAGTGAACCGTTCACTTAAGTGAACGGTTCACTTAGCGCTTAAAAAGCGCTTGATTTTCAGTTCATCCGTCAATACATTAATCCTCACTAATGGCCGCTATTCACGACATATGTTGAATAATCAATCCCTCCTATCACAAAAGGAACTCTCTCATGAAGATCTCTATTGTTTTCGGCGCTGCATTCGGGGTCGGACTGGCTCTTAATATCGCAGCCAGCCAGGATATCACTCCGCAGGCAAAACCGCTGGATCCGGCAAACATGGATCTATCCGTAAAACCGTGCGACGATTTTTTTCACTATGCAAACGGAAACTGGATCAAGAAGAACACCATCCCCCCTGCTTATGATTCATGGGGGAGTTTTAATATCCTCGCCGAGCAAAACAATGAAGTTCTTAAGGGAATTCTTGAGAGCGCCGCGACGGATTCCACCGCGCCAGAAGGGAGCAACGAGAAAAAAATAGGCGATTTTTATGCCGCGGGTATGGACTCGGCTGCTATCGAGGCTTTAGGTTGGAAGCCGATCGCTCCTGAACTCACCCAGATTGCCTCGTTGAAAGACCGTCACGATGTCGAAAAAGAATTGGCGTTTCTCCACTCTATGAATCTTCGCCCCGTATTCGGCTTCGGATCCGAGCAAGACCCAAAAAACAGCACGGAAGTGATCGGCGAAATACATCAGGGAGGCATAGGATTGCCGGACCGCGACTATTATTTTGCCCAGGACGAGAGGTCAAAAAAGATACGTGAAGAATATGTTATTCATATGACAAAAATGTTCGAACTCGTGGGCGACGATAGCTCAACAGCCTCATGGGAAGCGAATTCGGTAATGTCGTCCGAAACTCGGCTCGCGAAAGCGTCTCGTCGCCGCGTCGACCTTCGCGATCCCGACAAAAATTACAATAAAATGTCGCAGGAACAACTCGCATCGCTCGCCCCCGCGATCGATTGGAAAAAATTCTTCGTTGAAGCCGGATGGGCGAATCCGGGAAACGTTGACGTAGGTCAGCCGGAATTTTTCAAAGAAGTCAACACGATGATGGACAGCCTCAGTGTAGCGGATTGGAAAAGCTATTTCCGGTGGAGAGTCATCAGTTCTGCGGCAAATGCGCTAAGTTCGCCATTCGTTGAAGAGAGTTTCCGGTTTCGCTCGCTCCTTACCGGCACTAAAGAAATGCAGCCACGCTGGAAACGGATCAGAGCCATGGTCGACGGTTCGATGGGGGAAGCAGTCGGCGAGGTGTATGTCGCGAAAGCGTTTCCGCCGGAGGCAAAGACACGCGCGCTTGAAATGGTCCACAACATCAAGGAAGCGTTGAGGGAACACATTAAGGCGATCACATGGATGGACGATTCGACAAAAGATGCCGCATTAAAGAAGCTCGACGCAATTATGGTCAAAATCGGATATCCCGATAAATGGAGGGATTATTCTAAACTTGAAATCTCTCGTTCGTCGTTTGCCGACGACCTGAGGCGTTCGTCTGAGTTTGCGATGAGACGGGAAATAGACAAGATCGGCAAACCGGTCGACCGGACGGAATGGGGCATGACGCCGCAGACCGTCAACGCTTACTACAATCCTGCCATGAACGAGATCGTTTTCCCGGCCGGAATTCTGCAACCCCCCTTCTTTGATTTCCGCGCGGATGATGCCGTAAACTACGGAGGTATGGGCGTCGTTATCGGACATGAAATATCGCACGGCTTCGACGACCAAGGGAGCAAGTTCGACGCGAACGGGAATTTGAAAATGTGGTGGACGGAAGGGACGAGAAAACAATTCGACGAGCGCACCGCAGTCCTCGCAAAAGAATTTGACGGGTTTGTTCCGATCGATTCCCTCCACATTAACGGAAGGCAAACTCTCGGCGAAAACATCGGCGATCTCGGCGGGCTTTCGATCGCCTATACAGCTTTGGAAAATGCGATCAAGGGAAAGAAGGTCGAACCGATCGATGGTTTCACACCTGAACAGCGATTCTTTCTTTCATACGCGCAATTGTGGAGAAGTCTTAATCGCCCAGAGCGGCTACGGTTACAGATAAAGACAGATGTCCATGCACCTGCCGAGTATCGGGTCAACGGACCGCTGCGCAACCTGCAGGCTTTCTACGATGCATTCGGTTGCGGCACAGACGGAAAAATGTACCTTCCACCGGATAAACGGGCTCTGATCTGGAATCTGCAGTAAGAAAGGGAACTTTCAGTCAGTAAAAAATACTATTTGAAACAAATAGCCATCAATTAAACGCAAAAAGCCTCTTAGGAGGCTTTTTGTGTTTAACGCGGAATGTACAAGGCTGAATCCTACTCCCCTCCCCTAAGATACGGGTTACGCCCCACTACGACGTTTAAAATCAACCTGTTGATGCTCCGACAATATGAAAGATTTCCTTTAAGAAAAAAAGCAATCCAGTGGCCCATCAGTGACCAAATAAAAAAAATACGGTTCACGAGTTTAAACTTTGCATTCGATCTCAAAAAATAATGCAATGCCAGTCCTCTTTGATAGAAAGCATCGGCTTCCGATAAGCGATTGTCTTTTTCTTTATGATGATATGCTGGGAGGTCAGTGATGACGTGTATCGCGGGAAACTCCGGAAAATGGAGCGCAAGTCCGTAATGATCTCCGATGCCGTGAGGACCCAGACTCTCGTCGAAGGGGTTTGAAAGAAGCCAATCTTTTTTGATGACGCTTGCCCCCAAGCCATAAAAAGCCGTCTTATACATGGGTTGTTCAAAATGCGTCACCAGCGGCCATCCTGCCAGAGAATAAGTATTTTTCTTCCTAGAATAAAAAAGAAAGACGGGTCTCAAAAAAAACCTCGTGAAAGTGCCCACTCTTAATTTATTCACGTTGCACCAGATGCTTTGCTGGAAAAAGAACCTCCAGCACAACTGTCCGATTGATTTCAGAGGATATTCGTATTCCCAATTTCCATCTTTATTTCTTTCATTGCATGAGCCGGTGAGAATATTCAGCGATGGATCCGTACCGATCATCGATTTTATCGTTGAAACGTAATGACTCGGGAATTCAAGGTCGTCGTCGCAAAGGAAGATGTGCGAGCCGGAGGCCTTTTGAATTCCGGCATTGCGCTGCACGCATACAGAAGCGCGTGACCGCATGTATGTTATACGCAAAGACGGGAAGCTGGCGGTCAGAGCATTTTCATTCAACGGAATGTCGCTGGAATCTACGATGATAACTTCGTCCGGTAATTCCGTTTGCGATGCAAGCGACCTCAACGTCCGGAGCAAGCTGGCATACCGGTTTCGTGTCGGGATGATCGCGCTAATAGTTATCACATTCTAGAGGGGCGATAATTTGAAGTAGGAGGGAACTTTTTGCGGAGGTTGATAGAACAGGATGAATATTGATGAATCATATCTCCCCAGTTGTAAGAAAAGGAACTGCGGAAGATTTCGTTCATTTTGGAAAAAGAACTACCAAGAAACTAGCGGGGCCGACGAGACTTCCCGGTACTACGAATCGGGACGACTTTCCCGCAAATGGCGAGACAGGGCTCACCTGCACAAAGGAGAAACCCCCATTAGGGGGGTTCTTCTTTTTCCAGCGGGGCCGACGAGACTCGAACTCCCAACTTTCCCGCCAACGGCGGGACAGCCGCTCATTGAAACCGTTTACCACTGAAAAGAAACGCCCCCTTTCGGGGCGTTTCTTTTGCGGGGCCGACGAGACTCGAACTCGCGACTTCCTGCGTGACAGGCAGGCGCTCTAACCAAACTGAGCTACGACCCCGTGTGAATGCCAATAGTTTCGCCAGTTTTTAAACCTTTACGCCCCCTCCCCTCGAAGGTGTTAGGTGAACCGTCGAGAAACTAACGACGACAGTAATATATCGAAAGTAGGATACGATTGCAAATAAAAAAAAGGCGTGCAAATGACAAGGAAGTCCGATGGGTGAAAAACCTCAATTGCTTTTGGCATTCTTTTGTAAGAAGACCCCAGCATTCCTCACGCAACTGAAGTCTTTAGGTGCGGAAATAAAACCTCGTGCGAAACGATATGCCCACTATGTTGATCGCTATGGTTATGATGCCATGCAGCAGAAAACATTTCAGGTTAACCCCGAAGATGGAACGATGAATTCATGCCTTATGCGGGCTGCTCAACGCCCGCGGGAAACGTAATGTGAAATGAGGTCCCCTGGCCTATCGTTGATTCTACGCTGATGCGTCCTCCGTGATTGTCGACGATCTTTTTGCAGATGGGAAGGCCGTATCCGTGCCCGTCGACTTTTGTCGTGATCTTCTGTGTGAAGATCTTCTTCCGCACTTCCTCGATGATGCCGGGGCCGTTGTCGATCACTGATATTCGGATCTCGCTTTGCTCTGGGAAATATACCGTGCGAATCTCAATGGTCGCTTCACTGTACGATTCAACGGCATTCGTCACGAGGTTGAGTAGGACCTGTTGAAGCTGCTGTTGATCGAACAAACAATCGGGAGCGCTGTCGTCTAGGGTGGTGATGAGCACCGGCGAGCGGAATCGGGGCAGGATCTTCAGAAACTTTATGAAATTTCGTATCGCTTCATTCAGGCTGCCCGGATATTTGTTCGTTTTGAATGCCGACGTTTCGATGAGACCCGATGTGAACAGGATCGTCTTCTTTAACGAATCGATCGCGCCGGCCAGCTTCTTCGACCTCTCTTCCGCCGAGCAGCGCCCCCAGAAGTTCTGTAACGATTGAAGCTGGAGCATGACGACGGAGAGCGAATTCTTCAACTCATGACTGACCTCTGCGGCCATTTCACCCCGCGACGCCATCCGCTCGAATTTCATCACCTGTTCGTTCGCATCTTCAAGGTCGTTGTATGCACCGCGAAGTTTCTCATACAGCTGAGCATTCTTTATCGCGATCGCCGCTTGCCCCGCAAGAATTTCGAAAAGGTCGATAATGTCGTCCTTGCTGACTGCCAGGATCGAGCGGCTGTCAACATAAATGACTCCGATCTTCTCGCTCTTGATCGTTAACGGAGAACAGAGGATCGTTTGAAGCGACAGCGAAACGATACTTTGACTTGTATCGCACCGGTCGTTTGCCAAGGCATTCTCAATAAATACTGATTCGCCGGTTTGATACACGTCCTCGGCGATCGTTCGGCTTATGAGGGCATCGTCGGGGTTGATTGATTCGCCGGAAGAATTCCTCGCAAGATTGAATTGGAGTTTGCCGTCGTTGTCTGCAAGGAGCAAAAAGCCCCGTTCTGCTTTTGCGACGTCGATCGCGTTGTCGACGACCAATCTCAACACTTCGTCAAACACAAGGGAGTTATTGATCGATTTGACGACCGTCAGGATTCTTTTCAACTCTTGAACCTGGTAAGACCCGTTCGAAGAATTCTTCGCCTCCTCGAACCCCGCCATGCCCTTGCGATCTAACAATTCGTTGAGTTTCATGCCTTCACCTATTTTTTTGAAAGTTAAGCATCGCCTTGACGCGCTCTGCATCCCGTTTGGCGCCGACCTGTTGAAAACACTGCAACGATTTTTGAAACATGCGTCGCGCCTTCGTCGCATTGCCCATTTCCTCGTAGAGCACGCCAAGCTCGCAATATGTCTCTCCGAGGTTTTGCGGACTGTTGTGCCCTTCGTTGAGATTAAGACTTGTGTGAAAATAGAGTTCAGCCGCGGCATACTGTTTCAATCCGCGTTGAATGATGCCCTTCACCTTGTACGAATCGGCGATGCTCGGATGCGCGTTTAACTGGCGGAAAATTGACAATGCCCTGTTATCGAACAACAGCGCGAGCGCGAAGTCTTTTCCTTGCGCATAGGCCGTTGCTTTGCCCAATGAAGCCAGGCCGATAAGTTCTTCGTAGTGCGCCTGTTGAGCGTACACGAGGCTTTCATCAAATTGTTCGATCGCAGTGACCATCTCCGAGCGGGCCAAGAACAGCATACCCAAATTATGGTGCAATTCTGCAAGCCTCAGGACATCTCCCTCGCGTTCGAATTCGGGCAGCGCTCGCTCGTATGCTGTCAGCGCTTCGTCATAATTTCCCATCATTGTCGCCAAAATCCCGAGGTTCATATTTGTCGTGCTCGCCAAATCCGACTGCTTCTCCTTTTCAAATACCGACACCGCCTTTTTGAAATGAGTAACACCCTCACGCGCTTTTCCTTGCTGTGCCATAAATATCCCAAGGCTGTTTTCGGTCTTTCCGACTCCTATTTCGTTTTTACTCCGCGTAAACAAATGGCGCGCTTCCTTGAGATCGCGTCGTGCAGCATCCCACCGCGCCTGCCTTAACAACACATCTGCTCGTTTTTGCAAGGCCTCAGCAGCCTCGTTGAAATTCTTTCTTTCACTACCCGCAATCCCAAGCGCATCGCTGTAGAGCGCCTCTGCTGTTGCATATTCTCCAAAGTCGACACAGAGCGTTGCGATTTCGGTAATAAGACGGGTGAGATTTTTTACCGTTAATTGTGAACGACATTCTGCAATTGTCTGATAGAGAAAATTTTGTTCAACAAGCCCTTGCTCAGCCTCCACGCCGTCCCTTTTTACGGCGTCATTCGCAAGCCCTTTTTCCAAGTCGCGAATTGCGTTGAGCTTGGTGCTAAGCCTTTTCAGCATCGCCCCCGTGCAGTATTTCGTAAGCACACCTGCCAGGCGTTGCCGAAACGATTCGTTCTTTTCGATATTCACTGGTTAAGCGGAAATTATGGAAATTCAGTGCCGATGAAACGATTCGATGCCTTCACAAAATATGCGGCCCATCGCGTCCATCACCTGGTCTGGCCCGGTTTCCCAAAAAAGATACTCACGATGGTAAGTATGGTCTTATCAATCATCATATTTCCTGCCAACACGAGAAGCATGGTAATGAACAACGCTGCTATCCTCTTTTGCATACAGCCTCCGTCAACACAATGCATGCGGGCGAGATGTGATCCCACAATTGCAACCTCTCAATCCCATTCGATTCGGCGTTTACAAAGAGCAAGAGGAGCGCGAAATAAACACTCCCCCTTCTCGGTTTATTCC
>DATJXA010000085.1:0-10626 GCA_035500675.1 Bacteroidota bacterium | reverse complement strand
GTCGAGTCGGGGAAGCACCATGCGTTGCTCGAGCTGAAGGGGTTGTATTACGCGATGTGGAGACAACAGATCGGCGAACGTGAAGACGGCACCTCGCGCGTGGCGTTGAATGCGGCAAAAAACATCGTAAAGAATTGACGCCCGCCGCAAAGGAGCCCTATCGTGATCGGTGAAATCAGCGCGTTGATGACAGCCGTCGTGTGGTCGTTCAGTTCGATCATGTTTGCCGGCGCGATCCGCAGGATCGGTTCGGTCCAGGTGAATGTAGGGCGTCTCGTCATCGCAGCGGTACTTCTTCTTCTGACGGTCGCTGCAGCTGGTCTCAGCCTTCGGCTCTCCGTTTCCCAATTTTCCTATCTTGCGATCAGCGGCCTCATTGGGTTAGTGTTTGGGGATTCGTTTTTGTTCAAATCATTCCAGGTCAACGGGGCCCGGATCAGCATGCTCATCATGTCGCTCGCGCCCGCCATCAGCGCTGTGATGGCGTTCATGATCCTCGGCGAATCGCTTTCTCTCTGGGGCATTGTCGGAATGGCGGTCACGACAATCGGGATCGCCATCGTCGTTGTCGCACACCAGCAAAGTACCTCGACAAAGGTCAAGATCACTCGGGCCGGACTTGTGTACGGTTTTTTCGGCGCTCTCGGACAGGGAGCCGGACTCGTGTTTGCTCGGCTCGCTTTCGATGAAGGAGAGATCAACGGTTTTGTCGGAACGTTGGTGAGAATTACCGCATCTATTGTTGTCCTCCTTCCTTTGTCTCTCATAACGCGGCGCATCACGGATCCCATCAAACCGTTCGTCCATGACACGAAAGCGCTGCTCCTGACGACTGGAGGAGCAATATTCGGTCCATACCTCGGCATCACGTTCAGCCTCATCGCGATTACGTACACAAAAGTTGGAATTGCGGCGACGCTCATGGCAACGGTCCCGATCATGATGCTTCCGTTGGTGAAGTTGGTGTACAAGGAAAAGCTTTCGTGGCATGCAGTGGTCGGGGCATGTGTTGCAGTCGGCGGAGTCGCAATCCTCTTCTTGAGATAAGAAGTTGCAGCATGCTGCCTTGCATTTCGGGAAACTAATCCATACTTTTTGCTGCATAAATAATGGGGATGCCGAAACCACTCGCGGAGTCTAATTGAACCAGAAAGTCCTAATTATCGACGATGAAGATTTTTTGCGCAGTTTTTATGCGCATTTCTTCGTCAATAAAGGTTTCACAGTTTTGGAAGCGGACAACGGACTTGACGGCGTAAAAATTGCCGAGGAAGAGAAACCCCCTTTAATCATTCTCGATCTCATCATGCCCGGCATGCACGGATTTGCCGTCTGTAAACAACTCCGCGAGAATCCCGCTTTTGATGATACAACGATCATCATCACTTCCGCAAAATCTTACAAGCCGGATATCGACAAGGCGCTCGAGCTGGGCGCCGATGCGTACGTCATCAAGCCGGTAGAGTTCGACGACCTGTATAAGATCGTTCAGGATAAAATGAAATTGCGCGCGAGGAAGGAATCATGAAGGTTCGATTTTGGGGAACGCGCGGCTCGATCGCGACTCCGGGACCCGCGACATTGAGATACGGAGGGAACACGTCGTGCGTTGAGGTCCGAGCCGGCGAGCACATCCTCGTCTTCGACGCGGGGACCGGCATCCACAACCTCGGCATCCAGCTTCGCAAAGAATTTCCCACCCAGCCGATCACCGTTCATGTGTTCATCAGCCATACACACTGGGATCATATCCAGGGGTTTCCGTTCTTTCTGCCGGCATACGGTCGGCAGAATCGCATCATCATCTACGGACCTCCCGGGCGCGATAAGACTCTCCGCCAGATCATGCGGATGCAGATGGATTCGGATTATTTCCCCGTCGCGCTCGGCGATATGAACCCGAACATCGAGATCGTCGAGGTCAACGCCCCCATTACTATCGGGGCTATTTCGATCACGAACTTTTATCTCAACCATCCGGCGATGTCTCTCGGCTACCGCGTGTCGGACGGCAAGCGGAGCGTGGTGTATGCGACGGACAACGAGCCGTATAAGTATATCCTTCCCGCGCACAAAGATGAATCAGAACGGCTCGGTTTGCCCGAGTACCTCGACGATAAGTTGATCGAGTTTATCGACGGAACCGATCTCTATATTGCCGAAGCGCAGTACACGATGGAAGAGTACAAAGGGAAGCTCGGATGGGGGCACTCGCCGATCGAATCCATCGTGGAATTTTCCGTCAAAGGAAAGGTCAAACGCGTCGCACTGTTTCACCACGATCCCTACCACGACGACACATTCATCGACGGGATGGTGCAGTACGCGCAGAAACTTCTCACCGAGCAAAAAAGCAACATCGAATGTTTTGGAGCTCGGGAAGGAATGGAAGTAGCTTTTTGAATTTTGCCTTCCGCCAGGAAGGCGTTAGTTCCTCGCTCTCAACTACTTTGTTACCTCCGCAACCCAATCCCCGATCGCTTTCAGCGCCTCAGGGTCGATGGTCTCTTCGATCTTTGTGTACTCAAGCGGCGAGCCGGTATCCGCTTTTTGAAATAGATGGTTCAATCCCGGAAGCATTTCAGCTTTGACGTTGATGTTCCCGCTCGCTTTGAACGCCGCCCTCATTCCCTCGAGATCCTCCAATGGAGGGACCTGCAAATCCTTGCTTCCGTTCAACGCAAGGACGGGGCAATGAAGGTTCTTCAGGGCGGGGAGCGGGTTGTATGTCAGGAAGAATCTGAACCACGGCGCCGTCATTTCCCTCGCTGTCGCAATAATAGTATTGGTGTCTATTTTTCCGCCGTTCGCCGAATCAGCTGCCATCGATTGACTCATCAACTGCCAGATTTTTTGATGAAGCAACGCCGTATCCGATTCTTCTTTGACGGCCGCAAAGAGATTCTTATTGAGCTGAAGTTCATCGTGCAATTTCTCTGCGTCCGTTCCCATCGCGGAAGAAATCAACGAATCCTGAAGATACAAAAGCCGATCTCCGGGAATCGAGGGACCGGCCATCAACACGATAAAGGCAACATCCTTCGATTCGTTTGCAACCATCGGTGCGATCAGTCCACCCTCGCTATGACCGATCAGTCCGATTTTTTTCTTGTCGATGTCTTTGCGGGTTTTGAGATAACGGACTCCGGCAAGCGCGTCCCCCGCAAAATCTACGGTCGTCCATCCTCTGAACGTCCCCGTTGATTTTCCTACGCCCCTGTCGTCGACACGGAGCACCGCAATTCCCATCCTCGTGAGGTAATCTGCGAGGACAAGGAATGGTTTATGGCCGAAGATCTCCTCGTCTCTGTTTTGAGGACCCGACCCGGTAATAAGAAGAACAACGGGAAACGGTCCGCCGGATTTCGGTTTAGTCAATGTCCCTGCAAGCGAGACCCCGGCTTTGGTATTCATGAACGACACTTCTTCGCTTGTGTACGGGAACGGAGGTTTTGGTTCTTGAGGACGGCGGATTTCCGCGATTTCATGGATCGGGCGAAGACTGAGCGGAAAAGACAGGCCCCCTTGTTTCCAGTCCCCAGCGATAACTGAGTCGCCGGGTTGAAGCACGCCGTAGAATCCCCCGCCGATCATCGTTACTTCGAACGAAACGCTGTCGTGTGCCATGTTGATTTTGTCGACGATAATTCCTTTCGCTCCCTGGTCTGGGCTGTCGAGAGTCGCTTTAAACATGCCGGTCGAATCTTTCTCGACATGGAAAATAATCCGAAGCTCCATGCTCTGAACTTTTAACGACCCCTGCCAGAGGCCCGAGATGTCTTTGGTTGCCGCCGTCGAAGAGGTCCGAAATAAAAACATGAGAAACATTATGGTAAAGGTGGCCGTACGGAAGATATTCATAAGAAACTCCTCTAAATCGATAGAACAATTCTGGTATAAGGTTGAGACATTTTAATAGACTTTCTGAAAAATCTGACGGAGGTCAACTTCAATAGAAATATGCGCTCCCAGCCTCGTCCTGTTTTCAGTCGTAGCTGGCGTGCTTGGGCCCAACAAGTTTACCCCGCCCGAAATATATCTAGAAGTAAGTGCGATTCCTATCTCCGGCCGGATACGGAGCCACGACTCCACAGGGATCGCCGCCCCGACGTAAATGAGTGTATAACGATCGGCATTAAGAAAGGGGATGGTGAGCCGCCGTGAGAGAAACAAATACGGAACGACAGCCGATGAATCGATTGGAAGCCTAATTTGTGCAAAATATCCGAACACCGTATTGCCGTCGCTGGACCAATCGTCGTAGTCGCTGTACGTGAGGCCGAAACCGAAATAGGATTCAAAATAGTATCCCGCCTCAAGTCTCATTCCCTGAGGCGTGCCATATCCCCAGTCAAGATACACAGTATTGTACCAAGGAGTAGTTGCGTCAAAGTTTTTTGATGGCGTTGTCTCGCGGCGATTGGTGTCGGGATCTGCCATTAGGTTCTTTGCAGGCTCTTCCGCAAATAGACGATACTCGGGAATGTTACCGATTGTCGCAAGGGAAATCAAAACCATCCACTTCATGATGTAAAACTTGCTCCATCTATTATATGATGGCAGAGTATGATTTTTGGTGTTGTGCGATCCTATCATGACAATTCCTCCTTTTATTGATGTATTCTTTTGATTTCAAGATATCAACTCATCGAGGAGGAGTTGTCATGAAAATGTCAAAAGCATCGCATAAAAATATCGGAGGATTATAATCCTTACAACGTTGGAATTCGATGGTTGTTTCGGATCCCAGAACAACGATGCCAACGAAAATTCGTACTCCGCCGCAATGTATTCTCTTTTCAATTACAACGCAAGAACAACCTTCCTTCTCCCATGACATTTTTGTATATTTCACTGATAACTGGTTACTGATATCTGAACTATGCTTTCTCTCGACCACATCTCCGTTCAATTCAGCGGACGGTATTTATTCGACGACCTCTCATTTATGATCGGTCCCCACGACCGCATCGGGCTTGTGGGCTCCAACGGGGCCGGCAAGTCGACGCTCCTGAAGATCATCGCCGGGCTTTCGGAGCCCGAAGGCGGGTCTGTCAGCAAAGCGCATTATGTCACGGTCGGGTATTTGCCGCAAGACGGCGTCACCGCCGCCGGGAAAACGCTTTACAAGGAAGTCGAAACGGCTTTCGAAAATATTTTACTCGTTCAACGAGAGCTTGATGAAGCTCATGCGTTATTAAGCACGCTCGATCCGTCCGGGAGCGAGTATATGGAAACGCTCGAAGTTTACGGAGAACTGCAGCACAAGCTTGAAGACCTCGACGCGTTTCGGATGAAGTCGAAGATCGAACGCGTCCTTATGGGATTGGGGTTTTCCGTCGAAGATCTTGACCGCCCCACGGATGAGTTCAGCGGAGGATGGCAGATGCGGATCGAGTTGGGCAAGCTTCTCCTGAAAGAGCCGTCCGTTCTGCTTCTCGACGAACCGACAAACCATCTCGATATCGAATCGCTGCAATGGCTCGAAGAATATCTCCATCAATATAACGGCGCCATCATCCTTGTTTCTCACGACAGAGCGTTTCTCGATTCGCTCACGATGCGGACGTTTGCACTGAGTCTTGGGAACATGGAAGAATACTCGGGAAATTATTCCTTTTACGAAAAAGAAAAGATCGTTCGTAAGGAGCTCGTGGTCAACGCCTACAAGAACCAACAGCAGCAGATCAAACAGACCCAGCAGTTCGTCGACCGGTTTCGCTACAAGGCGACGAAGGCGCGCCAGGTACAGAGCCGCATCAAACAAATGGAAAAAATGGATCTGATCGAAATCGAAGATGAAGAAGAAGAGATCCATTTTCATTTTCCGAAGCCCGTGCCGAGCGGACGCGTGGTGATGGAGTTGAAGGATCTTGGGAAAAACTATGGGGAGAACAAAGTTTTTGAAGGGCTCAATTACACGATTGAACGCGGGGACCGCATCGCCGTCGTCGGCGTCAACGGCGCGGGGAAATCGACGTTCTCGAGGATGGTGGCTGGTGTAGAACCCCTGACGGGCGGAGAGCGAACGGTCGGGTACAACGTGATCCTCTCGTATTTTGCGCAGCATCAAGCGGAAGAATTGGATTTAAAAAAGGAGGTGCTGCAAATTGTCGACGATGTGGCGACCGGCGAGGTACGGACAAAATTGCGGACGATCCTCGGGTCATTTCTTTTCCGGGGCGACGATGTCTTTAAAAAAGTACAGGTCCTGTCTGGAGGAGAAAAAAGCAGGCTTGCATTAGCGAAAATGCTGCTGCTCCCATCAAACTTTCTCATTATGGACGAGCCGACGAACCATCTCGACATGCGCTCCAAGAAAGTTTTGCAGGAAGCTCTGGCGGAGTTCGACGGGACGTATCTCATCGTCTCGCACGACAGAGCATTCCTCGATCCGATCGTCAATAAGGTTTTGGAAGTGCGAAAAGGGGGAGTAAAGACGTACCTCGGAAATGTCAGCGATTATTTGGCGAAGAAAAAAGAAGAAGCGAGTGGGAAGAATAAGAGGGAAGAAAAAAGAGAAAAGAAGGAAGAACGCAATGCCGTTCAGTTGTCGGATAAAGAGCGGAGGAAAATCGAGGCAGCACAGAGACAGCAGGTTTCAAAAAAACTTCAACCGCTGAAGAAAAAGCTGGAATCGGTCGAAAAGAAGGTCGAAACGATGGAGCTTCGGAAAAGGGAGGTGGAAATGATATTGGCCGATCCCGAGCTCTATAAAAACGGCGACGAAGCGAAGAAAATCACCGAAGAATACCAAAAGTTACAGGGGGACCTCCAGTCGTCGTATTTTGAATGGGGGAAGCTTACGGAAGAAATTGAACGAACGAAACAATAACGCTGCCACCTTGACAAGGTGGTCGATCTTGAAACGCCACTATGCCGGAACACGGAGACATTCTTGAGTTGTCGGTCGAATCCTCAGGGTTTGAAGGGACGAGCATTGCCCGGCATAATGGAGTCGTTGTCTTTGTCGAAGGGGCTGTTGCGGGAGATGTTGTTCGCGCACGAATCACCGGAAAGAAGAAAAAGCACCTCGAAGCGAAAGTCACCGGAGTGTTGCATGCCTCTCCGGCCCGCACGGAGCCGCGGTGCAGTTATTTCGGGACATGCGGCGGCTGCAAGTGGCAGCACATGCAGTATGCATCGCAAACCGCCTTCAAACGGCAACAGGTCGTCGATGCTCTGGAAAGGATCGGCGGCTTTGGCGGGATCGACGTGCTACCGATCGTACCCTCGAAGGAGATCTATTTCTACCGAAACAAGCTTGAATTCTCGTTCGGAGACAAACGATGGTTATCGGACGAAGAAATGTCCCTTCCGGATCTTCCTCAACGGCGCAGCGACAAAAGAGAAACGCTTCTCGGCTTTCATATCCCCCAGCGCTACGACAAAATTCTTGACATCCACGAATGTTTTCTTGAATCCGAATTGAGCAACGGCATCCTCAACGCGGTGCGCGGTTTTGCAATAAAGAATTCGCTTCCGGTATACACTTCAGTGCCGCAATCGGGCTATTTGCGGAATCTTGTGATACGCGAAGGGAAGAATACCGGCGATGTCATGGTCAATCTCGTGACGTTCGACGACCGGCCCGACGTTATGAAAAGCTTAACAGGAGAGTTGACAGCTGCATTTCCGGAAATCGTCACGGTCGTCAATAATATCACTTCAAAGAAGGCGAACATTGCGGTCGGAGAGACGGAGAAAGTCTATTATGGCGAGGGAGTGATCACGGAAAAGGTTGGACGATACCTGTTTCACGTCTCGGCCAACTCATTTCTTCAAACGAACACACGCCAGGCCGAAACGCTTTTCGGAATTGTCAAAGAGTTTGCCGACCTTTCGCCCGGCGATGTGGTGTACGACCTGTACTGCGGGACGGGGGCTATTTCGATTTTCATTGCGGATGCGGTGAAACAGGTGATCGGCATCGAGCTTGTCGAAAGCGCTATTGTCAACGCGCGCATGAACGCAGAGTACAACGGGATCCACAACTGTGAATTTATAGCCGGAGATATGAAAGACCTGCTGACGAAAGAAACAGAGTGGAGAAGCAAACATTCTTCCCCCGACGTTCTTATTGTCGACCCGCCGCGAAGCGGAATGCATCCCGACGCCATTGCAGAGATCGGCGCGATGAAGACTCCGCGCATCGTTTACGTAAGCTGTAATCCCGCTACCCTTGCGCGCGATCTCAAACTCCTGGCGCCGTTCGGTTACGCGGTCGAAAAGGTCCAGCCGGTGGACATGTTTCCCCACACCGACCACGTGGAGAGCGTTGCAAGGCTAGTATTGCGCTGAGGCACGGCACGAAAGGGGCATCACTGTAACCATTTCTCGAAGAATCCCGCCACACGTTCTTCATATTCCTTCTGCGCGACTGCATGAATGTCGGTGTGGTTCGCGCCGTCGATCAGGTACAATTCTTTCGGTTCGTGCGCAGCGGCGAAGAGCTGTTCGCTGTATTGATATTTGATGCGGGCATCGTTCTTCCCGTGAATGAACATGATGGGAACGTTCACCGATGCAAGCGCGCGAAGCGGAGACACTTCATGATGACTGAAGTGCGCGATGCGTTCTGAGCGCTTCATCGCAACGTTTCGCAGGAAATGCCACGGCATCCAGAGCAAGCGTTTTTGATAATCGACGGTGATGGTGCGCAGGTTGGTGAAGCATCCCTCGGCAACAACTGCGCGGATCCGCGATTCGACGCTCGCAGCTTGTACCGCCACCGCCGCACCCATGGACGTTCCAAAGAGACCGACGGGCGCAGGCGAGGCTTTCATCCGTCCTTCCAGCTTGTCGATAGCTTTTCCGACGTCGTATTTTTCGTAGAACCCATACGTGCAAAACCGCCCTTCGCTTTTGCCGTGAGCGCGCGAATCATACATCATGACGTTAAATCCGCGGGAATGAAAAACCTGTGCGAGCCGCAGGCCGCTGATCTTATTATCCCCGACACCGTGAAGATAAAAAATTGTTCCCCTTGCTCGTGACCCCGCAGGAAGAAACCATGCATGGAGCCGTTCACCGCTTGCGCTGTTGAACCAAAATTCGTCGAAGGGAAGATGAAGGTCTGCCGGTGAAAGAGGTTCGTCACGTGTCCTGTAAAATTCTTCTCCACGGCGACGTGGGTTCAGCACCATAATTGGGCCAACCACAAAGACGGTCAGCGTTGCGGCAAGAGCAAACATGAGAATGGCGAGGAGAAGCCCCGCTAAAATCGTCATACCCCCACCATTTTTTTATTGCGTAGTAACAAACCGTGCAACGTCTCTACTTCATGCAACGAGTTATAAAAGTGCGGAGAGACCCGGATGAATCCTTCGCGAAGAGAAACGATGAAATTTTCCTTTTTCAATGACGAAAATAATTCCTCACCATTGGCGCATTTGAATGTGACGATCCCAGCCCGCTTGTTTCGGTCCCGAGGGGTGATGATATCGAACCCGGCGTCGTCCGCCGCTGCGATGATCTTGTCGGTGAGCTCGAACAGATGCGCGCCGATATGTTCGATGCCCACTTCGAGGAGTGTCGTCGTCGATTCCGAGAGCGCAACAATTCCTACAAGATTCTGAGTGCCGTTTTCATACCGCCGGGCTGTGGGATCGAAGTCGGTCCGATAATTAAAGAATTCTCCGAAATAATCCTTGTTGCTCATCCACCCTGCATACGATTGATGGATCCTCTCCTGCATTTCATCCGACACATAGATAAACCCCAGGCCTAATAGGCCCATGAGCCATTTCGGTCCTCCGCAAGCAAGAAAGTCGATCTTCATCCGTGCAACGTTGATGGGGAACGCTCCGAGTCCCTGAATAGCGTCGACGCAAAAAATGATGCCGTGCATCTTGCATAATCTTCCTACGGCCTCAAGGTCGGCGCGGAATCCGGAGAGGAACTGAACGAAGCTGAGCGACACGAGCTTTGTTCGGGGAGTGATGAGTTTCTCGATCTGGTCCGGCGTGATCTCTCCTTGGTGCGTTTCGATGAAATCGATTTCAACACCAAGCCGTTTAAGATTAAGGAACGGCACGACGTTGGCCGGAAATTCGCTGTCGTTGAGTATGATGCGGTCGCCGGTTTTCCAAGACAGCCCGGAGGCGAGCAGCGCAAGCCCGTCGGACGTGTTCCCCGAAAAGGCGATCCGCTCTGGAGGAGCGCCGATCAACCTGCCGAGGTTCGTTTTTGTTTTTGCGGCAACCGGCAAGGTCGAAAAAAAAGTGTCGATCTCGTCTTCCTGACATCGGCGGAGATAGTTTTGTACGGCGTCGCTCGCGCGGCTCGACAAAGGGCTCACCGCCGCATGGTTCATCCACACCATCCCCGTCGAAAGATAGGGGAACCATGAACGATAGAGTGTGAGGTTGTACCGATCCATAAAAATATTCACGAAATGCGATCATCGATAAGCGCGAAAATAAATATAGGGATGCACGGGGCTTTTAGCAAGCTTTGATTCTCGGGCCGATCTTCGTATATTTTTGCCGACAATTTATGCTTTGGTGATTGATATTGTGAATCGCGGCCTGCGTATTGCGTTGGTACATGACTGGCTCACGGGCATGCGGGGCGGAGAAAAATGCCTCGAAGTCCTGTGCGAGCTTTTCCCTGACGCTCCGATAT
>DATJXA010000084.1:0-17162 GCA_035500675.1 Bacteroidota bacterium | reverse complement strand
GACAGTTATTCACATAGGCTCGGAAAAGATTATGAGGAGAAGTCTGTCGTTTTCATGGGACGGGTAAGGATATGGTCATTCAGGAAGACGGCAGTGCAAATGCTTGAAATGAATTCGATCTCGGCCCTGATTTTTACTCTTCAACCTCGGTCTGATGAATGAACGTTCGAAAAACATCATCCTTGGGGATTAGCAACGCATGGTCGTGAACACGTTGAGAGAACTCATTATACGGCCGCAAGATTTCTTTGAGAGACGTCAAAGCAGGCCGACGTTTTTACGCTATGCGGTATTCACCATCGTTGCACAGACCGCGGTCGCTGTTTTTTGTGTGCTCATGAGCGATAAAACCTTAAATGCGTGGGCAATAATTGGAACCATATTTCTTGCTGGAACTATTCTCACGACAAAATTGACCGCGGCCGTTTTGTTCCTCTATCTTGCCGTTCTTGTTTTAGGTACACGGTCCAAAAACTTATATCGCACATGTGCATCGATCACTGTCCACGCGTGGACTCCGTTGTTATTAGGGAGGTTATGTGCCGCGATCTGCGGGTTCATCATCTATTGTGAACGGGGCTCGGATTTTTCAAGCATCACTTTTGTGAACGTCAATGCCTTCCTTGCCGCTTTTCATCTTCCGGTCTTTTTGATGTTTGAGAAAGCGGACATATTTGCCGCATGGTTTATCATCGTCTTTTCACTTGGGATTCGCATTTCGTTCTCGCTCAATAAAATTATGGCCGCTATTATTGCCGCCGCGGATTGGATCTTCGTCGCAGCCCTGCAAGAATCTATCTTCCAGTACTTCAAGTCGTCTTTTTACGGTTAGAATTGATCGTTAAATAAAAACAGGGGAGAGGGGGAATCATGAAAGCTTTTGTAACAGACGTTTTAAGACTCTTTTTAGGCACAGTCTATGCGAGCGCCGGATGTTTGAAAGCGCTCGACATGGGTTCTTTTGTTTACACTATTGACCAATTCGGAATTATTCCTAAGCCAATTGTCCTCCCGGTTGCAGTGCTCATCATTGTAGGAGAGGTTTTTTTGGGTGTCGCTCTCGCAGCCAAATTCAGGCCGCAGATCATCTCTTTCTTCCTCGCCTCTATGACGTGTATTTTTAACGTCGGCATTCTTATTGCAGTCGCTAACAATCGGTCGATAAATTGCGATTGTTTCGGACAGTTGTTCCCGGAGCAAATTGGCGTCGGAGTTTTGGCGCGAGATGCTTTTCTGATCGCTGGCTGTTTATGGATATCGTTTCAGAAAAAGGGTTCGACCTCGCGAATTCGAAAAGCTTTGCCATCGGCATGATCGACGGAGCCAGACGGGAAAACGAACCGCGTGGGCTTGTCTTTTTGGAAAGAATGTACTATCATCAAACATTGAGTAATAATAACCCCGTCACGATGAGAGCCGTGTTAACGTTCGAAGAAGCATTAGAAAAAATTCTGAAGCACTCAAAGCGTCGGCTGCCTCTGAAGGCGCCGATCGATAGATCGCTCGGCTTTGTTCTAGCGGAGGAAATTAGAGCGCGTGAAGAGATCCCTCTTTTCAATTCCTCGTCGGTCGACGGCTTCGCAGTGCGCATCTCAGATATCAAGGATGCATCGCAAAAGAACCCCGTACGGCTTCCCGTACAAGGGACGGTTTCGGCGGGGTCCGCTTCGCCGGCCGCATTGAAGCCGGGGTATACAATGAAAGTTATGACCGGGGCGCCCCTTCCCCCAAAGACCGAATCGGTTGTGATGAAAGAGTTTGTTGCACTGTCGGGAGAAAACGCAATATTCAAGGCCCCCACAAAAGAAGGCGCAAGCGTCCGCAGTCGGGGAGAGGAGTTTTCAAAAAAAGAAATAGTTTTCGGGAAAGGAACGGTCGTCACTCCGCCAGTCGTCGGCATGTGTGCTGCGCTCGGCTATCCGACAATAAAAGTGTTTCGTAAACCGACGATCGCTCTCGTGATTACCGGCAACGAACTCCGATCTCCTTCGGCCGTTCTTCGGGCCGGGCAGATCAGGGATTCAAATTCATTCGCTCTTTCTGCAGCACTCGCATCAATAAGGATCGTTCCTTCTCCGATCCTGTTTGCAAGAGATAAGCGCGAAGTTCTTTCCCGCGCCTTTGCCCGCGCTCTGAAGAGAGCAGACGTCGTGATATCTGCCGGAGGCGTTTCCGTCGGAGATTTCGATTTTGTGAAGGAAGTCCTCGGCAACCTCCGCGTGAGGACGATTTTCTGGAGGGTGGCGATGAAACCGGGCAAGCCGAATTTTTTCGGCGTTCGCGGAAAAAAACTCGTGTTTGGATTACCGGGCAACCCGGTGTCCGCGATGGTCTCTCTCGAAACTCTTGTGTTCCCCGCTCTCAGGAAAATGATGGGGGTCCGCCATTCCATTTCTCTCAACCATGAAGCCGTGCTCACGACAGAACTCCGGAAGGGGAAGGGAAGAACAGAATTTGTCCGCGCAACAGCAGTCATGAGCCCGAGCGGTGGATGGAACGTCTCCCCGACAAGAGGCCAAGGTTCGCACATGATCGGAGGACTGGCACAGGCGAATTGTATGATCATTGTTCCTCGAGACCGGGAAAATCTTGCCAAAGGAGAAAGGGTCTCAATTCGTTTTTTTTCTTGGAATGTAACATCTTGAATCTCAGATTCATCCCGGGAGAATGTTCCGCAGTCGATCCTCCCATCCCTGTGCTCATTCCTTTTTTAGTTTCCTCCCAAAATAATTACTCAACAAAACTCCGCCTGATTTTTCTTCATCGAGTCTCTTATTAATGAGAAAAACTGTGATTCTTTTTGTGTTTTTGTGAAAAGGATCGAATTTTTGTTGTAGAGAAATTCATCAGAAAGCTAAAACAATAAGTAATCTTAGAAATCCTCGTTACGGTTGGTGGCATAATAGTTGAATTGAGTTGCCGAAGTGCGCTGGATTTCTGTACCCGATCCGGCGCAAAAAAGTGCAGACAAGAGAATGAATTCAAAAAAGAAAGAACGGCTGAAAGTTAAAGACACTGTTCTCCTCCATTCGGCCGACAGAGATCTAACGAAGAGTCTTTCAATTTTATTGCAAGATCGGTTTGATATTGTCACGACGGAGACCGCCGAGGAGTTGAGCAATCAACGGGCCAATGCGTGCGTGAAACTTCTCGTTGTCGACCTCGAACGTTCCATTCCGTTGCTGTTGGATGAGTTCGAGCTTCGTCGAGCACAGAATGCCGATGCACCGATCATCGTGTTGTACGCTTTCCGTCAAGGCAAGCCCGAATGGGAAAGCAGGATTCGCTCGTTGGCGAATAAGGTTCTGTATAAGCCGGTCCAAATAGACCAAATCCTCGATGCGATCGAGATCGAGCATGAATCGCAGAAAATATCTGGTGGGGGTTGAAATAGTGGAAGGGGCATAATAAGGAACAACCATTTTTGAGGTCTTCTAAGTCGGAGTCCCGCCAATGAAAGGCGGGACTTTTGAATTTTATGTGGTAGGTTGAGCACTTAAAGTTACGCCTGGTTAAAAAACGGTGGGAATTTCAAGACAATACCCCAAAAAGGAGGCATGGAACATTATGCCGATTATTCCTATCTTTTGGGAAAGTAACGCGAATTATGGTCAATCTTGGAAAACCGGCTGGAAGATATCGTAAAAACCCTGCGAAACAGGCGTCTTTGAACGTTGAATATATTGGCACAATCATTGCCGAGTTTTTCAACGCTCGGCATATCAGGATTGTAATCGCTAAAATATAAGATGACTCGGTATTATAAAATTCTTCTCTTCTCAATTTTTGCAGTGTTAGTTGCAATTCCGTCGTCTCTGCGATCGCAAACAAAAGCAGATTGTCTCGCATGCCATTCAGACAGCACCCTGACGACCGAGCGAAACGGAAAAACTGTCTCGCTGTATGTGAACGATGAAATCCTTAGTCACTCGATCCATAAAAAATTGGTATGCGTCGCATGCCATGCCGGTTTTGACCCGAACAACATTCCCCACAAAGAACATATCACGCCGGTTCAGTGCCAGACTTGTCACAAGAATGTTGAGCCGAAGCATCCCTTCCACGCCGCCCTGCTTTTGAAAGCCGGCTCTCATGAAAGCGAGATGTGCAAAGATTGTCACGGCAAACACGATGTGCAATCGCCAAAAACTCCCGGAACGAAATTTTACTCGTCGAATGTAGTTCAAAGCTGCGGCGAATGTCATAGCGCCGAAAAAGAGTTGTATCTCGCATCGGCCCACGGGAAGGCGCTTTATTCAGGCGACATAAAGGCGCCCAATTGCGTCACGTGTCATTCAAAGTACATCGTTCCAACAAAAGCGGTGACGGACACGGCGGCATTGAAAATTGCTCAAGAGCAGCTCTGTATCACCTGTCATGTGAAAAACAAAGAAACGCCCGCGACGGCGCCGACGGCAAGTTTTGTGATGTCGTACGAGCAAAGCGTGCACGGCGTCGCCCTTAAGGACGGAAACGGAAAAGCTGCAAATTGCGTCGATTGCCACGGCAGCCATACGATGAAAAAGGGAGGTGACCCGACCTCGAGTGTTAACCGGGCAAATATTCCGAACACATGTGCAAAATGTCATGCGTCGATCGCGGAGCAGTACCGGGGAAGCATCCACGGCACTGCATTCCTCGCAGGGAACAGGGAAGCGCCGGTGTGTACCGATTGCCACGGCGAACATAAGATCCTCGCTCCATCGAACCCCAATTCGCCCGTTTCGAAACTTCACGTCTCTGCTCAGGTCTGTTCTCCGTGCCATAACTCGGTCCGGCTCAACGAAAAGTTCGGGCTTCCGGAAGAGCGTGAAAAAAGTTTCGACGACAGCTACCATGGCCTTGCGACAAAAGCGGGGAGCGTTGAAGTCGCAAACTGCGCAAGCTGTCACGGCGTCCACGATATTTTACCGTCGAGTGACCCACGGTCGAGGGTCAACAAAGCGAATCTTGCAGTGACGTGTGGAAAATGTCATCCGGGCGCGAACGAAAATTTCACAAAAGGCCCCGTTCATTTGATCGTGACAGCCAAGAGCAACGATGTCCTCTATTATGTCACGTCTGCCTACATCATTCTTCTTATCGTCACGATCGGCGGCATGTTCTTCCACAACGCACTGGATTTTATCAAAAAGTCGAAGAAGAAACTTCGGGTAAGGAGGGGAACGGTCTACGAGGAAGAGCTCGGGCATTCATTGTATGTGCGGATGACGCTCAGCGAACGGCTTCAGCACGGAACGCTTATTATAAGCTTTGTGACGCTCGTGATCACAGGGTTCATGTTGAAATTCCCGGATGCCTGGTGGGTCGTGCCCATCCGCTCTATTAGTCCCGCCGTATTTGGAATCCGCAGTTTGCTGCATCGGGCCGCAGGCGTATTGCTTATCGCGGCAAGTCTTTACCATCTCTATTATATCTTCTTCGTCCCGAGAGGCAGGCAACTCGTGCGCGACCTTATGCCAAAGCTCAAAGATGTTCACGATGCCATTGGCATAGCGAAATATAATCTCGGCATCAGCAAGGCTAAGCCCCTCTTGGATCGCTTCAGTTATGTGGAAAAAGCCGAGTACTGGGCGCTCGTATGGGGAACCATCGTCATGGCGGCGACCGGTTTTATCCTTTGGTTCGACAACACATTCCTTGGAATATTAGGGAAGCTTTGGTGGGATGTGGCCCGGACGATCCATTATTACGAGGCCTGGCTGGCCACACTCTCAATTATTGTCTGGCATTTCTATTTTGTGATCTTCAACCCGGATGTGTATCCTATCAACCTGGCCTTCCTCAAAGGAACGATCACCGAGGAAGAGATGCACGACGAGCATCCGTTGGAACTACAGCGAATTAAAGAAGAGGAATTGCGGAAGATGGAGGAAGAAAAGAACAAGGACCGATCATCAGATAACAGTGAACAGTGAACAGTAATCAGTAATCAATGAAGCAGCGAGCTACAATCCAACGGCCGATTTTAGTCGATACATTACGGCCACCTGATTACGCAGGCAGTTTGAGATCCATCATTCACTATAACAGTACTCTTGAGCGGCGATGAAAAGATTGATCCCAAAATCGTTTTACAACCCGATGAGCTTTGTCGGCGGAGCGATCGCTTCAATTAGCTTCGGATTAATTCTTTTCCTTTTCCTTCTCCAGGCATTTGCCACCCGGCAGAACCCTTACATGGGGATCATCGCTTTCGTTATTCTTCCCGGCATTCTTTTGCTTGGGTTGGCACTCGCCGTGATAGGAATGATCATCGAACGGAAGCGTGTACGAGTTTCAGAAGATCGCTTTCCGAGGATCAATCTCAACGATCCGCATCAGCGATCGGTGTTCGGTTTCTTCTTCGCACTGGTTATTCTCCTTCTGTTGTGTTCTGCCTTTGGGAGTTATCAAGCGTACGAGTATACTGAATCGGTGCAGTTTTGCGGCGAGGTGTGCCACAGCGTCATGAAGCCGGAGTACACCGCATATCTTTATTCTCCGCACGCGAGAGTTTCGTGCGCAGAGTGCCACGTCGGATCGGGCGCCGATTGGTATGTGAAATCGAAACTCTCCGGGGCATACCAGGTGTATTCCGTGATCTTCGATAAATATTCGAGGCCGATTTCTACGCCCGTGAAAAACCTCCGTCCCGCGCAAGAGACCTGCGAACATTGTCATTGGCCTAAGGCGTTTTATTCTTCGAAGCAAGAGGATAAAAAATATTTTCTTTCCGACGAAAAGAACACTTCATGGACGATTTCTCTCCTGATGAAAATCGGCGGAGGGAACAGCGAAACAGGACCGACCTCCGGGATTCATTGGCACATGAATATCAGGAATAAGATCACGTATGTCGCGACCGATTCGCAACGGCAGGTGATCCCGTGGGTACAATCGAAACGACCCGACGGAACGGTCGTCACGTATACCGTCAACGACGGATCGTTCACTCAGGATCAACTGAAGACGGGTGAAAAGCGGAGAATGGATTGTATCGATTGTCATAATCGTCCCACGCATATCTATCGTCCCCCGAACGCGTCCGTCAATGAGGAGATGGCGCTCGGGTGGATCGACCCTAGAATTCCGTATATCAAAGCGACCGCCGTCGAAGCGCTCGTGCAGCCGTATGCGACCGAAAGTGGAGCGATGGATAGCATTGCTATTTTCATCCATGACCGGTATGCACAGCGATATCCCGATGTTTCCGCCAGCATGAAGACCGAGATCGATACGGCCATCGAACATGTGCGAAGAATTTACAGCAGAAACTTCTTTCCCGAGATGAACGTGTCGTGGAAATACTATCCGAATAATATCGGTCACATGTATTCTCCGGGATGTTTTCGATGTCACGACGGAAAACATGTGGGCGATGACGGTACCGTTCTCTCGCGCAATTGCAACACATGCCATGTCATTCTCGCAGAGAAGCTCGACAATGAGCCCCAACGGGTCTCGTTGACCGGCCTTGATTACAAGCACCCAGTCGATATCGGCGAAGCGTGGAAACAGATGAACTGCAGCGACTGTCATACGGGTTCGTAACGACTGTGTCTCAATTTTGGAAGCCGGCCTTCTTCCAAATCGTTATCGGATTGTAAAGATTATTGACCTTTTCGTGCTATTGCGGGGTTTTCTGTGGACTGACATTCTCAGTTCATCGGGGAAAAAGACACCTCTCCATATACCTTTCTCCGCAAAGATCAGGTAGAACCGGAAGCATAATCCCCCAGTTTTCCTTGTATATTGCTTGCATGGGGACAGTGTTGAGAATTTCAACACCAATCTTGACAAAGGAATTTCTAATCGCTACTATGAGCTTTGAGTTGAGCAGAACGGTCTAAAACTGTCCAACTCAGTGGGAGGTTTTGCGTGAGTTCGCCGCTTACTACGAAACGCATCTCTTGGATGCCGCTGGTTGCATTTGGGGTCTTAGCAGTCGGTATTGCTGCAGCGGCACATTTCTATTTCGCCAGCCTTAAAGATCAAATCGTCCTGGGAAAAAAGAGTCAGCTTGAAGCTCTCAGCGAGCTTAAAGTCCGTCAGATCGTCGCCTGGAGAAAGGAGAGACTTCAGGACGCAAACTACATCCTTCACGACAAGTTCATTGCCCATGGCGTAGCTGAGTTATGCAGCCATCCCAACAATGTTCCGTTCAGGGAAAGGACCCGGGAATGGATGACGTCGATGTTCAAGAATCAGCAATTTATTGCCATCTCTCTTTTCGATAAGAAGAAGCGTTTATTGACGTCGGTCCAAGGAAAGGATCATTTTGATTCAACAGACGATTTCCCACTTTTTGATGAGGCGGCTCTTTCGAACGAGATTTTATTTTCCGATTTCCATAAGGATAACAGCAATGCGGTATCGCTCGACATTGTTATCCCTTTTTTTGAGATGCATGGAAGCGATTCACTTCTCGACAGCTTCGTGTTGCTGCAAATCGATCCATACCATGCTTTGTATCCCCTTATTCAAGAGTGGCCGTCTACCAGCCAGACCTCGGAAGTGTTTATGGTCCGACGTGAGGCCGACTCGATCACATTTCTTAGCCCGCTTCGTCACAATCGGACCGCGCCGCTCGAATTCCATCTGCCCCTTAGCAACCGACATTTAGTCGGAGTGATGGCGGTGACAGGAACCGAAGGAATTGTTGAAGGAGAAGATTACGGAGGAGTCAATGTTTTCGCGGCAGTGAGGAAGATTCCCGGCACGACGTGGTTTTTGGTCGCCAAGTCGGATTTTGTGGAAGTCCTTGCGCCTCTTCAAAAGGATGAATGGCTGATCAACATCCTTGTTGCCGCTCTTATTGCGTCGCTTGGCTCCGTTATCGTGTTGATTTGGAAGAACCAGTACACGGAGTTCTATAAAAAAATGTATGAAGCGGAGTTGGAGCGGAAAGCCCTTGCGGCTCATTACGAATACTTGACGAAATCCGTGAACGATATTTTCCTTCTGGTCGACGCCGACGATCTAAGAATTATTGAGGCGAACGACCGCGCCGTCGAAGCGTACGGCTATACTCGCGAAGAGCTCCTCCAGATGACGGTAAGAGATTTGCGGCCGGCAGAGGATATGCCTGAAATCAACGAGGTGACCGAATCCCTTCGCACAAAGAGCGGCATTGTCTTCGAAGCGAATCATCGAAGAAAAAATGGCACGATATTTCCGGTTGAAGCGAGCATCCGTACAGTCGAAGTCGGCGGGAAATTATTTTCACAAAGCACAATTCGTGATATTTCCGAACGCAAAAAGACAGAAGAACAACTTAGTCTGCAGAGCGCCGCGCTTCTCTCTACGGCCAACGCAATTGTCATCACGGATACAAACGGAGTCGTCACGTGGGTGAACCCAGCGTACACGAAAATGACCGGTTATTCTTTTGAGGAGGTCCTCGGGCAAAACACGAGGTTGCTGAAATCCGGCAAGCAGGATTCTTTGTTCTATAAGAATCTCTGGGAGACCATTGTGTCGGGGGGGACATGGCATGGCGAGCTTGTCAACAAGAAGAAAGACGGCAGCTTGTATGACGAAGAAATGACGATTACGCCCGTGAAGAACAGAAAAGGAGAAATAACACATTTCATCGCCATCAAACAGGATATCACGGATCGTAAGAGATTGCAAGAACAACTGTTACAAGCCCAGAAGATGGAAAGCGTCGGCACACTCGCCGGAGGCATCGCGCATGATTTCAATAATATCCTCGGGATCATCATCGGTTATGCGACGGTGCTCGAACGATTAGGAGATGACCCGGAGAAATTCTCTGAAAGCATCGCGGCGATCAACAGAGCCGTGCAGCGCGGTGCCGGACTCGTCCGGCAAATTCTCACGTTCGCGCGGAAATCCGAAACTTCGTTTCAACCTCTCGATGTGAACGTCCTTGTCAAAGAGTTGATCTCGATGCTCTACGAGACATTCCCGAAGATCATTACGTTCTCACGAACGCTCGAAAAGGACCTTCCCCTTATCGACGCAGATCACACGCAGCTCCATCAAACCGTTCTCAATCTATGCGTCAACGCTCGGGACGCAATGCCTAACGGCGGAACGTTGGCGATCCGAACGTCGAAAATATCGGGGGATTCTCTTCGTCAGCAATTTGCCGAAGCACGCAACATCGATTATGTGTGCGTCAGCGTTGCGGATACGGGGGAAGGGATGGACGAGGAATTAACGAAGCGAATCTTTGAGCCGTTTTTTACGACAAAAGAAAAAGGCCGCGGAACGGGGCTTGGCCTGGCAGTCGTACATGGGGTGATCCATGCGCACCATGGGTTTATCAACCTCGAAAGCGAGATAGGCAAAGGGACGACATTCTCTTTATTCTTTCCCGTCTCGTCGGTCGAAAGGGACCAATCCAGCTCGGGTCTTACGGAAAGCGAGGGTCCCCCGGGAGGAGTCGAAACCATCCTGCTTGTTGAAGATGAAGAGCTTCTCCTCGGCATCGTTAAATCTCTTCTTGAGCGCCGCGGCTACAAAATACTAACGGCCACCAATGGCTACGAGGCAGTGAGCGTCTACAAAGAACACGCAAGCGAGATCAAACTCGTCTTGACGGATATGGGTTTGCCCCACCTCACTGGAGTCGAGGAATTCGTCCGCCTGAAGCAGATCAATCCGGACGTCAAAGTGATTCTCGCAAGCGGTTACGTCGATCAGGAACTCAAAGCGGAGATGCTTAAGACCGGTCTCAAAGCGTTTGTTCAGAAACCATATTCACCGGATGAGATCCTTGAAATCGTCCGTAAGGTGCTCGACTCTTCATAAATGCGCGCAACGTTGAAGGGCGAGAGGAGCGATGGGGCCAACTATGACAGCATGTCCGGTTGGTTGCGATTCTTATCCCTGCAAAATAAATTTTCATCACCTTCTTGGATTTGAGATTTAAGCCTGTCAAAACTCTCAAAAAACACGAAAATTCGTCATCAACAGCTCGGCACATTATTTGAAGTCAATATTGTCGAGATTTTTTGAACACAGCGGTCATTAGTACAGGAAAGGAAAAAGAGCAAGATGAAAAGGTTTGTCGAGTTGGCCCTAGTGGTCGTTCTTGCGGGGTTCCTTGCGCAATCGTCGTTTGCTGAACATAAATATGTCGGAGTGACGTTCTGCTCCGTGTGTCACAAGACTGAGAAGCAGGGAAAGCAGTTCGATATTTGGAAAGCGTCGAAGCACGCCAGCGCGTTCGCAACTCTTGAGACGCCAAAGGCGGAAGAGATCGCTAAAGCAAAAGGCCTCAAAGTCAAAGCGTCGGAAGCTCCGGAATGTTTGGAGTGCCATGTGACCGGATACGGCGAGAGCAAAGAATTGACGAGTGCGCTGAAGCCGCAGGACGGCGTCCAGTGCGAATCGTGTCATGGTGCCGGCTCGGACTATAAGTCGATGCCCGTGATGAAGGATGTGGCGAAGGCAGAGGCCGCAGGATTGGTGATCGCAAAGGACGACCCTAAACTCTGCACGAAGTGTCACAACAGTAAGAGTCCGACTTTCAAAGAATTCAATTATAAAGAAGCGTGGGAAAAAATTAAACATCCCATCGCCGCAAAGTAACGAGTGTATTCGCTCCTTCACGGGAGCGATACTTCCCCCGCCGGCAACCCTACATGCTGGCGTTTATCCCCCGAGGCTCGGCAAAGCCTCCAGACCGCAAACAATCCCGCCTCGTCTCCTGATGAGGCGGGATTCCTATTTTATAGAAGGTTGTTGGGGTATTCTTGATACTTGGAAGAATCTTTCATATGATTGGACGAAATTGAAGAAAACAATACGGAAATATCGAAGCACGAATGGCACAATCCTTGTCTTTACAGCATTCACACGAGCAAAGGAAATTGCGCTATGAAATATAGACTACTATTGATCGGCCTTGTTGCAGGAGCGGCGACCGCATCGGCGCAGTTCACGTCCGGTCGATTTACGACTTCATTCTATGGATGGCAGGGCCGGGGTGCCGCGCTCGAAACGCAGAATTACCTCCGCGGTTTCGAAAACGTGCAATTCGATTTTACCCAAGAGCGCTACTCATTCAATACAAATTTTCAGCTCTCGAAAGATTTCGGGACGGTGATCAGCACGGATCCGGAGATGCGCCTTTCATCGTTGACCGTCAAAGCGAGAGAGATCGCGGATGTCGCCGACGTTTCGGTGGGACGGCAGTTTGTGTTTGCGGGCGTGGGGAATGGTTTGATGGACGGTGTGGTTGCAAAGGCGTCGCTCTTCGATCGCAAGGTCGCCGTGACGGCGTACGGCGGATACAACGTCATTCAATCGCGCACGATCGATCTGAAAAGAAGTTTCCCCGATAACGCACTGTACGGCGGACAGGTGACCTTCGAACCGGTAGACAACGGCATCGTCGGTCTCAGCTATATGAACCGCACAAGGAAGCCCGAGCCGTTCACGGCCGTAAGGGCGGATTCGCTTTTTAATCCCTACGTCATCGTCATCGCGTATTCTCCCGAAGTAGAAGAGTACGCGAGCCTCGACGCACGCTACGATTTTCTGAATAAGGTGAATGTCTACGGCCGGTCGGATTACGACCTTAATTTCTCACGGATCTCACGCGCGCAAGTGGAAGCGAATTTCGGCATTGTCTCTTCGCTGAGCGCATCGGCCGACTACCTGTATCGTCAGCCGCGTGTCGCCTATAATTCGATCTTTTCGGTTTTCAACACCAACAGCACGCAGGAGATCGAAGGCGGTCTCGAGTACGAAGTGACGCCTTCGGTCCGCACATTCGCTCGTTATGCCGCCGTCCAGTATACCGATGCAAACAGCGGGCGGCTCACTGTCGGAGGAACTTACGATATCGTTAATCTTTCATACACTCAAAATTTCGGCTATGCCGGCGACCTCAACGGCGTCTCGCTCCAAGCAGTCTATCCAATGATGGAGCGAAAGTTGACGCCGAATTTCGGCTTTGGGATTGCGAGCTATCAGCTTGAGGACAACGGGCCGAAAAATAATGTGTTGAACAGCAGCGTCGGAGCGACGTACCGTCCCTCTCCGGCTCTTTCGACAGATATTCTTGTTCAATGGATGCGCAACCCGCTCTATGCGAACGATGTGCGCGTTTTCGCGAAAGTAAACTACTGGTTCAGTGACCGTCTCAGTTGGTTTTAAAGGAATTCTATGAGAAACAAAATTCTAGTCTTTGGAGCGTGCCTTTTCGCTGCGATCATCATCGTTTTCGCACGAAGTTGGTCGGCGGATGATGGAGTCAAGGCGGCAGACAAGGCGCAGGTGATCAAATTTTCCCACCAGAAACATATCACCGAAGTGGGGATCGATTGCGCAACGTGCCATAACGAAGCGGCGGCGAGCCAGTCTTCATCCGACAAGCTGGTGCCGGGACACGCAGTGTGCCAGACTTGCCACGAGGATGAGGTAAAGAGTACATGCGGTTATTGCCATGTCGATGCAAAAAATCCGGTCCCTTTTCCGCGAGAAGCCAGAGAGTTGCGTTTCAACCATAAAATGCACGTCACCGACGGAAAGATGCAGTGCGTTACCTGTCACACAGGACTCGATAAAGTCGACTACGCAACTGCGGCCAACATGCCGGCGATGGCAACATGCACGACGTGTCACAACAACACAAAGGTCACGAACCAGTGCGAGACGTGTCACACGAACCTCGCGACATTGCGCCCGGCGTCGCACAACGAGGGAAACTTCCTGAAAAATCATTCCGCCCAGGCGCGCCTGAATGCGATGGGTAGTCAATGCTCGATGTGTCATACGGAAAATTATTGCGCACAATGCCATGACGGTTCCAATCTCACAGCCCTTTCGCCCAAGGAAAAAATCGGCATGATCTCTCCCCGCACGATGGGCGACGATAAATCTCAAGCGCTAAAAGGGCAGGCGGTACACGATATTAATTATCGGTTCACGCATGGCATCGACGCTAAAGGGCATGCCGCCGATTGCCAGGTGTGTCATCATGAGCAAGCGTTTTGCAACGATTGCCATCAAAACGGCAGCGAGGCGCTTGGAGGAGTAATCCCGATCTCTCATGAAGCGGCGGGATTTGTCACGATTGGCGTCGGAACGGGCGGTGGAGAACATGCACGGCTCGCGCGAAGAGATATCGAAAGCTGCATGTCGTGCCACGACGTCGAAGGGTCCGACCCGACGTGCATGAAATGCCACGTCGACCCCGACGGCATTAAAGGGACGAACCCGAAAACGCACCCGATCGGGTTTATGTCCGGGAACAGCGATGGCGATTGGCACACGAACGCCGGATCAACGTGCTTCGCATGTCATACCGATCCCAACGCCAAGCCTATAGCCCTCGGAGGAGTTGCCGGAATAGGGTTCTGCGGATACTGTCATGGAAAAAAGTGAGCGAACTATGAAAACAAGCGTGGGCACTAAAATTATTCTCGGAATTATTTTCATCGCGTCGGTTGGATTTCTGGCCGGTTGCAGCCAATTGAAGAACGACCAGATGCCGACAGTTCCAACCCTGAGTGTGCATGGCGACGGGTTCGCAAACCCAACTTCGGCTAATTTTCACGGCGACGTCATTCGAAACCAAAACTGGGATATGACGAACTGTAAATTCTGCCACGGTCCGACGTATGCGGGCGGGACTGCGCAAAAATCGTGTCTCACATGCCACACTCATACAAATGGACCCGAGGCGTGCAACACATGCCATGGAGATTTCAGCGCATCGCCGGACAGCATCGGTGTATGGGCGCCTCCGCGAGATGTAAACGGAGACACGCTCACGAGTGCCAGAGGAGTGGGAGCGCATCAAGAACATCTTAAAGCGATGATCGGAAAAGCCGTGAAGTGCCAGGAGTGCCATAACGTGCCGTCGCAAGTGTACGCCCCCGGCCATCTCGACGGAGGATTACCGGCACGTGTCGTCTTGGGTGATACTCTTGCAAACCTCGTCACTGCGAGCGGAAAGTACATACCTCATCCTTCGTACGACCCCGGCGCTTTGACGTGCAATAATACGTATTGTCATGGAAATTGGCAGGTGACGAAAGCAAGCGCGTCGCCCGATAAACAATATATCTACACCGATTCTGTCATCACCGGCAACAACTATTCGCCAAAATGGACCGGCGGCGCAGCGGAAGCGGCCTGCGGAACGTGCCATGGGCTTCCGCCGAAAGGACACATCCAGGGACTCGATCTCACGACATGCGGCAATTCAGGCTGTCATCCGGGCGTCGTCGATGAGAACGGTAATATTATGGATGCGACGAAACACATCAACGGAAAGATCGATGTCAAGTTTACGGAAAGAAATTTCTAATCTACTGAACGGAGCGGTCGGGTAATGGGTACACTGGTTCTTCTAATTGCATTAGTGAGCGGGATAACAGGCGTTTGGTCGTATTACCGTGCCGCCTCGGATGAGAAGAACATGCTTGTGATCGGAAGGAGAGCCCTCTACCTGAGCGGCGGAAGCGTCATTGCCGCCGCCGTGTTGTTAATGAGCAACATCCTTCAGCACGATTTTTCATTCGCGTATGTGTGGGAATACAGTGACAGGTCGTTGCCTCTTCACTATCTCATCTCAACATTTTATGCGGGGCAAGAAGGAAGCTTCCTCTTCTGGGCGTTCTGTTCCGCCATCCTCAGTTTCTTCGTGTTGCGATACACACGAACGCGCAACCTCGAGGCACACGTGCTGAGCGTTTTTCTCGCGACGCAATCGTTCCTCGTGCTGCTGCTCCTATTTAAATCTCCGTTTAGAATGATATGGGATGCTTTCCCCGGACAGGTTGCTGTCGGCCAAATTCCGCCGGACGGCAAAGGGCTGAACCCTCTTCTCCAGAACTTTTGGATGGTGGTCCATCCGCCGATATTGTTCATTGGGTTTGCAGTAACTGCGGTGCCGTTTAGCTTCGCAGTGGCAGGGCTTTGGCGGAAGGACTATGCCTCATGGTTGAACGCATCTTTTCCGTGGGTACTCTTCTCCGGTTTGATCTTGGGCTTCGGCATCATGCTTGGCGCGTATTGGGCATACGGCGTTCTTGGATGGGGAGGATATTGGGGATGGGATCCGGTCGAGAACTCGTCGCTCGTTCCGTGGCTCGTGCTGATGGCCCTCATCCACACAATGATCATTCAAAAGAGGATGGAAAATTTTGTCAAAACAAATTTCTTCCTCGCGATTCTTGCGTTCCTTTTGGTTCTCTACAGCACCTTCCTCACGCGAAGCGGCGTGCTCGGTGATTCGTCCGTCCATTCCTTTACCAACCCCGGCGCCGTCGTCTACTGGCTGCTCATAAGTTTTCTCGCTCTTTTCGCCGTCGTCGGATTCGGCATGCTCTATCGGCGCCGGTTTGAATTACACGTGAACACGTCGCCCCTTAACTATCGTTCGCGAGGGTTTGCCGTCAGTCTTGGTGCGTTCGCTCTTCTTGCGGTTGCGGCCGTCGTTCTTTTCGGGACGAGCCTCCCTCTTTTTTCCAACACGAATGTCGAAGGGTCGTTTTACGATACGATGAACCTTCCGCTCGCGATCATCATCGGCCTTCTGATCGGCTACAGTCTCCTCGTGCGATGGGAAAATGAAGACACCGTGCAGGCGTTGAAGCGCGCGGTTAAATGGATCGCGCTTTCCGCAGCCTTCGCTTTTGTCATGGAGCAGTTCGGCGTCCAGGATGTCATGATGTTGTTGCTGGGGTTCGCATCGTCGTTTGCCCTTTTTGTCAACCTTGAAATCGCCTATCTCACGGCGAAAGGCGATCCGCGCCTCATGGGCGGCAAGATCGCGCATATCGGGTTGGCGATTTTCTTCCTTGGAGTCCTTGCTTCCGGAAAATACAGCGAGAAACAACATCTTGCCCTCTCGATCGACACGCCGCAGCAAGCTTTTGGTTACACGCTCACCTATACCGGCAATCGGCCGATCGGAGGAAACAAATTTGCGTTCAACGTCAAGGTCGAAAAAGGCGGCACCCGTTTCGACCTTTCGCCCGTGATGTTCCAGTCTGGGGAGCAAGGTCTCATGCGGACTCCCGACATCAAATCTTTTTTATCGAGCGATCTCTACGTGTCGCCGGTTTCGCTCGAGCAAGGAACGGGGGCCGAAGAACAACATGGAGAGATGGTCTCCATCAAAAAAGGGGAAACGGTTTCCCTCGGCGACGTGAAAGCGACGTTTGTGCGGTTTGATATGGGAAGCCATGGAA
>DATJXA010000083.1:0-7195 GCA_035500675.1 Bacteroidota bacterium | reverse complement strand
ATTCCTGCAGTAATGTTTGCATAATATATATATCATTTTGGCCTGTTCCTTCCCGTTTTTAACAGATTGCCTCCGAAAAAATCAGGGGTCGGAAGGTACGACTTAAAACTCAAATCCTACGACCAAAATCTCCGAATGGACGTCACAGTTATCACGACATACCGGTGCGATTCAAAATGTTCCATGTGTTACATCTGGAAATACCCAACAGCTCCGTCTGAAGAAGTAAGCCTTAAGTCCCTCGAAAAACTTCCGGGGGGGATCGACAATCTCAACGTTACCGGCGGAGAACCGACTCTTCGTAAGGACCTCATGGAAATTTGCGAGATCCTTCATCCCAAAGCGAAAAAACTGGAAATCAGTTCGAACGGGCTCAATGCTTCGGTTTTGGAACCTATCATTAAAAGATTTCCCCACACGAAGGTTCGTTTCAGCCTTGAAGGGTTTGAGTTGACGAACAATAAGATTCGCGGCGAAGAGGACGGGTTCAACAAGAAAGTGAACGGGTTAAGGCGACTGAAGGAATTAGGCGGAACAGACCTCGGGTTTGCGACTGTTATTCAGGATGACAATGTACAAGAGTTGGCAAAGCTGTACCAGTTGACCAGAAAAATGGGGGTGGAGCTTGCCACATCCGCTCTTCACAATGCTTTCCAATTCCACAAAAGCGACAATATTCCGTACAATCGCACGAGAGTCGCAAGGGAGATCCAGAACCTTATCACGGAAATGCTCCGGACGAATTCCGTCAAAAATTGGTTCAGGGCGTACCTGAACCTCGGTCTAATGGAAAAGGTTCTTGGACACGACCGTTTGATCGAATGTACTGCAGCAACCGATTTTATCTTTGTCGATCCGTGGAGCGATGTGTACGCGTGCAATGTCAGGCCCGACCTGCTGACTGGCAACCTTGAAGAACAATCGTGGGAAGAGGTCTTCAACGGCCCCAAAGCCGTTGAAATCAGAAAAAAAGTTGCTGCATGCACACAAAATTGCTGGATGGTGACGACCGCAAGAACTGCAATGAGAAACCCGCGCCTGACGTTCCTTCCCAAATTGCCGGTCATGGCCTGGGTGGTCCTCAATAAAGCAAAAGTCACTTTAGGCCGGGATATCGACTTTGATGCATACATCGATTTTAACAATATCAGACACGATCTCACCGCGCCGGACAGACCGTCGTATCTTGGCATTCCCGAAAAAAGAAAACTTCACAAGAAAGAGGAAGTACATTACACCCAGTTTGGAGAATTCTTTAACCGGTGAATTGTGGGCGAGGCCTGTTCTTCTTGTCATGTTTAATGGGCAGATAATACGAAAGTATTTGTTACGGGCACGAGGGGAATACCCAACATTCAGGGGGGAATAGAAAAGCATTGCGAAGAATTATATCCCCGAGTTTCCCGCGCCGGCTGCGACGTCACCCTGTTTACACGATCTCCGTACTTCCCTTCTGAAAAACGTTTGTCTTCATGGAATGGAGTGCACCTCATTAACGTATGGTGTCCTCGATTAAAGAGTTTGGAGGCCATTGTTCATACCTCTCTTTGCATCCTGCTCGCCCGCGTAAAATCTGCCGATATCATCCACATTCACGCCATCGGACCCGCGCTTCTCGCTCCGCTCGCCCGGCTTCTCGGCCTGAAAGTCGTCATGACACATCATGGGTTCGATTATGAAAGAAAGAAATGGAACGGGGTCGCAAAAGCGGCCTTGAGAGCGGGGGAAATGTTCGGCGTCCTTTTCTCTCACAGGGTTATTGTTATTTCAAACAACATCAAAGAGACGCTGCAACAGAAATATCCTCACAAGAGGTTTGACGTTATACCGAACGGAGTGACACAGCACAAAATATTACCGCGTGGCGATGCTATTCTCAAGTACGGAATAGGCCGGAAGAAATACATCTTTACGGCCTGTCGTTTTGTTCCGGAAAAGGGACTTCATGATTTGATAAAGGCGTACGGCGCTATCGGCAAGAAAGATTTTCTGCTCGTTATTGCCGGGGGGGAGGATCATCCCAGCGAGTACGGTACTTTGATCAGATCTCTTGCGGAACAACACGGAGCAATTTTGACGGGTAAGATATTCGGTCAAGAACTGGACGAACTTTATTCGAACGCCGCGCTTTTCGTTCTACCTTCGTCGCATGAAGGCTTTCCGATCTCACTGCTGGAAGCGCTCAGTTATGGTGTTCCCGTTCTTGTCAGCGATATTGCCGCAAACCTCGAGATCCCACTCCGCGATGCCCGCCATTTCGAAACCGGCAACGTTCAGGATCTCAAGGACCATATTGCACAATTAATCGATGAAAAAATTGACACTCAGGAGATTGAAGGACTAAAGAAGCTGGTTGAAAAATCACACAATTGGGAACGGATCGCTCAAAAGAACGTTGTCGTCTATGATGAAATTCAGGCTTCATGACAAGAAGGTCTAAGCGAGCCACATCTTTTCCAATCTGCCCGACCGATTTTCGAGCAGTGCTACACTTTGAATATTTTTCAGGCTTGTGGATTCCCGATACAAACGTTCGGGAATGACGTACACACTCGTCATACCCGCATGCTTTTGGCGGGCATCCAAACCGTAATGCCATCGATCTTCTGTGAAAGTTGTCCAACGTCTTGATTATCTAGAAGATGCAGTTCTCCCAAAAAAAATTGCGAATCTCCGAGACGCTGTTCGAATTTCAAAGGATGTGATATTAAACACGGACGTCTCTTGCATCTCTGACAGAATTTTGAGAATATAGTATCGTTACTCGATAGAAGTTCACCCCCCAGAGGTAATATGTTGTGATCGAGATGAAGCAACGAGTTGGGGGAAAGCAGTTCTTGGTTGCAAAATTCCCTTGAAGCCGCATGCAGGAAGTTCCACGCATGCGGGTGTGCCTAAGCAGAAAAATAAATTTCTCATCACTCATGAGTATGCTCCCCCCTACTCGGCGGTGGATCTGTTCCTTAAAAGTTGCGCTTTCGGTTGCAGGCGATAAGCATGTCCGGTCCGGAAGGAGTTATCTTTCGTGACAAGACGTGCGATCAAGTCATTTTTAAAGCGCAACTGGAGGCAGGTCTATATTATTCTTGCCCTTCTTGTCGACAGCGTCGCTCTCTGGGGTTGTGCAGTTCTCTCCTACTATCTGCGCCGTAAGATCGGGGAAGCTCCGCGCCTGACACACAAATCTTTTTTTGAGATGGCTCTGATATGCTGGACGATGTTCATCGTATTTGCATCGGTGCTGGGACTGTATCGGGCGGCGTACCACGTGACGACAAGGGAGCAACACTCCATCGGGCTTAGGGCTTATTTTCTTACCATCCCCACATTTTTCTCATTTCTCGTCCTGTTCAACTGGGAAAATTCTCCGCGAGGTTATTCCGTCCTTTTGTTTGCGCTCATGCCGCTGGGTTTCCTCGTCGGACGTATGGTCCTCAACCAGCTCAATGCCCTCATGCAGCGGGCGGGCTATGGAACGTTCAACGCGCTCATCATCGGCTACAACGGCGTCAGCGAGAAAATTCTGCAGACGTACGCCCAGGTGCCGCAGCTTGGATGCAGGGTTGAGGGGATCATCGAGAAAATGGATGACAAACCCCATCGTAAAGATCACGGGAACAGTCGCAGCCCGCGATACCTGCCGGAAGACCTTCGCCGCGTTATTTTTGAGAAAAAGATCGACAGAGTTCTCGTCCCTTCGATCGACGACGCGGCACGAATGCCGGACCTTCTGGAGATCTGCCGGAAGGAAAATATCGAATTGAAGATCCTTTCCCCCGAATTCGACGAGATGTTCCGATTTCCCCAGATCCACGATATCGTCGGCATCCCCCTCTATTCACGCAAGAGGATCGCCACGGAACGGATCAAATCGTGGGCGAAGCGCGCGTTCGACATCGTCGGCTCGTTGATCGGCATCATCATCACGCTGCCCCTCACTCTCGTCGCAGCCGCGGCGATCCTTATTGAGGACGGCCGTCCGATCTTCTTCAAACAAACGAGGGCACTCGCCGAAGGGAAGACAGAGATCAAATTGCTGAAATTCAGGAGCATGAGAAAAAATGCCGAAGAGGAGCAAGAGGAACTCTACAAAGTCAATAAGAGGACGGGAGGACTGTTCTTCGTCGAAAGCGACCCGCGCGTCACGCGCGTCGGAAAGATCCTCCGGAAATTCAGCATCGATGAGTTACCGCAATTTCTCACAGTGCTGATGGGCGACATGAGCCTCGTCGGCCCACGGCCCCTTTCTATGGCCGACCTGAAGAACATTTCTCCGGACAACAGGATGAGCGGCTACTACGAACTCCGCAGCAACGCCAAACCCGGCGTCACAGGGTTGTGGCAGATCTCCGGCAGGCGCGAAGTGAGTTTCAAAGAAATGGTGCTGCTGGACCTCTATTACATCGAGAACAAATCGATCATGTTCGATATCGAGATCCTTTTCGCGACGCTCTATGTCGTGCTCATGGGGAAGGGAGCGTATTAGCGGAATGGGGAGAGAACTTCTTCTATGCCATCAGGCCGCGAAGACACAAAGATGGGCATGAGCTTTCTGCGCCTTCGCGCCTTAGCGGTCCACTTTTTTTGAGTTAAATACATTTCCCAGCGCGATCTTCTTTCTTCTCTCTTCAGCTGCACACCTTGCTTTTCTTCAATTATTTCGACTATCTTTAACAGCGTTTTCGGGGCATACCGTTCCGAAAAGAACCTAATTTTTTTTCGATTCCTCTCCCAATAGTTTTGTCATGGTCTTACGGTTTCATGCGCGCCTTCTCCGATGCGTCGCAGCAGTAGCGCTGCTGACGCCGGCCGCTCTTTCATTTCAATCGTCCGGCGCCGGTACAATATCCGGCATAGTCTATAGCAGTACGACGAAAGACTCGATCCCGCTTGCGACGGTCGTTATTCTCGGGTCGACGCTCGGGGCGGCGACAAATGACAAGGGAGTCTTTACGATCCGGCAGGTCCCTCCGGGGACATATGAAGTGCAGGCGTCGGCGGTAGGGTATGCGCCTTCGATTCAAAGGGATGTCGTCGTGCGCCCGTCCGAGGCAGCGAAGGTGACATTCGCGCTTGCCGAGCAGTCGATCCAAGTGGGTGAGGTTCTCGTGACGGGCAAACAGATACTCATTCCAGAGCTTCCTGTCAGCACGCAGTATCTTTCGTATAGAGAGATCCAGAATACGGCGGGAGCGTTCGACGATATTATCCGCAACGTCGCGACGCTTCCCGGAGTCACGCAAACGCGGCCAGACAGGAACGACCTCATCGTGCGAGGTGGAGCGGCCACCGAAAACCTTTTTCTTGTCGACAATCTCGAAGTACCGAACATCGACCATTTTGGGACGGAAGGCTCCGGCGCGGGGTCGGTGAGTTTCATCAACCTCGAGTTTGTCGAGAACACGGCGTTCTCCGCCGGCGGGTTCGGCGTTCGGTACGGCGATAAGCTTTCATCGGTGATGTCGATCGGGATCCGCGACCCTCGCACGGACGAGAACCATGTCAAGGCGACGGTCTCTGCGACGGAGGCGGGGCTCAATCTCGAAGGCCCGGTGGCAGCGGGGGGAGGCTACTTGTTTTCCGTGCGAAGAAGCTACCTCGACCCGGTCTTTAAATATTACGGTTTTGCATTCGCGCCGTACTACTGGGATTTTCTCGGCAAGGCGACCTACCGTATCGGCACCGACGATAACGTTGAAGTGCTTGGGACGGGAGCGATCGACAAGGTGAGGTTCTTCAACGACACGCAAGCAGAGCGGAACCTCAATGCACGCGAGTTGTTTAGCACTCAGAACGAGGGGATCGGAGGAGCCACATGGCGGCACGGATTCGGGAACGGCTATTCTCTGACGACCCTCCGCACGTCATACTCGGATTTCAACTATCACCAGAACGGAGACGCACATAATCCATATGTTTCAAATATGTCGATCGAGCGCGAAACCTCGCTTCGCGAAGACGTGGATCTGCATGTTATGAACTCCACGGACATTTCATTCGGAGTTGAAGGAAGGGTAGCGCGGCTCCACAGTGCGATGAACCTGCAGGCGATCGAAACCGGGTTCACCCAAGAACCAAAGACCGTAGCGGTCGATTTTTCCCGAGACACCTCCGCCCATAAAGGAGCCGCGTATGCGCAGGTTTCCCAGAGGGTCGGAGCTATGACGTTGACTCTTGGCGTGCGCGGGGATTATTTTGACCTCATCACCGATTCGTTCGCAGCGGGACCAAGGTTTTCGGCCTCTTACGCGCTTTCATCGGTTACTAAAATTACCGGAAGCGTAGGGAAATACCTTCAGGCGCCGTCGTATATCTGGGTTGTCGGCAATCCCCTCAACCTGAATAAAGATCTGACATATTTGAAAATGAACCAATACGTCGTGGGAATTGAGCACTACCTCCAAAGCGACCTTAAAATAAGCCTCGAGGCATATCTCAAAGAGTACTATGATTACCCTGCGAGCGTCACGCGCCAGTATCTCGTCATGGTGAACACGGGAACGGAATTGCGCGACGTCGCCGATGCATACACGTCGTTCGGACTCGATTGGCTGGAAAGCGGAGGGACGGGGTTTGCCGAAGGCATCGACCTCTACATAGAAAAAAGACTTTCTGAAACGCCGTTCTATGGACGGCTGACGCTTAGTTACGGAGAGTCCATGTTCAAAGCGCTCGACGGAGTGAGCAGGCCGAGCAACAACGACCAGCGCTGGAAATTAAATATCGGGTGCGGGTATATCATTAACGATCGGTGGGAGGCGACGAGCACGTTTCGGTTCTACACCGGTATACCGTACACGCCGTACACGGAGGGGACCTTCAATCGGCTCGTCTCGGATTACAATTCGGCGAGAGTGGGCGTCAATCACAGTCTGGACCTTCGCGTTGCACGGCGGTGGAATTTTCACGCAAGCGCGCTCAGCGTCTATCTGGATATTCAGAACGTCTATAACCGTAAAACGCTCGAACCGCCGAGCTGGAACCAGGCAGACAGCCGGCCCGAACAGCCGCCATCCCTCGGCATCGTGCCGTCGCTGGGCGTGAGCGTTGAGTTTTGAGTTTCGTCGTTCGTAGTTCTTCGTTCAGCGTTCGTCGTTCTTGGTTCGTAGTTCGTGGTTCGTCGTTGGTGGTTCGTAGTTTTTAGCTTCTAACGCTGAACGAAGAACTCCGAACCCCGAACCCCGAACCCTGAACG
>DATJXA010000082.1:0-40439 GCA_035500675.1 Bacteroidota bacterium | reverse complement strand
TGAACGGGCGCAGTAAAAACCCGGAGCCACATCATTCTGAACCGGTCCCATCTTTCATTTTTCGCCAAAAAAAACTACATTACACTTGTGCAGCCTCTTCGAATACAGCAGACTTCTCCATCGGAGCTCTCTATAATTTGGGACGACCGGCATGCGGGGCATTATTCATTGGGCCATCTGCGTGCATCGTGCCCATGCGCCGCCTGTAAAATCGAACGGGAAGAAAAGACCACGAAGGCTCTTCTCCCAATTTTGAGACCGGGCGAATTCACGCTTGCTTCCGTTGTGCCCGTCGGACAATACGCCGTTCGGTTGGAATGGGGAGACGGGCATAGCTCTGGACTTTACACGTTCGATTACTTGCGCAGTCTGTGCGAATGCGATAGTTGTTCGGTTCCATTGGTTGTAAAATAATGATGCTGGCAATTCAGCTGTTCCCTCACCATTTTTTTATCGAGTCACATTTATTTGAAGTAATGATGCTTAAGCATCCGGGCATTTTTATGGCGGCCTCTATATTATTGACTTATCTCGGAGAACACCGGACGTTCAACGGGGTCCTCATGAACCATCTGCGCGGCGACCGCGGACTCAATTACATTGTTTGAGCGGTAATTGCCGGGCGTTTTAAACGCGTCATTCATTTTTTGAGGAGGACGGTATGAGCACGCATGAGCTTAACGACGAGATGGAGGAGATGTTCGAGCACGAGAAACGAACGACGAAGGTTCTTTCCAACGAAACGATCCAACAGCCGATCCGGACCCTTGAACTCGGCAGGGCGGTCGTCGTGGAAAGTACGGCCAGCCTGGGGACGACGATCGACCTCATGCAGCATAAGAAGACCGGTTGTGTGCTTGTGACAGAGAACGGCGTGCTCACGGGCATCTTTACAGAACGAGATTTTTTGATGAAGATCCTCAACAAGAAGCTTAATTACGCAACGCTGACGATTAAAGAAGTGATGACCAAGTCTCCGGAAACGCTCCACCTCGACGATTCGATCGCATACGCGATGAACATGATGTCCGTCGGCGGATACCGGCACGTTCCGATCGTCGACGATCAACGGAAGCCGATCAGCATCCTTTCGGTAAAGGACGTTGTCTCGTACATCGTCGAACATTTCCCGGATGAGATCCTTAATTTGCCGCCGAAACCTTTGCGCTCGACGTCCGAACGCGAAGGGGCATGACCGACGGTCGTTTGTCATGCCGGGCCCGCGATTCCATAACGATGCCGTTGCTCGAGAGATGATCGACCCCGAGCTTCTCCTCAATGCCTACCGGCGCGGAATTTTTCCGATGGCCGACGGCAAAGAAGGAGAGATCAGATGGTACGAGCCAAAGCGCAGAGCGGTTTTCCCTCTCGACGGTCTCAAGATCGCCCGGAGTCTCAGACAGACGTTGAACAAAGAGATCTATGACGTTCGCTTCAACTCTGCATTCGAGACCGTCATGCGGAAATGCGCCGACCGCGAAGAGACATGGATCTCCGAGAACATCATCCGCAGTTACTGTGAACTCCATCGCCGCGGATGCGCTTTCTCGGTCGAATCCTGGTTCGGCAGCGAGCTTGTCGGCGGCCTGTATGGCGTGGCTCTCGGAGGAGCTTTTTTCGGCGAATCGATGTTTAGTGTGATGACCGACGCCTCGAAAGTTGCGCTCGTCGCCCTCGTGCATCGGCTCGGTGAGCGCGGTTTTGTTTTGCTGGATGCGCAATTTATGACGCCGCACCTCGAAAGCCTCGGAGCGGTGGAAATATCGCAGGGCGAATACATCGCACGACTGCATGCCGCGCTTCAGCTCAAACGGACGTTCATGGATCCAATGCGCTCATAAGCGACGAGCGCGGTTTTTCACTGAATCAAACGGCAAAAAGAAATGCCACTAGGCCTCTAGATCACGCAGAGGGAGGTTTTTTCATCTTGATTGTTTAGTGGCTTTGTGCCCTCGTGGCAATGTTAACTCTTTAGAGGTCATTCTGAACGGAGTCCCGCGAAAGCGGGACGCAGTGAAGAATCCATCGACGCATAGATTCTCCGAAGAGATTATTTTTGAGATAGCTTTTAATACATATCATGAACGAATAACTTTTTATTTTCTATGACCCCGCAGCCAAACGTTATCACAGAAACGAATTTTCCCAAACTCCGCTTCGTGAAGCGCGGCAAGGTCCGCGACATGTACGAAGTCGGCGAATATCTCCTCATCGTAGCGACCGACCGCCTGTCGGCGTACGACGTCGTTTTGCCGCAGGGGATTCCCGACAAAGGAAAAGTCCTTACGCAAATTTCTCAATATTGGTTCGAGCAAACGAAGGGGATCATCAAAAACCATGTGGTATCGACCAACGTTGACGAGTATCCCGCAGAGTGTAAACAGTATGCTCAGGACCTTCGGGGACGGAGCATGCTCGTTACAAAAACGAAACCGCTCGGCGTTGAATGCATCGTGCGCGGCTATCTTTCAGGGTCTGGATGGGCAGAGTATCAGAAAACGAAGAGCGTGTGCGGGATCCCTCTTCCTCACGGGCTTGTGGAAAGTTCGCGATTGCCGTCGCCGATCTTTACTCCGTCGACAAAAGCCGAACTCGGCGTCCACGACGAAAACATCAGCTTCGAAGAGATGGTGAAACTCGAAGGCGAAGCGATGAGCAAGAAAGTGCGCGACGTGACCATCGAGGTCTTCAACAAGGCGTCGGCCATAGCCGAATCGAAAGGGATCATTATCGCCGATACGAAGATGGAATTCGGGACGTTGAATGGAGAGCTCATCCTTATCGACGAGTTGCTCACTCCGGATTCGTCGCGCTTCTGGCCCAAATCGAAATATAAAGCGGGAGGGAGCCAGCCGAGTTTCGATAAGCAGTTTGTCCGCGATTACCTCACATCGATCAAGTTTAATAAACGTCCCCCCGGACCGATGATGCCGCAGGAGATCATCGAAAAGACGGCAGCGTTGTACCGTGAGGCGCTTTTCACGCTCACCGGCCGAAATGTAGAATAAGAATGTCTGCCCCGATGCTGAGGAAGATATTGGGCGGAAAAATTTTAACACTCAACGATCAACAAAGACAGGACTGAATGAAAGAATTAACTCCAGAAAACGTTCTCGACGCGCTTCGCTCCGTGCATGACCCCGATCTTCACAAAGATATCGTCGCGCTTAATTTCGTCAAAGAGGTGAAAATTGACGGAAAGGACCTCAGGTTCACGATAGAGTTGACGACGCCTTCGTGCCCCGCTCGGGATGAATTAAAGGCCGAGTCTGAGAAGGCAATCCGATCGGCTATTCCCGGTACAGGCAAGATCGAAATTTCGATGACCTCAAACGTCACGTCGCGGCAAGCGGTTCAGCCAAGCCCGCTCCTTACCGGCGTGAAAAACACTATCGCCGTCGCGAGCGGAAAGGGAGGCGTTGGGAAATCGACCGTCGCCGTCAACCTCGCAGTCGCTCTCGCGCAGGACGGCGCAAGTGTCGGCCTTATCGATTGCGACGTCTACGGCCCCAGCATTCCGCTCATGTTCAACATCCACGAGAAACCGAAGCTCCACAATCAGAAGCTCCAGCCGCTCGAAAAATATGGAGTGAAAATCATGTCGATCGGATTTCTTGTCGACCCGATGCAGGCGGTCATTTGGCGGGGACCGATGGCAAGCGGGGCCGTTCGGCAATTCATGTCCGACGTCGAATGGGGAGGTCTCGATTATTTGATCTTCGATATGCCTCCGGGGACTGGCGACATCCAGCTGACCCTCGTGCAGCAAATTCCCCTCACGGGCGCCGTCATCGTTACGACCCCTCAAGAGATTTCCCTCGCTGACGCGCGCAAAGGATTGATGATGTTCAACAAAGTGAACGTGCCGATCCTCGGCATCATCGAGAACATGAGCTATTTTATCTGCTCGCACTGCGGCAACCGCGAAAATATTTTCGACGCGGGGGGCGGAGAGAGAGCGTCGAAGGAGTTGCGTGTGCCGTTCCTTGGAGAGATCCCGATCGACACGAGCATCCGCATCGGCGGGGATGTCGGCAGGCCGATCGTCGAATCGGACCCCAAGAGCCCTCAGTCGCAAGTCATTGCCCGCATCGCCCGGAATCTAGCGGCGCAGGTGAGCATTAAGAATCTTTCACAAAGCGCGGCGCCCACGATCGAGATCTCGTTGGGAAGCCCTCAGCAAAACTGATGAACGAAAAAGTTTTAGCAACGCTGGCAGCCGTTCGACCGTACCTGCAGACCGACGGGGGCGATGTCGAGCTTGTGAGTATTTCGCCGGACGGCATCGTGAAGGTCAAACTCACAGGCGCGTGCGCTTCGTGTCCGATGTCGATCATGACGCTCCGCGCCGGGATCGAGAGAGCGCTCTTGCTGAAAGTGCCCGAGGTGCGGCGGGTGGAAGCAGTCTCCGGGTCAGCTGCGGTTTAGAGGGGGGCGTGTACTGCAGAGCGTATTCTACCGCTTCAACTTCACATCAAAGACTCTTCTGTCCTTGATCTGCACGATCCTTCCCTGTGCCTTTCTTACCAATTCGTAATTATGCGTCGCCATGAGCACCGCCGTTCCCTGCGTGTTGATCCCCATGAGGAGTTTGAGGATGTCGAGCGACGTGGAAGGGTCGAGGTTTCCCGTTGGCTCGTCGGCAAGGAGGAGGATCGGTTCATTGACAAGCGCTCGCGCGATGGCGACCCTCTGCTGTTCTCCACCGGACAACTGATGCGGCATGCTGTTCCGTTTGTGGCTCAACCCGACATTGGCGAGTACGTTCAACACTTTTTTCTTGATCTCCGCAGTGCGCGCGTTCGTCACATACAGCGAGAACGCGACGTTGTCGTACACCGAGCGGTCCTCCAGCAATTTGAAATCCTGAAAGACGATACCGAGCTTTCTTCGCAGGAGCGGAATTTGCTTTGAGGAGATGGAGTTCGAAGCGAACCTTTCAACGGTCACAGAACCCGTCTCCGGCATCAGGTCCATGTAGAGCAGGCGCAACAGCGTGCTCTTGCCGCTGCCCGTCGTGCCGACGAGCGAGACAAACTCGCCTGCCTTGATCTCGAGACTGACGTGATCGAGGATGGTCTGTTTGTTGAATGAGACAGATACGTTCGAAATTCGTATCATAGAGAATTTATTTCTTCCTGTTGAGTGCGATACTTCGTGCAAGGTTGATCGCTGCGTTCATGCTTCCGGGGTCGGCTGTTCCTTTTCCCGCCCTGTCGAAGGCCGTGCCGTGGTCGGGCGAGGTCCGGATGATCTTGAGTCCGGCAGAAAAGTTCACTCCTTTATTGAACCCCGTCATCTTTAACGGGATGAGCCCCTGGTCGTGATACATCGCCAGGACGGCGTCGAATTTTTTCTCCATCGCCATACCGAAGAACCCGTCCGCTGCAAACGGCCCGGCAGCGTCGACCCCTTTTTCCTTCGCCTTGATGATTGCCGGTTCGATGACCTCTATTTCTTCAAGGCCTATCGCGCCGTGTTCGCCGGAATGGGGGTTGAGTCCGAGCACGCCGATCTTCGGGGCTTTGATCAAGAAATCCTTCCTGAGAGAAGTGTCCATCGTTTCGAGTTTCTCGACGAGCCGCTCAACGAAAATATTTTCCGCCACTTTTGCGATCGGTAGATGGATGGTCGCAAGGCCGACGCGGAACGACCCGGCGATGAGCATCATCGTCACCCTATCCGACCTGCTGAGCATCGCGAGCATCTCCGTCTGTCCCGGAAAATTATATCCCGCGATGTGGAGCGATTCCTTCGATACGGGGCCTGTTACCATCGCTTCGACATCGCCGGACATGCACAGACGAACACTCTGCTCGATGGAAATGCCGGCGCAGACGCCGGCGTCGGGCGCCGCTTTTCCGATCTGGAGATTCTTTTCCGTGGCGCGATAGACATTCAGCACTGGAACGCTGTTCGCGGGGATCTTTTCCGCCGCCGATTCCACAAGGACAAGCTTTTTCTTCGTCCGCAACTTCGCTGCGTAGTACTGAAAGATGTCGAACGACCCGACGAGAATGGGCTGGATGGTCTTGTTGATGGAAGGCGAATCGATATTTTTGAGGATGACTTCGGGAGCTATGCCGTTAAAATCTCCGATGGTGAGGGCGATGCGAGGTTTCATCTATTTTCGGATGCAGTGAGTTTATAGTTCCCTTGACGGCTTGGGTCTTCAAAGATGAATTGTTTGTTGAGCGAGGCGTATGTCCAAACCTCGCGGGGCGGTCCGCTGGTCACAAGCGACCGCTCGGTCGTCGTCGGCTTGCCGTACAGAATGTAGATCTTTCCGCGGTCGGTAAGCACCCCGTTCTCTTCTTTTAACGTCCGGAATGCCGTGAAGGCATAATCGACCCTCCGGAAATATTCGGCCATGACTTCGTTGTATGCCGTTCCCGGCGTCCTGTCCCTTTTTGCCCAAAAGGCTTCGAATTTTTTTATGCGGGTTTCTCTGTTCCCGCTCCGAAGGTCGTCATACTCGTCGTCCGTCGTAATGTATCTCATGGCGCTCACGGCGAAGTCAAGGTCGTACAACGACAACGGCATATCGCTCCAACGGACAGTAAACTCCCGCCACACCGACGCGGTATCTCTGCCGGAAATGTGAATGTGAGCGGCATAGCGTCCCTGTTGCAGCTGCGCTGTATGGAGCACGAAGAACAATGTCGATCGCGTCGCGCTGCTGTCGAGCGTGTAACGGACCGATTCGTTGCTGTTGGGGTCGATTGCCGGGATTGCGTGATGAAAGTATTGCGCGACGGCTGTCGTCTCCGCCTGAACGGTATCCCGTCCTTTATCTTCCTGAAGGAATTGGACGAGCGAATACCGGATCGCCGGAGTTTTGTCCTCGTCATCCATGGCGATGAGGACCCCGGTGTTTTTCGAAAATTGCGACGCGTTGTTTTCGTTGATCGCCCGGTAATTCTTTTCTAAAGATTGTTCCGGCGGCTCGACGAACAAGGCTGTTGATTTGACGATCGCGTCGGTGCGGAACCGCGGCACGCGGAGGATCTCACGTCTGCTCGTGAATTCTCTCTGAGACTCTTCGTCGTCGATCCGATAAAAAGTCGTGTACCTTCCCGGATGCACCACAAACGATGCCGCTCCTTGATAGTACCGATGACGCAGCTGGGAGACTTCGTTGTCGGACGAATGAAGGACGATCAATTGAATTTTCCTCGAGATGGACGTTTCGGTTGAATCGATGGCCTCGATTGTCAACTCGCCGTGGCCGCGGAACGTCACCGGGTCTGCGGAAAAATCCCTCGTGAAGATGAAGAAATCGTATCGCACACGGTAGAGGATGTCGACGCGCACCGATGCCGAATCGATCGCAAACATGTGGGGTTCAAACGAGACGACTTCCGCCCCCGAAGGGCCGCGCGATTCCCCTTGGTTTCCATACCGCTCCCTGCCGCCCTCATCGTCCTGTGCATGGGTCAAAGAAATCACAAGCGCCGCAAGAACGGTCGCCAGAAGCGTTCGCTTAATCGAATTTAATGTCATGGAGAAACAGCCCGTCTTGTGCGCCGACAATTTTTTGAGGGTTGAGAATATTCTGAGGGTCAAGCGCCGATTTCACCTCTTTGAAAATACCGTACACATCTTTGCCAAAAGCCTTTTCGAGAAACGGCGTACGAACAAACCCGTCCCCATGTTCAGCGGAAAGGACCCCGCCGAGCTTCGTGATGAGCTCGAAGACCTCCTCCGTTGCTCCCGCGATTTGTTCCCTTCCCGCGGCAGTTTCAATATCGACGAGCGTCGTGCAATGGATGTGTCCCATGCCGGCGTGTCCATAAAGGGTAAACGCGATGCCATACCGGTCGAGGATCTTCTTCAACTCCGCCATGTAGGCCGGGAGATTATGCAAGGGGACGGCCCCGTCTTCAACGGTAGAAACTTTTCGTGAACGGGAGGGGAGGTTGTTGAGCTGGTCGGAGACCGTTTCACGGACCATCCAGAGCGATTCGCGCTCGGACGCGGCCTCAAGGAGAATCCAGTCGAGAAGAATATTTTCGCGCTCGAGCTTTGCGCGCAGTCTTTCTGCGTTGTCCCGCAAGGCCTTTGCGTCGTCCCCTTCAAACTCAATTAACAACATCGTCTGAAAATCGCGGTCGATGAACCTGTCGCTTGTCACACTCAACCCCCTGCCGACATTCGTGTATGATTTGTCGAGCAGTTCGATTGCGGAAGGGCCGTAACTCCGCGCGATCTGCGTGGCTTCGGCCGTCTTCTCGTACGAATCGAAATATGCCGCCGCGGTGAGGACGGCTTTTGGTATCGGGAGAATATGGAATGTCACATCGGTCACGAGGGCGAGAGTCCCTTCCGAGCCGCAGATAAGCCGAGTCGTATCCAGATTATCGCCGCTAAGTGCTTCGAAAATATTGTATCCGCTGGAATATTTTTCTACCGCCGGTTTGTTTCGCTCGATCGTCGCGTGATGTTGCGCGAGCACTTCTTTGACACGGGAAAATCGGGAGCGCGCCTCGGGGGTTAGACGATTCTTTTCTTCTTTAGGATTAATGCCGCATACATCGCCGTTCGCCATGACAACGGTGAGGTCTTTGATGTGATCTTTAGTAGCGCCATAACGAACTCCGTGAGGCCCGGCAGCGTTCGTTGCGACCGTTCCTCCGGCAGTGCAATGCTTGGAGCTTTGCGGGTCGATAGGATAAAACTTACTCGAAGGCCGGAGCGCTTCATTGACGTCGTTAAGGATGCAGCCGGCTTCGACCGTCACCGATAAACCGTCCTCCGAAATGTTCCCGATGCGGTTCATGTGCTTCGTGAAATCGAGAATGATGCCGAAGCCAAGCGCTTGTCCGACGAGTCCTGTGCCGCCGCCGCGCGCAATGATCGCCAGGTCGTTCTCTGCCGCGAGGGTCACAATTGTTTGCACATCGTCGGTATTCTTTGGAGCAACGACCCCGACCGGCATCACCTGATACATACATGTTGCAGTGCTGTATGCTCTCCGTTGGTCGACATCAAACCACACATCGCCCGAAATCTGTCGGCGAAGTTCCTTCTCAATCGTAGAAAACGCAGAGTACATACAAAAAGATATAAAGATGACGATGCAAACGCAACGGCACTGACTTATTTTAGTCTGCCCTAAGGTTCTATTAGAGCGTTACTTTTTTTTCGAGAAAGAAAATAACCAAATGTCGCTTTACGGTATCCCGCTTATTTAGTTTTTAAAGCGGGAGAAATCCTGTCGACGCAGCCTTTGTCTAGCGATCGGAATCGGCGGCCTCGAGGGGTGGAGGGCGATGCGCGCGTTGAGAAAACGGCAGGCACGTGCAGAAGGCATGCGTGAGCCGTTTTCTCCCGGATTGTGTGGGTGGGAAGCATCGCCTGCGTTCCGATTCCGAAAAGCTCTCTTTGCTTCTTTCTCTGGCTTCAGAGAAAGAAGAATAATCATGCGTTTTGAAGTAGACCGAACGTTTACAATTCCACCAGCGATGCCTGAATCACTTCGTCCGACCTCGTTTGGACCTGAGATAAGACATCGTCAGCAGGACGCGCGTCGAGTTTCATCGTGCAGCACGCCGTTTGCTGTCCTTCAAAAATGACATTCTCAATTTCCTGCACGTTGATCTTCGAGGATTTGAGGTCGTGAAGGACGTTGGCAAGAACGCCCGGTTTGTCGAAATGCCTCACGATGAGCTGCCATTTCGCCGCGGTCCGTTTGGCCCGGTTCACCCAATTCCGCACGATGCCGTGATGGATGTACTCGTCGATGATCGACACGACTTCGGCGGCGACTGCGTTCTGAGCCTGATTTGTCGATGCACCGATATGATGCGTTCCGTACACGCCCGACATCGACGCGAGAGGGTGCACAAACGCTCCGCTTTTTTCTTCCGGCTCGTTCGAAAACACATCCGCGCCAACTTTGATCTTCCCGGCGGCGACGGCTTCCTGCAATGCCGACTCGTCGACTATTTCGGCTCGCGACGTGTTGAGGAAGATCGTCCCCTGTTTCATGGCGTTAATGATATTTTTGTTGATGAGGTTCCGCGTTTCCGGTTTGAGCGCGACGTGAACGGAGATGATATCGCAGCGGGGGACGAGAGCTTCGACGGAGTGAGCGTACTCGATTCCCATTTTTTCCGCTTTCTCGGGAGTCAATGAGCGCGACCAGGCGATGACATGGAGTCCGAATCCCTTCGCGCGCACAATGACCTCTTTTCCTATTTGACCGACGCCGATAATACCGATCGTCTTACCAAAGACACCATCGGCCTTCGAGTATTCGCTTTTATTCCACTTTCCGTTTCGAAGGTCTGAAACATTTTCGACGACCCTTCTGTCGAGAGCCAACAGGAGCGCCATCGTTAATTCGGCGACTGCGATCGAATTTTTTCCCGGACAATTGGCGACGTATATGCCCCGTGCGTTCGCGGCTTTGACGTCGATCGTGTTCACGCCCGCCCCGGCGCGGATGATGAGGCTGAGATGTGTGCCGGCGTTGATGCAATCGGCGCGCACTTCGGTCGACCGGACGATAAGGATCGACGTATCGCCGATGTTTGCCGCTAGTTCCTCGGCTTTCAGCTTTGGTTTATATTGAGTCTCGGCGCCAAGGTTTGCAATATCAGAGATATATGATTGGGGAAATGAATCTGCGATGAGGATTTTCATGGGATGTTCCTTTCAATTGAAGAAGACATTATGATTGAAAGGTACGGTACTGTAAATCAATTAACAATGAATAATGATTAATGAATAATGAGCAGCCAACAATCAACAATGAACAGCTAACATTGAATTGACTATCATATCTGAGCTTAATAAATACAGCCACGAACTTCGAACCACGAACAAAAACCCCCTACCGCATACGCAAAACCGAATCGACTTTCGCGCTAAACGTGCCGAAATTTTGTTCTCCGAAAAGAAAGACTCGTCGCGTTCCTTTTTTATCGAAGATGAACGTCACCGGGACAGCGCCCCTCCATGACGGGTTGAGCGCGTCCATAAAGTCATCCTCTTTTTTCACGTTGGAAACAAAGACGGGGAAATGCACCTTATGGCTGATGAGGAAGGGGAGTATCTTCGAATTGATCTCGTCCGGATAGTCTACGCTGATCGCTGCGACATCCACAAGACTGTCCGCGAAGCGTTTGTGGATCTTCACAATGTCAGGAAATTCTTCGACACACGGCTGGCACCACGTCGCCCAAATATTGAGGAAAAGGATCTTTCCGTTTCGCTGATGAATGAGGCTGTCGAGACCCGAAAGACCGATCGGAGTAACACGAATGGGATTGCCGCGGTGTTGAGGGAAGATAGGCGTCGCAATCAGCATGAGCAGAACGATAAGCGTGCAACCAATCCTCGACAACATCAATCGACCTTTTTTATCGTGCATCCAAACGCTCTCGTTTCCGATACCGCCACCGATTTTCCGGCAAGAATTGCATCGAGCGCGTCGCGAAGGTCGTGCGTTGTGACATCCAATTCACGGCGCGAGTCGTCGATCCGCCCATGGTAAAGAATGTCGAGCGAAGGGCTGATAACGTAGATTTCCGGCGTCACTGTCGCTCCGAATTTATCCGCGACGACATTCTTGTCGTCCTTGAGGACGGTGAATTCAAAGCCATGCTCTTTCGCATGCTCTTTTACTTCCTCGACGCTTTCTTGCTTGTTGGAGTTGATCCCGAGAAACACAACGCCTTTCTCTTTGTAGTCGTTGTAAAGAGAAACCATGCGTGTGTTGTAACCGTTCGACACGGGGCATTGGGTTGCGATGAACATCACGACGACCGCCTTCGCATCCTTGTAATCCGTCAGAGAATGTTTCGTGCCGTTGTAGTCGGGGAGGGTAAAATTTTCGGCTTTCATCGGTTCGCCGGCGAAAGCGAATGAAACCACAATGAAGAAAAGCGGAATGAGTTTCAGTAATGATCGCATACGAACAAGCTCCTTTCTTGATTATTTACACTCGCACTGTGCAAAACATTTTGCCACGAAAACTCCAAGACACAAAGGGATTGAAATTTAAAGTGTGCTAAAAGAGATTCTTGGTTTTTTTGTGACTTTGTGGCAATTCTAAAAGTTTGCCGAGCAGCAAGCTGCGTTAATGTGACTATTGTGGGCTGCGGAAGTATTAAATCGGCGTTTACTTATGCGCCTGCAGATTGTCTGCGATTTTTCAAAAATTCGACGAGCAGCCTAACTCCAACACCCGACCCTCCCCGCGGCGCGTAATCTTGACTCTCTTCGAGGATCGCCGTTCCGGCAATATCAAGATGGACCCATTTGTTTTCGCCGATGAATCTTTTGAGAAATAGCCCGGCTGTAATTGCGCCGCCCCAGCGCCCGCCGGTGTTTTTCACGTCCGCGACGTCGCTCTTGATGAGCTTTTCATATTCTTCAAACAACGGCAGCTGCCACACTCGTTCGTACGTCGCTTCGCCCGCGGACGTCAGCGCATCCATCGTCGGCTGGTCGTTTCCCATCATGCCCGTTGCAAAATGGCCCAACGCGACGACGCACGCGCCCGTGAGCGTAGCAAGGTCGATGACAACGTCCGGCTTGAAATGCGACGCATACCCGAGAGCGTCCGCCAAAATCAACCGCCCCTCCGCATCGGTATTGTCCACCTCCGAGGTTTTCCCGCCGTAGTGACGTATGATATCGCCCGGCTTCACCGCCGTCCCGCTCGGCATGTTCTCGACGGTCGGGATTAATCCCACGACATGGACGGGAAGCTTGAGCTCGGCGATGGCCTGGAACGCTCCGACGACGGCGGCCGCGCCGCTCATGTCCATCTTCATCTCCGCCATGTTCGCCGCCGGTTTAATTGAGATCCCTCCGCTGTCGAACGTGACGCCTTTGCCCACAAGAACGACGGTCCCGGATTTCACTTTCGCCGGTTGGTGCTCGAGGATGACGAATCGCGGCGCATGACTGCTCCCTTTGCTGACGCCGATAATGCCCCCCATTTTCAAGCTCTCTATTTTTCTTTGATCGAACACCGTTGCTTTGAAGCCGCACCGGTGCGCCGTCTCCTGAATATCGAATGCAAGCGTCTCAGGATAGATTTCGTTCGATGGGGCATTCTCAAGGTCGCGCGCATGGCACGTGGCCGCGGAAAGGATTTTTCCCCAACGAACCCCTTCTGCAACATCGTTGAAATATTTTTTTTCGGCGGTCAACACCGTTACGCCAGTGAGTTTTTTCTTCTCGTCGGAAGAAGTAAGGTACTTGCTGTATGTGTATGTCGACAGGACGGCTCCTTCGACGATGGCACGCGCGGCTTCTCCCGCGGTGAACGGCGCGGTCGACTCCGCGAAAAGTCCCGACGGGAACTCAACGCCGAGAAGGTGGACGTTCATTTTCTCCGCTGCCTTTGCGGCTGCCGCAGATGCTCTCCGGACTTTCTCGAGGGAGATTTTTTTTACTTCGCCGAGTCCGACGGCGAGAAGACGCGGGGCCGCAGCTGATTTTTCTGTATAAAAGGAGATGAGCTCGCCTTCTTTTGCCGAAAAATCTTTGAGCGATACCGCTTCGTGCAGTCTGTCGAGCAGGCTTTTGCTGAGAGTCTGCGTAATTTGGGGAACGCCGCTTTTATCCTGAAAAATAAATATCGCGACCGCATCGCATTTCGCTTCACTCAGCGGGCGCGCTTCGCAACGAACATCCATAGTATTCTCCTTAATCATTTTTTCAAAAGGTACGATGCAGCTTTGTTTACCACGGCATCGCGGACAGTCTCGATCGGAGTGTTGGTGACCCTTGCTCCGGCTGCATTCAGATGTCCGTTGCCCCCGAATTCCTTCGCGAGCTGATTGATTGGAATGTTCCCTTTAGAACGGAAGCTCACCTTGACACAATCGCTCAGCTCGGTGAACATGAGGCCGATCTTCACGCCGCCGATCGAAAGCGCATAGTTGATCATATTGTCGGTATCTTCTTCGGCCGTAGAAGTCTCTGCAAAATCCTTTCGCCTGAGAGCGATCGAAGCAACCCTTCCCCCGAGATGAAGGGAGATCGACTCCAGCGCCCGTCCCAACAGTCTCAGTCTGTTGACGGAACCTTCCTCAAAAATTTTTTGATAAATAGCCGTCGGGTCGGCCCCGCTCTGCAGCAATTCGGCCGCGATGCGGTGCGTTTCTGAATCGGTCTTCGGGAACCTGAACGATCCGGTGTCCGTCATGATCGCAGCATACAATGCCTGGGCAACGGGAAGCGTGATGGCATTCGAGTCCAGGGATTTCAAGAGGTTGAACATAATTTCCCCCGTCGCCGTCGCCGACTCGTCGATGATGTAGAGGTCTGCAAACGGGGCTCGGTCGAGATGGTGGTCGATGCACACTTTATACGATGCGCTCCGGGACACGGCATCGTTAAGGGCTGGAAAACGGGAAGGGGAATTCGTATCGAGCGCTATGAAGACTTCGGCGTCTGTGATGATCGGAACATGTTTCTCGGGGATGAACGTCGAAACGGGGAAGAGGGCGTGTAAAAAAGTATAATACGCGGGAGTCTGGCTCTGGTTGATAACGGAAACTTTCTTTCCGATTCCGGTCAAATACAGCGCAAGCGCGACCTCGCTTCCCAACCCGTCTCCATCCGGATTGACGTGCGTCGTCAGGACAAAAGTGTTCTTTGAAGCGAAGACTTTTCTGATCGTTTCGAATAATTCTTTCATGCGGATGAATGGAGGGGTATAAATCGAACCGGGGGATGTCCGGAAAAATCTGTGTTTCTCAATATTCAAGACATCTGAAAAATTGTTCCTCGATTGTCATTCTGAGTAGAGCGAAGAATCCATTGGTTTAATTTGGCAATAAAAACTGGATTCTTTGTCGCTGCGCTCTTTAGAATGACATGACGAATCGATTTTTCAGACGCTTCTAATCTTGCATCTCGCCGCAAACAACGTTCGATCGACTCTGTAAAAACCTTCTTGGCATTCTTAGCGCCTTTGCGGTTCCAGAAACACGCGTTGACTTATCGGGAACAGGCAATAATTGGAAGAGGATGCTCATTGAGCGAAGATTCAATAAAAAGGTGTGACCTCGTCCCGCATGTCGATCGCCACACCCATGAATTGTTACGGCCGATTTCCAGTTACTGAATCGTCCACGTATCACCGGAGCCGAGGAGCTTTTCGAGATCTCCTTTACCTTTTTTCTCTACAGCGGTTTTGATCTGCTGAGTCATCTGCGATTCGTACGTCGGTCGTTCTATGCTCAGGAAAATGCCGACAGGCCTCGGCAATAAGTGATTGTACGTCATATTCGCTAAGATGAATGCGAGCGTCGAATCGTTTTCGTTATGGACAATGAGGTCGCTGACGGAGTGCTTTCCGTCTTTCAACGAGACAGCCGTCGGCGTGAATCCGTCGAGGTGCACGCCCTTGTCCCGCTCCTTCCCGAATACAAGCGGCTTGCCGTGCTCGAGATAAACGACATTTTCCTCTTTCGATTCTTTTTCGGTGAACGTGAAGAACGCGCCGTCGTTAAAGACGTTGCAGTTCTGATAAATTTCGACGAACGATGTTCCTTTATGCTCGGCAGCGCGCTTGATGATCTGCTGAAGATGTTTCGGGTCGCGGTCCATCGTCCTTGCGACAAAGGTTCCGCTTGCCCCGAGCGCGAGACTGACCGGGTTGAACGGATAGTCGATCGAGCCGTACGGGGTCGATTTCGTGATCTTCCCGACTTCTGAAGTCGGAGAGTATTGTCCTTTTGTCAACCCGTAAATTTGGTTGTTGAACAGCATGACGTTGACGTCGATGTTCCTGCGGATAAGATGGATCATGTGATTCCCGCCGATGCTCAGCCCGTCGCCGTCGCCGGTCACAACCCACACGGACAGGTCCGGCCTCGCCAACTTCAAACCCGATGCGATTGCAGTCGCCCGCCCATGGATACTGTGAAAGCCGTACGTGTCCATGTAATACGGAAACCGGCTGGAACATCCGATGCCTGACACGAACACGGTTTTTTCCCGCGTCACGTTGAGGTCCGGCATGATCCTCTGCACTTGGGCGAGGATGGAATAATCGCCGCAGCCCGGACACCAGCGCACGTCCTGGTCCGACTGGAAATCTTTCGCTGTATATTTTGTCTCCGGTATCGAACTTTTCGAGACAACTTCTTCGACCAACGTACTCATACTTTATTTACCTCCTAATATTTCGTCTATTTTATTTTCGATCTCGGAGGACTTGAACGGCAAGCCCTGCACTTTGTTCAACCCGACCGCAGGCACCAAATATTTTGCGCGCAGCACTTTAATGAGCTGGCCCAAATTGATCTCCGGGACGAGCACGTGCTTAAAATTATAGAGGATCTCTCCGACATTTTTCTGAAGCGGGTTGAGATAGTGAAGGTGAAGATGCGAGACAGATTTCCCTTCCGCACGTTTCGCCTCGACGGCCGACCGGATCGCGCCGTACGTCCCCCCCCAGCCGACGACGAGGACGTCGCCTTTTTCATCTCCTTCAACCACAGCCGGGGGGATATCGTTTGCAATGCGTTCGACCTTTTCCGCCCGTAAATGGACCATCTTATCGTGGTTTTCGGGTTCGTAATTGACGTTGCCGGTCTTGTCCTGCTTTTCGAGGCCGCCGATGCGGTGCTCGAGCCCCGGCGTTCCCGGGATCGCCCACTCGCGTGCGAGCGTTGTCTCATTCCGCAGGTAGGGGAGATAGTTGTCGGGGTTCGTCCGGAATTTCGGCGAGATGTCGGGAAGCTGTTTGACATTGGGAAGATTCCACGGCTCGGAACCGTTGCCGAGGTAACCGTCCGAAAGGACCATAACAGGCGTCATGAATTTCAACGCTATCCTTGCAGCTTCAAAAACAGTGGTGAAGCAATTGCTCGGCGTCGATGCGGCGATGACCGGAATCGGCGCTTCGCCGTTTCTTCCGTAGAGTGCTTGGAGAAGATCCGCCTGTTCCGTTTTCGTCGGAAGGCCCGTGCTTGGACCGCCCCGCTGGATGTTGATGATAAGGAGCGGAAGCTCGACCATCACCGCTAATCCAATGGCTTCGGTCTTTAATGCAACGCCCGGTCCGCTCGTCGTCGTCACCGCGAGAGCTCCTCCGAACGACGCTCCGATCGCGCTGGTGATGGCGGCAATTTCGTCTTCCGCCTGGAAGGTCTTCACACCGTACTCCTTATACATCGAGAGTTCATGAAGAATGTCGCTTGCGGGAGTGATCGGATAACTTCCGAGGAAAAGGTCGAGACGCGATTTAACGGAAGCGGCGACAAGCCCAAGAGCGACGGCGGTGTTGCCGGTGACGTTCCGGTATTTCCCGTGCGGAAGGTCTGCTGCTTTGACTTCGTACCGAACTGTAAAGATCTCCGTCGTCTCGGCATAGTTCCATCCCGCTTTCAGGACGCGCGTGTTCGCCTCGACGATGTCGGGCTTGTTTTTGAACTTCGACGATATCCAGTGGATGGTATTGTCGATGGAACGGTCGTAGATCCAATACATCATCCCGAGCGCGAAGAAATTCTTCGTCCTGTCGACGATCTTCGTCTGCAGGTTCATATCCTCAAGAGCCAGGCTCGTTAATTTCGTGATATCGACCTGGAACACCTGATACTTGCTGAGGGAATTGTCGGTCAACGGGTTCGATTGGTACCCCGCGAGCTTAAGGTTCTTATCGTTGAAGCCGTCCGTGTTCACGATGATCGCGCCTCCGTCGACAAGGCTGCGGAGGTTCACTTTAAGGGCGGCGGCGTTCATCGCGACAAGCACGTCGCATTGATCGCCGGGCGTGTTGATCTCGGTGCTCCCGAAGTGGATCTGGAATCCGCTGACGCCGAAGAGCGTTCCCTGCGGCGCGCGTATCTCGGCCGGGTAATCGGGGAGCGTGCTGAGGTCGTTCCCCATGATCGCCGAGGTGTTCGTAAACTGTGTTCCGGTCAACTGCATCCCGTCGCCGGAATCGCCCGCGAATCGAATCGTCACTTCGTCCAGGGCTTTTGTCTTCTTCACCATGTGAATTTATCCTATCAGTTTGTCTTACGACAGTGCATTAAGAAATGGCAGCCAGCGTGAAAAATAGGCTGAAATAATTGTCAGATAATTTGTAATGATCAAAACGCCGAGTACGACGAGCATCGCCCCTCCCGCTAACTCGATGGCATGAAAATATTTTTTCACTTTGTTGAACACGTTAAAGAACATGTTGATGCTTAATCCCGTCAGAAAAAAAGGAATGCCGAGTCCGAGCGAATAACTCGCGAGCAATCCGATGCCTTTATAGACGGTGTCCTGCTGGCTCGCAATGACGAGGATCGCCGCAAGCACCGGTCCGATGCACGGTGTCCAGCCAAACGCGAAAGCCGTCCCGACAAGGAACGAGCCGAACATGCCGAGTTTTTTCTGCTGAACATGGATCCTCTTTTCATAGTTGAGGAAGTTGATCTTGAACAGCCCCATCATGTGAAGTCCGAAAATAATGATGAGGACTCCCGCAACCTTGCTGATGGTAGAATAATATTCGTTGAACGTCTTGCCGAGCGTCGTTGCAGTCGCCCCAAGCAAGACAAATACGAGCGTGAACCCGCCGATAAAAAAGAGCGAGTTCACAATAATTGAACGTAACGCGGACCTGTTCTGTTCCGCGCCCTGCATTTCATCAAGCGAGACTCCGGAAATAAACGAGATATAACCCGGCACGATGGGAAGCACGCATGGAGAAATAAAGGAGAGCAATCCAAAAGCAAAAGCCGTGAAAATGCCTACATTCTGCAATCAAAACCTCAATTTCATACACTAAGATACTTCAATTCTCAGTGAATATCAAGGCACTGGCTGCAGGATTTTATTTCCGAGGTAAAGCGGGAGCGTCCGGGGTGGGACCGATACCGGCAACCGTGAGGAGCAAAAAACCTCCTCCTATTTTGCCAGAACCATTTTTATCAATTGCGATTTGCCGCCGAACTCCAGCCGCGTAAAGTACACGCCGCTGCTTAAGCGCGTCCCATCGAACACGACCAGATAATTCTGCCCTCCGTTTGCATTTCCGTCAAACAGCGTTGCGACTTCTTGGCCGAGAATATTATAGACTTCGAGAGTCGCTTTTCCGGCATCGGGAACCGTAAATTGAATCGTTGTCGATGGGTTGAAGGGGTCGGGATAATTTTGTTTCAGCGAGAATATTCTGGGGACATTGATTGTCGCCTCGACTTCGTTCGAATACCGGAACGTCCCGCTCCTGTCGATCTGCTTCAAGCGGTAAGAATATTCACCGGTGCTTACCGTCTTGTCGATAAAAGAATACTCATGAGGCACGTTGCTTGTCCCTGCCCCGGCGACGGAACCGAGCGTCTGCCAATTCTGATTTTCCGTCGTTCTTCGCTCGATGTCAAAGCCGGCATTTTCGATTTCGCCTGCGGTTTTCCATTTTACTACGACCGACGAGCCGATCTTATCCGCATGAAACTCCTCCAACTCGACCGGCAGTGCGTCGGACAGCGGCCGCCTCCATACTCCTGCCTGATATGTTCCGGCAAGGACATACGAGCCGCTCACTGTCATCCCCCCGACCTGAGCATTGCTCAACCCCGTGTTGATCGCTGACCAATTGGCGCCATCGTCCTGCGAAAGAAATATTTGCCCCAGGTTGTTGTTGATGGCATTTCCCTCTCCTGCAAAGATGCTCGAGCCGCTGACCGCGAGCGAATAAATTCTCACCCCGGATGTCGTCAGGCCTGTGTTCACCTGCGTCCATGTTTTGCAGGTGTCCGCTGAAACAAAGACACCGTTGTCCGTCCCGGCAAAAACTTTTGTCCCCTTGAGCGCCATCGACCAGACGTTGGCGCCGGACATCCCCGAATTTGAGGCGCTCCAGCTTACGCCGCTGTTGGTGGAAAGGTACACACCTGCGCCGTAAATTCCCGCGAAGATGTCGGACCCGACCGCCAGAAGCGCATCGATGCCTACGTAGGCTGTTGTCGGCAGTCCGCTGCTTGCCGATAACCAGCTTGCGCCATTGCTGTTCGAGATAAAGACTTCCCCTCCGCTCGAGAATGTCCCTGCCGTTCCGGCGAACACGTTCGTTCCGGCGACAAGCATCGAACGGATGTATGTGTTCGTGAGGCCGGAGATATACTCGCTCCAGCTCGTTCCATTGTCTGTCGAACGAAATATCCCGTTCAACGTTCCCGCAAACAGAAACGTATCTTTCACTGCCATGACATTCACCGGGTATAGCGACGAGTTCGCGGGTATTCCGCTCGACGCTGAGGTCCATGTCGCCCCGTCGTCGTTGGAGCGGTAGACTCCGTAGTCCGTTCCTGCGAACAGATACGCCCCGTTGCTGACAAATGTATTCACCGTTGCGATTGGGATCCCGATTGCTGACCAGTCCACCCCTCCGTTTGTCGACCGATACATGCCGCTGCCGTTCGTCCCGGCAAACAGTCCATTCGCCGATTGAAGGAGCGATTGAACATCGATGGTTGCGATTTCATTCGTGTGTGTTGTCCACGTCGTGCCGCCGTCGATGGATCGAAAGACTCCGGCTTCCGTCCCGGCAAAGAGGACCGAATCGGTAGCGGCGAGGCAGATGATCGATTTATTCGTCAGACCAGAATTGACCGGAGACCAGCTCGCGCCCCCGTTCGTCGAAAGGTACAAACCGGCGCTGTAGACTCCGGCATAGAGGTTCGAACCAATCGACGCGAGGCCCGTGACCTCCGAGCCTTGAGGTGTTGCCGCCGTGAACCAGTCCGATCCATTGTCGGTAGTGTACGAGACGGTTCCGTCAGTCGCACCGGCGAAAAGTGTTGAACCCATCGTCCCCAGCGAGATAATGTTGTTGCTAAAGAGAGTGTTCGGTGTTGTGCCATCGGCAAAATTCCAGGTAGCACCAGTGTCGGCGGACACAAAGAGGCCCTGGCCATCGCTCCCCGCAAAGACATTCAAACCGCCGCTTCCGTTGGGGACTAACGAAAGACAACCTACAGTTTTACCGGAAAGCCCTACGTTCGTCCAGCTTGTTCCCTCGTTCGTCGAACGATAGACACCGTTCGTTGCATCGACTTCAAGAAGAATATGACCGCAAGCAAGAATTGCCGACCCGAAGACATTCGGAAGAACGTCGGTCCACGCTGCGCCGTTGTCGGTCGTTCGAAATACACCGACACTCGTTGCGGCAAAAAGTCCCGAATCGTTCACCGCGATGCTGTTGACGGTCCCCACCGCGGGGCTGCTCATCTGAACCCATTGTGCGTGCGACGAGTGTGGAACTGCGGTGATACTGAACAACAGAACGAAAACGCCCAGAAGGTTTTTCATCTGCCTCTCGCTCCTTCGTATAAGGTCTGCGGCCCGTTCGTACCGGTGCGCAGCCGGGTTATCTCGGAAATGTGAATTGCCTGGATGTATCATATTTCTCGGGACAGAAATTTTCTTTGTCGTGCATCCGTCATGCGCCCTCACGGCATCGGCCTTCTAGGCGGAGGTCCGATGAATGTGAGCAACGGGTTCGTCACTTGCGCCAAAATGCAGGCGCGTTGCCTTTTTTGCTCGAGTTTTGCTGGCTTGAAGCGCCGATTGATGCATATGCGAATCTTTAATTCTCTTTGAGCGTCGGTTCCTCTTTTAATTCTGCAAATTGTTCGTCATCGCTTCTTTTTCAACAGCTTCCGGCGTTTCCCGCCGTTCGACGCGTTCACGCGATGAAAGGTCTTCAACGGCAACCCATAAATTTTGATGAAGCCCTCAGCCGCCGAATGGTCGAACGTATCCTCGACGGTGTACGTAGCAAGCTTGGTATCATAGAGGGAGTATGGAGACGTGCGTCCGCCGACAGTGAGGTTCCCTTTGTAAAGCCGCACGGTGACGACGCCGCTGACATGTTTCTGTGTTTCATTCACGAATCCGTCGATCGCTTGCTTGAGAGGAGAGAACCAAAGGCCGTTGTAGATGATCGTTGCATAGTCGTCCGCAAGCTTGGATTTATAATGGAACACTTCTTTGTCAAGCGTCAGCCGTTCAAGCTCCCTGTGCGCAAAGTGCAACGTCACCGCCGCAGGCGCCTCGTAGACTTCCCGTGACTTGATGCCGACGAGCCGGTTCTCAACAAGGTCGATCCGCCCTACGCCGTTTGCGCCGGCGATGGCGTTGAGTTTCTCGATGAGCGCAACGCCGGTCATTTTCTTCCCATCGAGACCTATGGGCACGCCTTCCTTGAACTCGATCGACACATATGTCGCTTTGTTCGGCGCCTCTTCGGGGGCGACGGTCCGCTGGTATGCATCGGCGGGGGGCTCTTTCATCGGGTCCTCGAGGATGCCGCATTCGATCGCCGTTCCCCAGATGTTCTCGTCGATCGAATATGGATTTTTCTTCGTCGCGGAGACCGGAATGTCGTGACGTTCGCAGTATGCGATCTCCTCTTCTCTGGATTTAAATTCCCATTCGCGCAGTGGCGCAATAACCTTGAGTTCCGGAGCGAGAGCCATAACCGAGACCTCAAACCGCACCTGGTCGTTCCCCTTGCCGGTGCAGCCGTGGGCCACGGCAGTGCAATGTTCGCGCCTCGCAATATCGACGAGCGATTTTGCGAGAAGCGGACGTCCAAGGGAGGTCGCCATTGGGTAGATGTGTTCGTAGAGCGCCCCTGCCTTGAGAGCGGGGAAGATGTAGTCCTCGACGAATTCCTTTTGCAGATCCTGGATGTACACTTTTTTCGCCCCCGTCTTGTACGCTTTCTCCGCAACCCCGACAAGCTCTTTCTGTTGTCCGAGATTTCCCGTGACAGTGACGACGTCTGCGTTGTATTTTTCCTGAAGCCACTTCACAATGACTGAAGTATCGAGCCCGCCTGAATAAGCGACGGCAATTTTTTCTTTTTTCAAAACAGTCTTCCTTTTATCGGTTAGTGAATGAGGTGATAAACGGAACGGAGAACGTTAAGCCCGTCCCGTCCGCTCAACGAGAGCGTTTTTAATATCGTGAAGCGTTGATTGAATTTTTCTGATTGTCGAAGGAAGGACAACGACGGTATCGTCCCCCGCAACCGTGCCGAGCAGGTGCGGGTTGTGGAGCGAGTCGAGGAACGATGCAACTCCCGGAGCTCTTCCCGGCAGGGTTCGGATAACGATCATCGTCTCATTGGCGTCCACGCTTGTTACTTCGAAGCCGATGAGCGATTTCATCTTGCGCTCTTCGCTTTCGGCGCTCAACGCATACCGCAGCCCTTCTCCGGAATGGATTCGCACGACGCCGAGTTCCTTCAGGTCGCGGGACAACGTCGCTTGCGTAACGGTGAACCCGCGCTTCTTAAGGTCTACGACAAGATCTTCCTGGCTCCCGACGGCTTTTGTCTGGATGATCTCTTTGAGAGCGAATTGTCTCTTCCCTTTATCCATTTTCAACTCTTGTTACATGCGTTTGGTAATGCTTTCCCTGATCATTTGCGTCCCGATACCTTCGTCGGTGAAGATCTCGAGCAGGAGGGAGTGCTTGATCCGTCCGTCGACAATGTGAACTTTTTTTACTCCGGCGTTCAGCGTCCTGAAAGCCGACTGTACTTTCGGGATCATCCCTCCAAAGATCGCTCCCTGTTCGATAAGTTTTTTTGCTTCGTCCTCCGAGATGGTAGAGACCCGCTTTCCGTTGATGACGATTCCCTCGATGTCGCTCAGGTAGACGAGCTTCTCCGCTTTCAAGGCGTCGGCGATCGTACCGGCGGCAAGGTCGGCGTTGATGTTGTAGACCTTCCCCGCTTTCCCGACGCCGATGGGAGCGATCACCGGCATCATTCCGTTTTTGAGCAACAATTCAATGAACGGGACGTTGACCGACGTTACTTTCCCCACAAGGCCCAGATCAGTGTTCCCCTTCATAATTTTTTCCGCGCGAAGGAGCATGTTGTCCACGCCGCTGAGGCCGATGGCATCCCCGTCGTTTTGGTTGATGAGGTTGACGATCTCTTTGTTGATCTTCCCCGCGAGCACCATTTGAACGACGTCGACCATCGCCGCGTCGGTGTAGCGCTGGCCATCGACAAATCGTGTTTCGATCCCGAGTTTTCCTGCGATCTCGGTGATCTCTTTTCCTCCTCCGTGAACGATGACGATATTGATGCCGATCTTCCGGAGGATCGTGACGTCCTTCCCGAACGTTTCGCGCAGGGTAGGATCGGTCATTGCTGCGCCGCCGTACTTGATCACAAAAGTTTTTCCCTCGTACTTCTGAATGTACGGGAGCGCCTCAATGAGGACTTCTTCTTTTTTCATCTCTCGCAATTGATTGGTGAAAGCAAGTTTTTCTTCTTAATTACGCGCTAACGAGTAAGGACTAAGGAGTAAGGAGAAAGAACCATAAACTACGAACCACGAACCCTGAACCACGAACCCCGAACCCCGAACCAAAAACCCTCAACTCCGATAACTCGCATTAATATCGACATATCTTTTCGACAGATCGCATGTCCATAGCGTGGCCGAATGAGATCCGCCATGAAGATTTACCGTGACTGTAATTTCTTTATTGCTAAGAATTTTCTTTGCCTTCGCTTCGGAGAAGGAAATGTTGTAGTTCTTTCCGAGGATGCGGAGCCCGCCGAAAAAGATCTCCGTTTTGTCTGGATTGAATCGAATTCCGGACCGCCCGACCGCGGCAAGGATCCTTCCCCAATTAGCATCTTCGCCGTGGATCGCGGTCTTCACGAGCATTGAATTGCAGATCGTCCGTCCGGCCGCTTCGGCGTCTTGTTCTGTCCGGGCGCCGTTGACGACAACTTCGACGAACTTTGTCGCGCCTTCGCCGTCTTGAACGATCATTTTCGATAAAACGGTCAGCACATATTCGAACGCAGTATAGAAAGAGGAGTAAGCGGACGAATTTTCTTTAAGGAGGGGATTGTCCGCTTTCCCGTTTGCCAATGCGAGCACCATATCGTTCGTGCTGGTATCTCCGTCGACCGTAATACGGTTGAACGATCTATCGGTGGCGCGGCGCAGCGTTTTGGTGAGAAGCGAGTGAGAGATCTTTGCATCTGTGGTGACAAACGCAAGCATCGTCGCCATGTTCGGCATGATCATTCCGGATCCCTTCGCTATGCCGCCGATGCGTACGGGGACGCCGCCGATCGATACTTCTACGGCAATTTCTTTTGCAAATGTGTCGGTGGTGCATATTCCTTCTGCCGCAGCGTTATTGCCCGTCGTGCTCAGTTCCGCTGTTGCGAGTGATATCCCGCCGTATATCTTGTCCATCGGGAGAAATTGCCCGATGACGCCGGTGGAAGACACGAGCACCTGTGTTTCCGGAATCGACAGCGCTTTCGCAGTTGCTTTCGCCGAGTTGATGGCGTCTTTCATTCCTCGTTTGCCGGTGCACGCGTTCGCATTGCCGCTGTTCACGAGTATCGCAGATGCGACATGTGATTTCTTCAGAGTGGATTGATCAAATGTCACGCAGGCGGCTTTCGTCGCGCTCTTTGTGAACACTCCGGCCGCGAAAGCGGGAACATCGGAAACAATGAGCGTCAGATCCTTCTTACTTTTTTTTATCCCGGAATGCACACCCGACGCCCTGATTCCTTTCGCTGCACAAATGCCCCCTTTAATAATTTTCATTTTTAGCTTTTCGCTTTTCACTTTACAACAGCCCTTCCGATTCTTCGAACCCGAACATGATATTCATATTTTGCACCGCCTGTCCGGCTGCGCCTTTCACGAGATTGTCAATCACGCTGAGAAGCACAAGCGTATTGTTCGTTTCGTCGATGCGAAAACCGACGTCGCAGTAGTTGGTGTAGTTGACGTTTTTGATCTCAGGGATCGCCTTCTCGTTGAATCGGACGAACGGAGCTGAAGCATAATGTTTAGTGAACGCTGAAACTATTTCGTCGTGGCCGGTCTCTTTCTTCAATCGTAAGTAAATGGAGGAATAGATTCCCCGCGTGATGGGGAGGAGATGGGGGACGAACGTGACTTTCACGGGCCGCGAGGCTTGGTCAGAGATGCCCGCTTCGATCTCGGGTGTGTGCTGGTGCTCCGCGACTTTATATGCCCTTACACTTTCGTTCACCTCGGAAAATGAATAATCTAACGACGCGCTCTTACCTGCACCGGAGACGCCTGAAAGCGAGCTTATGACAATTCCTTGTTCTTCAACAATATTTTCTCGAATGACCGGAATAATCGGGAGTATCGCGCTCGTCGCATAACAGCCTGGATTGGCAACAAGCTGGGCTTTATTGATCTGCTCCTTATTCCATTCCGGGAGGCCGTAGACGGCGCATCGCACAGTTTCAGCTGATACATGCTCTCTTTTATAGTATCGTTGATATGCATTGACATCTTTGAGGCGAAAATCCCCGCCGAGATCGATGATGCGTTTTCCGGTTTTTAATAGAGGGGGGACGATATGCATGGCTTCTCCCGACGGGAGCGCGACGAAGATGACGTCGGCATCGGAAACCTGTTCTAATGAATATCGCTCGTATATCAGGTTGGTCCGCCCGCGAAATTGTCCGTAAAGTTCATCGACGCGTTTTCCCGCGCTGCTGTTCGCAAAAACCTTTTGGATAGCGATTCTTGGATGAGAGAGAAGGATCCTGATAAGCTCTGCTCCGGAATAACCCGAAGCGCCAATAATTGAAACGTTCATAGGGCAGCCGCCAAAAGTCTCTAAAAATTCGTGCTGAATAAATATACAGTCTAATGCATAATTATGCAAGCATTTTTTTAGCGAAAAGATCTCGTTTCCAACGAGGACGTTGGGAACGAGAGATAACCACAACACCCACCATACATCTCGTTCCCAATCTCCGATTGGGAACGCAAGTCGTTTTTTTGAATCAGACATTTACGAATCAGCTTTCCCAACGAGGACGTTGGGAACGAGGGATAACCACACCACTACCAACAGTTAATGGTTCTTGGTTCCCGCCGACTATTTTTGTATTTTGTAGCGTAAGAATGAGAATAGCAGGCTTTTTACTGATTACTGATCACTGTTGACTGAAAAGAAATGGGTTTTAACTGTGGTATCGTCGGACTCCCGAATGTCGGGAAATCTACTCTTTTCAACGCCATCACTGCGGCCGGAGCCGAAGCCGCGAATTATCCGTTTTGCACTATCGACCCGAACGTCGGCGTCGTGGCCGTGCCTGATTCGAGGATCGATGAGTTAGTCAAGATTTACAGCCCTCCAAAAATTGTCCCATCGACGATCGAGTTCGTGGACATTGCGGGCCTCGTAAAAGGGGCCAGCAAAGGAGAAGGCCTCGGCAACCAATTTCTTTCGCATATCCGCGATGTCGACGCGATCGCGCACGTCGTCCGGTGCTTCGACGACGCGAATGTCGTCCATGTCGACGGGAGTGTCAACCCGAAACGCGATGTCGAAGTGATCGAAGCCGAGCTTATTTTTAAGGACCTCGATACGGTCGAGAAAAAGACCGCCGAAGCGGAAAAAAAGTCTAAGACCGGCGACAAAAAATTGAAGGCTGAATACGAATTCTGCGTGCGACTGAAGAATCATCTCCTCGGCGGCAGACTCGTTCGGTATTTATCCATTGAAAGCGAGGATGAGCGTCTCTGGTTGAGAGACATGCATCTCCTGACCAACAAGCCGGTAATGTATGTGTGCAACGTTCACGAAAAAGATGTGGCTGGGTCGAACGATTATGTAAATCAGGTTCGCGACATTGCACGAAAAGAAAATGCAAAGGTCGTCGTTGTCAGCGCGGCAGTCGAGGCAGAGGTCGCGGAGCTTCCGCTTGAGGAGAGGGGGGAGTTCCTTGCCGGCCTGGGGTTGAAGGAATCAGGTCTTCAACAAGTGATCCGGGAGGGTTATGACCTTCTTCAGTTGCTCACTTTTTTTACCGCGGGACCGAAGGAAGTTCATGCCTGGACCGTCCGAAAAGGAGCGAGCGCTCCGGAGGCCGCCGGGGTTATTCACTCAGATTTCGAGAAAGGGTTTATCAGAGGAGAAATCATAAAATACAATGATCTCATTCGCTTGGGGAGCGAACAGGCGGTGAAAGACGGCGGTCTGCTTCATATCGAGGGGAAGGAATATTTGATAGAGGATGGCGACATCGTCCATTTTCGCTTCAACGTGTAATGCGGTCTTACAAAAATACAAAAGGCATCTTAAAAATTAATCAAGATGCCTTTTCTGTTCCAGTAACACCCTCGACAAATAGCCGGTGCATCACTGCAAAGACACTGAGACCACAAAGGGGATTGGGTTGAGCTTAGTAAATCTTCTTAGCTTTCTTAGCGCCCTTGCGGTTCCTCAAAAAATAGAAATATAAGCCTTGACGACGTTATCCCGCCCAACCCAGTTTCTTCTTCGCCTCTGGTGACATCATCGCAGGACTCCATTGCGGCTGCCACACGATCCGCACATCCGCATCGCTCACGCCGGGAATTTTTTTGACGCTGTCCCGGACGTTATTGGCGATCATCGAAGACATGCCGCATCCCGGCGACGTCAACGTCATTTTCACACCGACCCAATCGTCGATGATCTTGACGTCATAGACGAGTCCGAGGTCTACGATGCTCACCGGAATCTCCGGGTCATGCACGTCCTTCAGAGCTTCATACACAGCTTCTTTGGTAATACTTGCGGATTGTTCGGCCTGGTTTTCCATCGTCTCCTCACTTCTGTATGTCCTAATATACGAAGTTCTGGTGACAAATGTAATTACCTCTTCTACTTTGCAGGCATTATGAACTGAGCCGCCGTTGAAAGCTCTTTCGCGCTTGACGTGTGTTTTAGTTTGCATGGAATTGTAAATCGTGTTATATTTAAAAAAAAGGTGCTACCGATGAAAGATCTTACCCGATTCGGCGTTTCAATGGAGAACGATCTTCTCGAAAAGTTCGACCTCCTTATAGCCCGTCGTGGATACACCAACCGTTCCGAAGCGATTCGCGACCTCGTCCGGGAAAAACTTGTCGATGAGTCCGTTCAAAAAGCTACGACAACGACATTCGGCATTATCTCGTACGTGTACGACCACCATCAACGGGAACTCGACGCCACGCTGACAGAATTCCAGCACCATAACCTCAAACGGATCGTATCAAGCACCCATGTCCACATCGACCACGACACGTGCCTCGAATCGGTCATCATGAAGGGAAAAGCGTCGGAACTGAAAAAAATCGCCGATAAGATCCTCAGTTTCAAAGGGGTAAAACATGGTAAACTCATTCTTACCTCCGCTTTCACATAGCGCAAAAGGGGAGCCTCATGGCATCATCAAAACTATTCGACCATTGTTCGCCCATGGAAAATCAATTTCTATTTTTCCGAATACGCTTGCTTGCTGGATTGCTGCTCGTTGGTGTCATCAATGTATTCAGCCAAACTACGGGAAAGATTTCCGGCTCTACGATCGATAAAACGTCGCAGACGGCCGTTCCGTTCGTCAATATCACGGTCGAAGGGACTGCACTAGGCGCCTCCTCGAAGCTCGACGGCAGTTTCGTCATTAGTCGTTTGCATGCCGGAACGTATAAGCTCGTTGCCAGCGCCGTTGGATATTCAAGAGCGGTGAAAGAAGTTACGGTGCAGCTTGAAAAACCTGTGCGTGTGATTTTCGAAATGACGGAAGCGACGGCAACGACACCGGAAGTTGTTGTAACAGCTCAGGCTCCATTTTCGGCCGCATCCTCCGGATCGATGAATGCGTTGGACTTTGCGTTACGTCCAAAACAATCGACACAGGACCTTTTACGGATGGTCCCGGGATTGTTCATCGCCCAACATGCAGGGGGCGGAAAAGCAGAACAGATCTTTTTACGGGGTTTCGATGCCGACCACGGCACTGATGTGAATATTTCTGTGGATGGTATACCGGTGAACATGGTAAGCCACGGTCACGGACAAGGATACGCAGACCTCCATTTTGTGATGCCCGAAGTGCTCCAAGGAATGACGGTCTATAAAGGACCTTACTTTGCACAGTTCGGAGATTTTGGAACGGCCGGAACAGTGCAATTTAAAACCTTGGACGATATCGACCACAACTCTGTCAACGTCGAAGCGGGGACGTTTGGGTTAGAAAGAGTGTCGGGGTTGGAGAGAATTCCCTTAGCGACCGATCAGACAACTGCATTTATTGCCGGAGAGGTTCTCCATAATAAAAGTTATTTCGACCACAGTCAGGATTTCGGACGCTACAATCTTTTTGGAAAGATGAAAACATATCTCGGCGACAGTCAAACGCTCACGTTGTGGGCATCCGGATTTAATTCCTCATGGAATGCATCGGGGCAAATTCCGGAACGTGCAGTCGCGGAGGGGATCATCGGACGGTTTGGCTCAATCGACCCGTCGGAAGGGGGCAACACGTATCGGCAGAACATCAACATGATCTATTCGCATCCATCGGAGTCGTCCGACCTTATGGCTCAGGTGTATGTATCGCGCTATAACTTCCAGCTCTTCTCCGATTTTACTTTCTTCGCGAACGATCCGGTGAATGGCGACGAAATTGAGCAGGATGACAGACGAACGCTTGCCGGCGGCCGCGTCGAATACACGACGACGTCGGTCTTCAACGACCCTTCCGCCACCACGCTTGTCGGCGCCACGCTTCGTAATGACTGGATCCACAACGCCCTCTGGCATGTTGTGAAACGCCAACGCCTCAAAGACAGCGCAGACGCAGATATCCGCCAAACGAATTTTGCAATGTACGTTCAGCAGGATTATCGCTTAAGCCAGCTCGTCAAATTTCAAATCGGATTTCGCGCGGACAATTTTCTGTTCAACGTCGACGACCTTTTGCACGCGGGAACTCCAAACAGCATAAGCGGAATCGTCGATCAGTCTATCTTTAGCCCGAAAGCAAACGTTATCTTGTCGCCGTCGCAGACAACCGACGTGTTCCTGAATTTCGGCACGGGGTTCCATTCCAACGATGCGAGGGTCGTGCTTGCGGACCGGTCCAATATAACACTGCCGCGGGCGGTCGGTGCCGAGGTGGGCGCACGTTATACTCCCAACGCGCAATTCACAACATCGATAGCGTTTTGGGGCCTAGACCTTCAGCGGGAGTTTGTCTATTCGGGGGATGATGGAACGACTGAAGAGGAAGGGCCGACGCGAAGGCTCGGGATAGATTTCGACAATCGCCTGCAACTTTTAGATTGGCTCTGGAGCGATTTTGATATTAATTTCTCGCACGGGCGATTCCGTGACCTGCCCGACGGAAGCAATTTCATTCCCCTCGCGCCGACGTTGTCTTCCACCGGAGGCCTGACGGCACGACATTCATCGGGGTTTGAAGGCAGTTTTCGTTACCGGAGCATTGACAGCAGACCGGCAGACGAAGAAAATAGTATTCGCGCGCACGGTTACACGGTCTTCGACGCGAACCTCGCTTATCATTTCCTCACGTACCGCGTTATGGTAACGGTCGAGAACGTGTTTGATGTAGAATGGAATGAAGCACAGTTCTATACCGTTTCGCGTCTGCAAAACGAAACGGCGCCCGTTCCCGATTTAGATTTTACTCCCGGAACTCCTCGTGTGATCCGATTAAGTTTTTCAACTTCGTTCTAGTCTGCTTCTGCAAAAAATTCGAATCGGATTTTTGGTCAATTTGCAGCGCCCTGGGTTTGCTTCGAAAGATAATTTTCCAGCCCCATCTGCTCGATCTGCGAGCGCTGGATCTCAGCCCAGTCGACGTGCCCTTCTTCCATTTTGAGAATTGTCGTGAGCAGGTCTGCGGTCGATTGGTCGGCGACTTCGCGGGCAAGTGCTATACCGGCGTTGTACGATTTAATGGCCTCGGCCTCCGCTTCTTGGTCGTTGCTCACCATTGCTTCCACGGTTTTGCCGATCGTCATCGGGTTGAGTTTTGAAACCTCCGGGGTTCCTTCAAGGAATAGAATTCTCTGAATGAGCCATTCGGCATGATGCATTTCATCCATTGCCTGCTTTTCGATCGCTTTGTGTAGTTTATCGTATCCCCAATTTTCGCACATTTCCGAATGGACCATGTATTGGCTGATTGCGGTAAGTTCGTCTGCCAGTAGTTGATTGAGTGTTTTGATAAGTTTAGCATTGCCTTTCATTGTCGTTCTCCTTATGGTATGTCGCGATTGAGCCTCAAGTATTTCATTCGGTGATGAGTGAAGAGTATTGTAATTTAAAGTTACAACGATTTCAAAAAAGCTTCAAGCGCATCCCGATCTTCTTTGTTTAGTTTACTAAAGTTTGTTTTCGCTGCTTCGGCTTCCCCTCCATGCCACATGATGGCCTCGATCAAGGTCCGTGCTCTTCCGTCGTGCAAATAATAAGCGGGGAAATTAACCGTCGCGAACAATCCTAATCCCCAAAGAGGCGCCGTGCGCCACTCTTGCCCGTCGGCTTGATAATCGGGACGGTTGTCGGCGAGACCGGGTCCCATGTCGTGCACCAGCAAATCCGTGTAAGGATGAATCATTTGATTGGACAGTGCGGGAAATGCGACGTTGACTCCCGTGGTCATCGTTTCCCGATGACATCCGGCGCATCCTGCATTCATGAAGAGTTGTTCGCCGTGTATCACTCCGGGGTCCGTTACGTTCCTTCGCGCAGGAACGGCAAGCGTCTGCACATAAAATTTTACTGCGTTCAAAATGCTGTCCGGTAATTCGGGGTCGTCTTTCAGGCTATCGTATTGCGGTTGACCCAAGGACGATTCATCCCGAAAAATTTTATTTGTAATTCCCATGTCCTGATTGTACGCGCCCGCGACTTGCGTGAGTAGTGAGGCGACGTTCGCTTTCCAACCGAACCTGCCAAGCTTCACCGATTGCGTCGACTGATCCCACACATAGTTCGGTTTTCCATGGACCCCATTTCCTTCGTTATCTGCGTTCGACAAAATTTCATAATCGGGCACTGCCTCCAATAGCCCTAAGCCGAAAACGGGCGGAGCGAGTCTCGGAGAAATGAGAACGCCGCCGGCTCCAGCGTAAAGGTCGGTCAGAGTATACGTCGGTGCGCGTAATTCGTACTGTTCTCCGTCCGGGAATGAAAATGTTTGATAAGAGTAAGAAATCACCACTGTCGCTTCGGGCGTTTTGCCAAACACTGCTTTGTCCTGAACCTGCGTTCCGAACCCGGGGACAGCCAGCGGACCTCCGTGGGCGTCGCCGCCGGGCATGCTTATTCTGACGAGAAGGGACGATTGCGGGTCTCCCGCAGTTGGGATGCCTATGCCGTCGTTATGGTGGCAGGAACTGCAGCTGACGTTATTATAGATAGGACCGAGTCCGCTGTTGACGGGCGCCGGCGCTGCGACGAACGTCGCCTCGAACTTTTCGTCGCCCAACTCATGGACATGAAGATCGTATCCCGAAAGAGTAGGGAATGGATTCCCAAACGCCTTCGACGTATTGTCGAACACTGTGTTGACTCCGCCCGAAAGGCGTTCGTCGAGCTGTTGTTCGGGAAACGGCTCCGGATCCCTGCACGAATTAATGAGCAGAGCGCTTATCCCGAGAGAAAGCGCCAGCCACGGAAAATTCACATTGATCTTCATTTGCGCAGAAATTAATCCTTGATGTTGGCCTGAATGAAGTTTGTCAGGTCTTCATCCAACGTGTTTTTCAGATTGTTAATCGCATTTTGAGTGGAGTGTATCTGAACTTGCTCGGAGTAAATGGCCTCTTCGTAACTGCTGTTGATGCTTCCGAACGACTGTATCGCAGCGTTAAGCTCGGCTTGGATCTTGTTGTCGAGGGAGATGTTTTGCGCGGCGACAATTTCATTGAGTCCGTGGCCGTCGGAAGTGTATTTTCCGAAATAGGCATTTGCCACGCCGGTGATGTTGCATGTAAAATCGGTCGTCGAATTATGGGAAAAGGCCGATTCATCGAGAGTCGAATCGTGCGCCACAAGCGGATCCTGCATTTTCTCGTCCGCTACCTCGTTACAAATATCCGACATCGCCGCGACGATGGCGAGAAATGCATCTTTCCGCGTTGCAAATCGCTCGCTTCCTTTGCCCGCGTCGATGAGTTGCCCTGTGAAATTGCCCGAAGCGGGGTCCCAGCTGTTCCGAAGAGCGGCTGTTGTGTTGTATAAACTTTGCGTGAGCGACGAGAGATATTGTTTCTCGCGCGACGTCAACTGGGATGCATGAGCTGTTCCGAATAAAATATATTCTATCGCGTGAAACCCCTTCAGCGAATACGGAAGCGCGTCGATGTCGGAAACCATCAGCGGATTTGCGCTTGCAAGAAGAGAATCAAGATCTGTTTTGTTGAGGGGCCAGGTATCGATTGAAGGGTCGTAATTGAAATCTTCGATCGGCCCGAATAAGTAACCTTCGGAAGTTTCCCAGGCGCCGCGCGTGATGCGCCATGCATTTTGAGCCGCTGCAAGGTTCTCATCGGTTGAGGCAGTATCTAATGCCGACACCTTTTGGTTTAACGCCGACGCTTTTACCTGCAAGTCTGCATAATTTGGGTTAACAACGACGTTTGCAAAGTCGGTCAACACCTCGCCTTCGAGGTCTCCTGCGGGCGTGGGGGACGGCTCCGTAGGGTTTTTGTTGCAGCCGGCGAAGAACAAGAAGATCAAGGTTGGCACGATAAACGCCAATTTTTTCATAATATCCTCTCTCAGATTGAGGTCAAGAAGCTTGAATGATGATATTTTGACCGGAGATTTTTGTAATGAGTTTCTCGAGTGAGAGGACAGCAGGGCCATGAGTGACATCGCCTTCTAGATCGAACCCGCTTCCATGAACGGGACATCGAAAGCCCTCCCCGGTGAATATTAAAGGATTGGATGCGTGAGTGCACCGAAGGAGGAGCGCGGAATAATTTCCTGCTGTATCCTTTTCAACCGCTATGTCGTACAAGATGCCCGACGCGCGCACGATATGAATGTTGCCTTCCGAGAAAATCGAAAGCGGGACTGCTACAACATCGCCTTGCACGGAAGTTTCGTAAACCGGGATCGATGCGCAGGAGGACAGCGCCTCGGCGAGTGACGCCGAGCCGAATGCGATACAGAGCGAACACGATGTCCTGATGAATTGCCTTCGTTCCATAAGCATGCTTAAAATGAATATCCGAGCCCCACGTTGAGAAATACGTTATTGTTCTTGTACGGCAGCGCAGCAGGATTAGGGTTGAGGATAAGCGCCTGGTTTTGATCGCCGGTATGCTCAAACCTCACGTCTGCTTTGATCACGACATTGCCGATGGGAAAATAGGTCAATCCTGAAATGATATGCCGTTGTTTCAAAGAGCCGTCGGAAATCCCGTTCGCCGGAATTGACGCGTTCATATCCAGCGTTTCAAGCCGGGCAAACAGCACTAGCCGTTTTTCATCGGACCGATGAAGAAATCTCAAAAGATCGTAGCCGACCTCGACGTAAGCGCCATATTCCGATTCAGGAGTATTGTTCGCATAGGCGCGATTGATTTCCGACGCGTTGGGAATAGAAATTATGGTCCCCAATATTTTTCCCGTGAACCCATTGGCGTCATACACCGCGTCCGTTTCAACGAGCCCCACCGGCGTGCCGAAGACCCCCGACGTTAATTGGAGGCTATCCGCTTGCCGCGGTCCGAGTCCGACACTTCCGCCATAATAACCGCTCGCCTGCATTTTTACGTCGCCGGTGTAAAATTGTACGGCGCCTGTCACTGCGAGATTATTTGCGCTTGCATTTCTCCCTTCGAATCGTCCTTCGCGGATGCCGCTTCCGTGAGCGAATGTCGCGCTGCTCAATCCATTGACAAGAGCGACATTGTAATTGAGCGGGGTGAAGTCCGCAGTTCCGTAAAAGCCGATCCCTAACTCTCTCCATGTCGCAGGGATGATATACGTCTCGACAAAAGGTCGTTCATTCCCGTTGAAGTCGCCCGGCAAGTGGTTTTCATTCGTGATGCCGATGCGAGGAAGGAAAAGCCCGGCGGCGATGTAATGAGTTTGATCCAGATTGAATTTCAGATACGCTTGTTCAAACGCGATCTCTCCGCCGTCATCCCCCCCTTCGACTTTTGCGTCTTCCATTTCTAGCTCTGAAAAGAAGGAAACGCTCCCAAAATTATGCCCGACAAAAATGACGACTCTCTCCAGGTCGGCCGACGACGTTCCCTGGTTGAAATCCCTTTGGTACAAAGCGTTTCCGTACCCGCCAATTGCGGTTGAATTTTCTGCGGCATGGAGGGAATCTTCGGCCGTTCGGCTGCTCGTTTGCGCCGAGGCGAGAGATACAAAGCATGCGATCAAGATGAGGAGGGGAGAAACGCGGGGTACAAAATTCATGCACAACTCCTTTCAGTTCTGGAGAGCGCATGAGTTGACAAACCTTCGCTTCTTACGTACATTAAAGACGAAGGAGTGGCTCCACGCGCTCCTTGTTGTTCAACAGAGTGCATCATCGTTCACCTTTAGCGAGGATGATTAAAACGGTGATGCACTTTTTATTTTATACCGCTTTTCATCGCCCGATAATGGATTTCCGGTTTTTTATTTTCGAGCGTTTGGGCGACATCGCAAGATTCACAATGCCCGTTTCCGTCGCCTGTTGCCTTCCGCCGAACGATGTAATTCCGCACTAGCAGCGCGAACGCGACGACGACGACGACCAACGAACCTATTTGTTGCAAGTTCATCATGAGTGTAACGCCATCAAGAAAAGCCCGGCCCTGTAGACCACAAAGGTGACCGAATATGCAAGCAACGTCATATATCCGACCTGGAACATCGGCCATTTCCATCCGTTCGTTTCCCGGCGCATCACCGCGACGGTCGACATGCATTGCATCGCAAGTACGTAGTAGACCATCAGACAAATTGCTGTCAGGGTTGTAAATGTCGGAAGCCCGGTCCGTGGGTCGACATCGTGCCGCATGTGGTCTTGTAATGACGCTCCGCCGTTCTCGTCTTTTGCGTCTTTGATGTTGTAAATGGTTCCCATCGTGCTGACAAAAACTTCCCTCTGCAACACCGACCCGATCAATCCGATGCCGATCTTCCAATCGAAGCCGAGCGGCCGAATCACCGGTTCAATAAGATGTCCGGCACGACCGGCGAAACTCAAGTCCAGTCTTTCCGCCGGAGAGCCATGGTCGACTTTTGGATACGTAGCCAGGAACCAGAGGACGATCGACACTCCAAGAATAATTGTGCCGGCGCGCTCCAGAAAAAGTTTCGAGCGCTCCCACATGTGAAGGATCACGGATTTTAACGACGGCATCTTGTACGGAGGGAGCTCCATGATGAACGCCGGCGTTTCGCTCTTCAAAAGGGTTTTCTTGAAGAACCAGGCCATCGTCAACGCGGCGACTAGCCCGAGCAAATACATTGCGACAAGCGTAAGACCCGGCAGCGAAAAAATTCCGAGAACATGGTGAGGAGGGATGAACGCTGCGATCATCAACGCGTAGACGGGGAGTCGCGCGCTGCAACTCACGAGCGGAGAAACGAGCATCGTCACAAGCCTGTCTTTACGATTCTCAATCGTCCGTGTGGCCATGATTCCAGGAATGGCGCACGCAAACGAACTGAGGATGGGAATAAAAGACTTCCCGTGGAGCCCCACTTTGCTCATCAGTCGATCCATGATAAAGGCCGCGCGGGCCATGTAGCCGGTGTCTTCCAAAAATCCGATGAAGAGAAACAGAAAGAGAATCTGAGGCAGAAACGTCACGACAGCGCCGACGCCGGCAATTGCGCCGTTGACAATGAGATCCCGCAGATCGCCGGGGGGCATGATCAGGATGATCTGTGAATCGACCCAACTGATCGCATCGCCGATCAACAGCATAGGCGCGTTCGCCCACGAAAAAATAGCCTGGAACATAAGCACCATCAAACCGAGGAATATCACGAAGCCCCACACTTTGTGCGTGAGGATTCGGTCGATCTTATCGCTCGTGCTGCTGACGGAGCGGCGCTTCGAAACGACGGAGCTTGCGCATACGCGCTTGATCCATTCATACCGCGATTCAACGAATACTGAATTCCGGTCGATGCCGAGGCGTTCAAGGTGAAGGTGGTCTTTCTTCACGTGATCGATCAACTCCGGAGCGAAGTGATCGTTGTGCTCCGCTAGCGCACTACTCGACGTGAGAAGGACGATCGCTTCATGAAAGGCGAGTGGTTCGGCAAGATGATGTATCTTCTGCAGCATCCCTTTGAGCTCGTCGCATTCTTCCTGCACCGGCTGCGGCAGTTTCCATTGACGCGATTTAAGCGATGGCGCAGAGGGCTCTGCGATCGCCCTTTTCAGTTCTTTAATCCCTACCCCTTTACTCCCTATCGTTGGAATGACCTTGACGCCTAATTCTTCTGACAACTTTCCGGTGTCGATCGTCAAACCGTCTCGCTCGGCGACGTCGAACATATTAAGGGCGATGACGGTCGGAATACGGTTGTCGATAATTTGACTTATAAGATAGAGGTTCCGTTCAAGGTTGCTTGCGTCGACAACGCATATGACGAGTTCAGGGACAGCGGTGTATTTGCTTCTGCCGAGAAGAACGTCGACGGCAACCTTTTCATCGGGGGAGTTTGCAGTGAGACTGTAGGTGCCGGGCAGATCGAGGAGGATCGCTTCGTGGCCGTCGTCAAAAACTATCCGGCCTTCTTTTTTTTCGACCGTCACGCCGGGGTAATTCCCAACTTTTTGACGCAGCCCGGTCAGCGCATTGAATAGCGTGGTCTTCCCGGCGTTCGGGTTTCCGATGATCGCGATATGACGCAGCTGCTTTTCAGTTCTTACGGGGTTCATTATTACGGCTCCCGAAGGACGATGACGGACTCAGCTTCGATGCGCCGAAGAGAAAGGCGGTATCCGCGAACCGAGACCTCGACCGGGTCTCCCATCGGCGCAAATCGTATCATCTCGATATTCGTGCCTCGCGTCAGCCCCATTTCCAACAAACGTTGTTTGATGGCCGATGCCGTCGCGTCGACTTTTTCGATTGTTCCGTGTTCGCCGGGGAGAAGTTTGTTGAGCGTGGTCCGAGCCATGAGCTATTCAAATGAGGTGACGATAATATCGTCCGATATGGAATGGTTGAGGCCGACTCTTGTGTTGCAGACTTCGCAAATGAGGTTGCCTTCGCCGTTCACGACAAGGCGAACGATCGCATTTTCACAGAATCCCATCTCACGGAGCCTGCACGACACTTCGGGCTCAGATTCCAATCTGTGTATCCGCGCAAACCTGCCGACGGGTATTTGTGTAAGGGTCATGACGTTGTCGATCATAAACTGTTATACCTTCTCTTGACATTTTTTGCACACTCCAAAAATCTGAAGCGTGGAGCTTTGGGGTTTGAAGTCGTTTGTTTTACAGACATCCGATTGGATCTTGCTTAGCTTATCGCTGACGAATTCGATGATATCGCCGCATTCCAGACAGATCAAATGATCGTGATGAGGTCTCCCAAACGCTTTTTCATAACGCGAATGATTTTCACCGAATCGATACTTTGAGATTAAACCGCAATCCTGAAGAAGTTCCAACGTGTTGTACACGGTCGCCCGCGATACTTTCGACCCACCGGTTTTCATCTGAAGGAAAAGTCCGTCGGCGTCAAAATGTCCGTCGTTATTCATGATCGACTCTAACACTTGAAACCTCTCCGGAGTGATTCTGTAATTGGCGGACTTAAGGTACTTCGTGAAGCTTTCTCGGGCCGATTCAATATCCATGAGGTATGGTCCTTCACTGTATTGAGCTACCCCGTCATCGTCAAAATTCGTACCACATCTTTTATTTAGACTTAATCTAAATAAATATAAACACTCTGAGACACTATGTCAACTAAAATAAGCAAAATTGGACTGAATTCGTAAATTGGACTAATTTAGTCTTGTTTAGTCCAAACAATTTTATTGCAGGGAAGCCATCTAATTTGTATATTTATTAGGAAAGTGAATCCTATAAATCAGAAAATATCCCTTCAACCAAAGCTGGAAAACGAAAGAAATCGAATGATTGAGCTTGAAAATCAGGTAGCGATTGTCACAGGAGGGTCGCGGGGTATAGGCGCCGCAACTGCGATCCTTTTAGCACGAGCCGGAGCAAATGTCATCATTACATATCGTAATAACCAAAAAGCGGCGGCTGAGGTACAATCAGAAATTTCCGCCCTTGGACGCACGTGCGTTGCAATGCGCATAAATGTCGCTAAACCGAAAAGTGCAAAAAGAGTTGTGGAAAAAGCGATGCAGAAATTCGGTCAAATCGATATTTTGGTCAACAATGCCGGCATTTGGACATACGGAGAAATGGGGAAAATGAGTGAAGAGCTGTGGAGGGAAACCATGGCCATTAATTTGGACGGCGCTTTTCATATGACCAATGCTGTTGTTCCTTATATGAAAAAGCGGAGGTTTGGTAAGATAATTAATATGTCGAGCACTGCCGGACAAAGGGGAGAAGCATTTCATTCACATTATGCAGCCTCCAAAGGGGCATTGATTTCCCTGACAAAATCGCTTTCCACAGA
>DATJXA010000081.1:0-5796 GCA_035500675.1 Bacteroidota bacterium | reverse complement strand
AATATCCGTGTCTGGATACTGCAAAGAGAGGGATCGAACGGGTAGAGAGCTCTGGCTCCCAATCCCCCGGGAATCGAATGCCGCGGCAATGACTACGGGCGCCCGATCCGAACAGAATGTCGTTGCAAAAAAGGCAAAAATACCTTATGTTTGGTCACCGAAATCCACGGGCAAGAAGCCTTCAGATATGCTCTTCCAAGCTTGTCTACCTCGGGCTTGGGTGCGAGGATTCTCGAAGTCAGCGCAAACGCACTGCCCTCCGGACGTCGACGAAGGCGGCCGGACGATAATCTCACAGTTCGTACATTCCACCATTTGTGCATTTTTTCGTCGCATAATTCCGGGAATACGATAGACTAACATTGCGGGAGGCGCGGAGTTTTGTCTCGCTTCGTTGCCCTGCAAAACGCGCGGATACAATGGCAGCAGAGGAACGACAGGAATTCAGGCGGGCGCTGAACCTGCTCGACTCGACAACGATCGTGGTGGGGTCGATGATCGGTTCGGGAATTTTCATCGTTTCGGCCGACATTGCAAGGACGATCGGATCGCCGGGATGGCTGCTCGTGGTATGGTTTCTCACGGGTATCATCACGTTAATTGCGGCTCTGAGTTATGGCGAGCTCGCAGCAATGATGCCTCAGGCAGGCGGCCAATATGTTTATTTGCGCGAGTCGTACGGGTCGTTGACGGGGTTCCTCTACGGCTGGACGTTGTTCCTTGTCATTCAAAGCGGGACGATCGCGGCAGTTTCGATTGCGTTTGCTCGATTCACAGGCGTCTTCATCCCATGGTTTTCCGCGTCGCAATGGATCTTTAAGATCGGAACTTTTGGACCATACACGATGCCGTTCGGTTCAATGGGCCCTTACAATGTGGGACTCCATACTCAGAACCTGCTCGCGATCGCATCGATCGTTATATTGACATGGGTCAATACCAAGGGCATCAAAGAAGGTAAGATCATACAAAATATTTTTACCTTCACAAAAACTGCGGCGTTATTAGGACTTATCGTATTAGGATTCATTCTTGGCCGAAATGCGCAGGCTATCAGCGCAAATTTTTCCGACATGTGGAACGCGACGATCTCGGAATTTCGCAACGACACGTTGACCGTTCACCCCCTTCTCGGCGTAGCGCTTTACAGTACTCTCGGCGCTGCGATGGTAGGCTCACTGTTCTCCGCAGATGCGTGGAACAACATCACCTTTACCGCGGGCGAGGTCATCAACCCGAAGCGCAACATCCCATTGAGCCTTGCGCTCGGGACCGGAACGGTGACGATTCTCTATTTTCTGGCAAACATCGTCTATCTGAATGTCCTTCCGCTTCACGGGACCCCGAACGCGGCGACTGTCGTCGAGCGGGGAATACAGTTTGCGGCTTCGGACAGAGTCGCGACAGCAGCAACAGAAGTCATATTTGGAAGCGGCGGCGCCTTCATTATGGCGGCCTTCATCATGGTCTCGACCTTCGGCTGCAACAACGGCCTGATCTTATCGGGTGCGCGAGTATATTTTGCGATGGCGAAAGATAATTTGTTTTTTAAAAGCGTGGGGAACCTTAATGAGCACAGCGTTCCATCGCGCGGACTTTTGACGCAAGGGGTTTGGGCCAGCATCCTTTGCCTGTCGGGAACATACAGCGATCTGCTCGACTACGTCGTTTTCGCAGTGTTGATTTTTTATGTGCTCACGATTTCCGGAATTTTTATTCTGAGACGCAAACGCCCGGACGCCGATCGCCCATACAAGGCCTTCGGGTACCCGGTCGTCCCGTCGCTCTACATTGTCATCGCAAGCCTCATTTGTGTCGATTTGCTTTTCGTCCGGCCGAACTTTACGTGGCCCGGACTTGTCATTGTGCTGTTGGGAATACCGGTGTACTTTTTATGGCATCGTCATGGTACAGCCGTTGAATCAATTGTCTAACTATCTCTCTCACGAAATCAACACCTAGATACTTAAAGAAAGGATTACATCAGAAAGCATGGAACTCACTCTCATTTTCGGCATCAGCATTCTCGGATTGTTGTTCGCAGTCTATCTCATCCGCGATGTGTTGAAACGCGATACGGGCAATGAAAAAATGCAGGAGATTTCCAACGCGATCAAGACCGGCGCGGAAGCTTTTTTACGCCGACAAAACAGAACAATAGCGTACCTCGCCGTTGCGCTGGCCGCGTTGATCTACATCCTGTATGCCTTCGTGCGCGCTCACAATGATCACGACCCGGCAAGCTCGGCAAACCTTGCCCTTTGGACCACACTTTCCTTTGTCTTTGGCGCAGCATGTTCCGTGGCTGCCGGGTACATGGGAATGTGGGTCGCAATACGGTCAAACATACGAACCGCATCGGGCGCGATGAAGAGCATGAACAACGCCTTGCAAACGGCGTTACGCGGCGGAGCGGTATCCGGATTTTTTGTCGTTGCGATGAGTCTTCTCGGCGTCGCCGGACTCTTTACCCTCGTGCAATCGCTCGGCATTACGAATGATGTTTCGAAGATCCCCCTCTTGATCGTTGGGTACGGTTTCGGTGCAAGCTTCGTCGCTCTCTTTGCACAGCTCGGAGGTGGAATTTACACCAAAGCTGCCGATGTCGGCGCGGACCTTGTGGGAAAAGTTGAAGCGGGGATTCCCGAAGACGATCCGCGCAATCCCGCTGTTATCGCCGACCTGGTCGGAGATAACGTCGGCGACTGCGCAGGCCGCGGAGCCGACCTGTTCGAATCGACCGCAGCGGAAAATATCGGCGCAATGATCCTCGCCGCCGGATTGTACACCGCGAACGCCTCTGTATTTCAATCCCAAAGCCTGCCGCTCCTCGGAATACTGCTATTCCCGCTTGTCGCACGTGCTTTTGGAATTATCGCATCGGCAGTGGGAATTATGCTTGTCCGCACGAATGAAAAAGAAGACCCGATGAACGCCCTCAATCGCGGTTACTACGTGACCGCTGTGCTCGCGATGATCGGCTTTTTTATCGCCTCCCGATGGCTCCTTGGGTCTGAGTATTACTTCAATTTCTTCCTCTGTGGAATTGTCGGAGTGCTCACTTCCGTCGCCTTCGTCTTCATCACTCAATACTATACCGATTCTCGGTATCGCCCCGTCCTTTCCATTGCGGAGGCCTCGCAAACCGGGCCAGCGACGAACATCATCGCCGGCATTGCAGTGGGAATGGAATCGACGGGCTATCCGATTTTTGTTATCGCAATTGCGATCATTAGCGCATACCTTCTCGGAGAACATTCCGGCTTGCAACACGCGGGACTTTTCGGAACGGCCGTTGCGACGATGGGAATGCTTTCGACCGCAGCCTATATTCTCGCGATGGATACATTCGGACCGATCACCGACAATGCCGGAGGGATTGTCGAGATGAGCCAGCAGCCGGAAGAGGTCCGCAACAAAACGGACCGGCTCGATTCGGTCGGAAACACAACAAAGGCGTTGACAAAAGGTTACGCCGTCGGTTCTGCTGCTCTCGCGGCGTTTCTTCTTTTCGGCGCGTACATCGACGAAGTGCGAAACTATCTCCCTTCGTTTGAAGGCGTGATCAACCTCGACAAACCGGAGGTCTTCGTCGGCGCAATGCTTGGCGCGGTTCTCGTGTACCTTTTCTCCTCCCTCGCCATCAAAGCGGTAGGCAAAGCAGCGTATGCGATCATCAATAACGTGAGGGAACAATTCAAAAATGACCCGGGCATCATGAAAGGAACCTCGAAGCCCGACTACGGACAGTGCGTCGACATTGCAACAAAAGCCGCTCTGCAGAAAATGGTCCTTCCAGGATTGCTGATCGTTGGCATGACGGTAGGCGTGGGATTGATCTTCAAATGGCTCTATTATGCGGGAGGTCAAGCTGTTGATGCTGCAAGCGGTGCAGAAGTGATCGGCGGATTCCTCATGGTCGGGACCATCGGCGGAATTCTGATGGCTCTCTTCTTAAACAACGGAGGAGGCGCCTGGGACAACGCCAAAAAATATATTGAGACGGGCGCGTTTGGCGGAAAGAAATCCGAACCACACAAAGCATCCGTTGTCGGAGATACGGTCGGCGATCCATTCAAGGATACTGCGGGACCGTCGCTGCATGTGTTAATCAAACTTCTTTCAACGCTGACGCTTGTGTTGGCGCCGTTGTTTATTTAACAGGAAGAATACAGGATTCAGAGTTCAGAATACAGAATGCCGAACTAATAGACGTCCGCGCTTAATTCGGCATTCTGACATCTGAATTCTGAATTCTTATTTTATGCAGCAAAAATCTCTTTTGAAAGAGCAAAAGATTTGGTATATTAAAAAATTAATTTAGCAACGCGGACAGGTAGCTCAGTCGGTAGAGCAACGGCCTGAAAAGCCGTGTGTCGCCAGTTCGATTCTGGCCCTGTCCACTTAGATTTAAGGCTTTTCATTCTAACCTTACGGTAATTCTTACCAACTGTAAGCTGGAGTGTAAGCGATGAACCCACCTTCGTCTCTCTCCTTATTCACCAAATGCGGTTTTTACTGTGTACAGTATCTCGATTGTGATGGTCGACGACGACAAAAATCCCTCCGAACGAAAAAGAAAACCACAGCGATTCGCCTGGCTGCTGAATCGAATCGTGTGTTGAAAGAAAAACCAAAACCGATTCTCTTCTCGAAATTCAAACAGGAATTCCTGTCAAGTCGCCAAGGTTCACTCTCACTTGTTACTCTGGATATCTATCGACGGGCTTTTACGGCATTCTCCAGGCTCGTAGGAGACCCTCCGCTGATAAAGATGACCCCAAAGAAATGGGACCTATATGCCAGCAAGAGGTTGCAGAATCATTGTAAACCCGTCACAGTGAATATAGAACTGAGATGTTTCCGGGCATCGTTATCAACAGCCGTTCGATGGCACTATCTGGAAACGAATCCTTTTTTCAGTTCAAAAGCAGGTCCCAGTCGATGAGAAGTCGCCCTCTTCCTTAGAGCAGTTTCAAAAACCAAACATTTAATTTGCTTTTTACTGATCAGAAATTTACTTTGCTAACGTTGCGCACGACAAGGGGTTCTATTCTGTCACCTCCATCGGACGATTTCTGAAACAAGCGGTCAGTTTCTCACTGAGCCCCCACCACACCAATTTCAACACTCCACATGGTAAGCCTCCTCAAATTTGTATTTCTATTTGATTTGCTGTTTGTTCCACAACTTTTATCTCAGCCTAAGGGCTTGATCGCGAAACTGCCTGACATTATTCTTTGGGCTTGGGAACGACCTGAAGATTTGAGATTCATTGACCCTCAAAAGGTAGCAGTAGCTTTTCTTGCGAACTCGATTGAATTGACAAAGGGGGAAGTAAGGGTTCGTCCTCGACTCCAGCATCTTCTTCTCCCATATGGAACTTTGCTTATTGCCGTGACAAGAATCTCCACAAGTGATCTTGCAACACCTTTATTCTCCGATCACCAAAGGAATAAGACTCTTGCTTACATTCTCGATTCAAGCCGCCTACCCGGCGTCAGAGGAATACAAATCGATTTCGACGCCAAGGTATCGGAGCGGCCATTTTACCATGACCTGCTCAATAGGCTTCACCGAGAACTCCCCGATTCAATATCGCTTACCATCACAGCTCTGGCATCATGGTGTCTGTATGATACTTGGATTGACAGTTTACCTCTCGATGATGCCGTTCCAATGCTTTTTAGACTTGGGCCCGACCGAAAAGAAGTACTTCGCCAGTTTCAATCTGGCAAGGGATTCACCATCGCAGTGTGTCAACAAAGCGTGGGAATTTCAATAGATGAACAGGCG
>DATJXA010000080.1:0-20701 GCA_035500675.1 Bacteroidota bacterium | reverse complement strand
ATCTCTTTGCATCCCATCTCGCTTCATAATTTCCCGCCGTCATCGTTTTGTCGACGAGGGTCTCAACCGTACGTCCCAGAAGATCGATAATTCTTACGGTAACTTTCCCGGCGCTGAACAGCTGGAAACGAATTGTTGTCGAGGGATTGAACGGATTCGGGAAATTTTGCTGAAGCTGAAAATTTTCCGCGATCGTCCTGTTCTCTTTGACGTCGCCTAACGGCACCAACACCAATCTTGTATAAAGGTGCGACCTCCCGGTGCGGTTGCTTTCCCAGACGATCGGTACTGCCGCAGAGGCGTATTGAGGAACTGAACACAGCATGGGGCTGATCGTCGCATGCTGATTGGAACCGGCAGTATGAACGGTGTCGCCCCAATAAGCATTCTGTACGAACAGCAACGAAGAGTCGCCTCCTCTATTTTTTTCCATGACGAGAATAGTGAATGGATAATAATTCCCTTTGTTCAGGATACCCCCGCCGACCGTCGTCACGGGAGAATAAAATCCCAGTGCATTCCGATAGTCCGCTGTTGTGTCTTTCGAAAGATTGGTATCGGAGTAACCATCCCACACATGAACTTGGTGGAGGCCATTGACGAGCACTTCATACGTCAGGGATCCAACGATGCCAAAGAACGGAACGGGGAATCGTGGGTCGGAAATGTTTCCTCGAACGGAGAGCGTTTCCGGCTGTGAAAGCGTAAAAGTGGGATAGGAGTTCATTTGGCGTGAAACAAATACCTTTTGTCCTGTGCTGTCTTGCAGCGTATAAACGACGCCTCCATACGAGTATAACCATGTCACGTCCCACTCCAGGCTGTCATCATTCGACTTTGCCAACGTATCAGCGGCAGTAAAAAATGCGGAGCCGGTCGGGGAGGGAAAAGAGAGAAATGAGAAGAGGACGGCGTTTTTCTTTTTCCATGCAAGCATAAAAAGAGAATCGTTGAAAGCAAAGACGTGCACGTGTGTGCTGCTTATTGTATCGAGCAACACCGGTGCAGGAGCGCTCCATGCGGATGAGTCTCCCTGCGTTGACGAGAAGTAGATATTCCAAACACCGTTTTCGAGCCTCTGCCAGGCCGCGACCGTTCGAGGCCCGCTCCGATCTACGTTATTGATGTAAGAGTTAGTCGCGATGTCGGGGAGTATCTGATTCTCTCCGGTCGGTCGTGATGAGATGATAACGACTGCCGTATCCCATTTGCCCTGATTCCTCGAACATATTTTAGCGGCAATCATTGACGCCGAATCGGAACGCCTTTCGAACACGAGCCATTGACTTCCTTCCGAAGGGGAGAAGCTTCGTTGCATTGCCGGCCGGCTGTCGTCGAATTCTCCGGCCGTCAACGTATCGACTTTAAGGAATGGGCTGTAATTCTGGGCTTGGCTGGGAGAAATAAAAGTGAAAAGAAGAAGGATGGTCGAGATTTTATTTTTCATGTTGACCCCTTTTGATCTATAGAGGAATGGAACTGACTTCGAAAAGGAGGGGGCGTAAATGAGGGAAAAGCTGAAGCTCCCTTCTGAGGTTGAACCCGAAGTCGACTCAAAAATAAGTAGTAATTTGGAGGATGTCAAACACTTTTCCAAGGTTGTGGATTTCGGTATTCCCCAAAGACGCCACTGCAATCGGCGCACGGTTAAAAACGGACTGAGTTCAAACCAAAGCTTCGCGCATATGAAAAAGATTCGTTACGTCGCGAAACCAAACACCTGAAACGCTTCAAATGCAACGGCGGTGTATCAGTTTGACTAATGCAGAAATGAACCGGACACTTTTCTCGTTAAGTCCGTCAAAAACCTTCACATTGAACTGGCCAAAAGGTTCGAGTGTCCGGTTCATTCTCAAACTGAGACACTGCCAATGCAACGGCTTTATTGATTCTCTTCCCAACACTTCGTATATTAACCTCGTTTAATCCTACAAACTTATGGCTCTTCAGTTGCTATGACTTTTGAACAAGTCGTGTTCTTCCTCCTCGCAGCAACCGCCGCGTTTTCCTCGGTTATGATGATTCTCCAACGAAATCCGGTGAACAGCGCGCTCTATTTGATTTTAAATTTCTTCTGTCTCGGCGGATTATACCTGACCCTTAATGCTCAATTTATTGCAATGGTCCAGGTGCTTGTCTATGCCGGGGCCATCATGGTGCTTTTCCTTTTCGTCATTATGCTGCTGAATTTAGGGGACGATAAACGTCTTCGGGAGCATTTGGGCATTCGAACGTATGCAGGCATTGGGTTCAGCGTGGCCCTCGTTCTTGAATTGCTCTGTATTTTCGTTTTTCATTCCCAGAACAGCGCCGTTCGCCAGTCGGGCAATGCCGTGGAAATGGGCACCGTCGAGTATATAGGAAAAGTGCTCTTCACGAAATTTCTCTTTCCGTTTGAAGTCACCTCTTTATTATTATTGGCCGCTATCGTTGGCGCGGTGATCCTTGCAAAGAAAAAGGTGACGGAATGATCCCCCTTAACTTCTACCTCATTCTTTCTGCCTTCATGTTTTGCGTCGGCGTGCTCGGAGTGTTGGTCCGCCGCAACGCGATTATCGTGTTCATGAGCATCGAGCTCATGCTGAATTCGGTCAACCTGTCGCTTATTGCTTTTGCGTCGTTCCTCGGAGACCCGACGGGCCAAATGCTCGTCTTTTTTGTGATGACCGTCGCCGCGGCAGAAGCGGCCGTTGGCCTGGCGATCGTCATCGCCCTCTTCCGGAATAAGCAGACCGTTAATATCGATGAGATCAATATCCTGAAATGGTGACGATGTTTTCATACGTGGGATTCATAGTCCTTTTTCCCCTCCTCGGGTTTCTCGTGCTGGGACTGTTTGGCGCTCGGATGAAGTCCGAGAAACTCATCGGCATCATCGGATCCTCGACGGTCGTGTTATCCTTCCTTCTCGGCGCTTCGATCTTTGCAGAAATGTTGTCGCTGCCGGTGTCGGCCCGTTCCCATATTGTAAAACAATTTTCATGGATCGCCGCCGGTAATTTTTCGGTCGACTTTGCCTTCCAGGTCGACCAACTTTCCATCCTGATGACGTTGATCGTCACCGGCGTCGGAAGTCTCATCCATATCTACTCGATCGGCTATATGCACGGCGACAAGGGATTCTGGAGATTCTTCACGTATCTCAATCTCTTTATCGTTGCCATGCTGACGCTCGTTCTGGCCGATAATTTTCTCGTCATGTTCGTCGGCTGGGAAGGCGTGGGCCTCTGCTCTTATCTCCTCATCGGTTTTTGGTATGATAAAAATTTCGAGAAAGGAACGACGGGGGATGCGGCTAAAAAGGCGTTCATCGTCAATCGGATCGGAGATTTTGGATTCCTTCTCGGGATGTTTTTGATTTTCGCGACGTTTGGCTCTTTGAATTTCGACACAGTTTTTTCAGCCGCAACGGTCTTCACTCGCGGAGATACGACGATCACGTGGATCGCATTGCTCCTGTTCGTCGGCGCGACCGGTAAGTCGGCGCAGATCCCTCTGTATGTATGGCTCCCGGATGCGATGGCCGGTCCAACTCCCGTTAGCGCGTTGATCCACGCTGCAACGATGGTCACGGCCGGAATTTACATGGTCGCCCGGAGTTCTATTCTCTTCGCCCTTTCTCCGGTAGCGATGGACGTCGTCGCCATCATCGGTGCATTGACGGCGTTGTATGCCGCGACGATCGGATTGGTCCAGAACGACATCAAAAAAGTTCTTGCGTATTCGACCATCAGTCAGCTCGGTTACATGTTTCTCGGCTTGGGCGTCGGAGCGTTTGCGGCAGGATTGTTCCACGTGATGACACACGCATTTTTTAAGGCGCTCCTCTTTCTTGGATCGGGGTCCGTCATTCATGCAATGCACGAGGAACAGGATATCCAGAAAATGGGCGGGCTGAAGAAATATATGCCCACGACATATTTGACATTTTTGATCGCAGCGATCGCGATCTCCGGCATTCCTCCGTTTGCAGGATTTTTTAGCAAGGATGAAATTTTATGGAAAGCATTCTCGGACGGTTCGCCGTTGCTGTGGTGCGTAGGCGCGCTTGGTGCAGGTCTGACGGCTTTCTATATGTTCCGGCTCGTTTCGCTCACGTTCGAAGGATCGCCGAGATTCGATGAACACCATCTCCATCCTCATGAAGCGCCGAAGACGATGACGATTCCGCTTATCGTTCTTGCGGGACTTTCAATTATCGGCGGGTTTATCGGAATTCCCGAAAGTCTCGGAGGCGGTAATCGTTTCGAGCAATTTCTCTCGCCCGTCTTTGCCGCAGCGGATTCAAAAATGCTTTTGCCGTATCACGACGTCACGGCGACTGAATATATCCTCATGGCCGTATCGGTCGCGATCGCTGCCGCGGGCATTTACTTCGCGCGAAAAATATACCTTGAACGGACAGAGATCGCCGGGCAAACAGCGAATAGATTCCCGGGCATCTATAAACTGCTCCTCAATAAGTATTTTGTCGACGAGATCTATGACGCATCGGTCGTTACTCCTATTGAAAAGGGGTCCGAGAAACTTTTGTGGAAACGTATTGACGTCGGCCTTATCGATGGGCTGATTAACTTTACTGCGAAGGGGACCGAGTACGCCAGTCAATTTTTCAGAAGAGTGGAAACAGGCGTCGTCCAAAGCTACGCCATCGCATTCGTCGCGGGCATTCTGTTCATTCTCGGCTGGCTTATCGCCCGGTAAGTTGAACTACAGATAATCTTGCAATCGTGCAATTTTTCAATCTCGGAAAGCTGGAATTTTGGAATGATGGAAATACTGAAACGTCGACCCGGCATTAATCTTTAACATCTGCAGTATAGCGTGAACAACATCCTGACATATCTTTTGTTCTCTCCTCTTCTCGGCGTTGGGCTTCTTTTGTTCGTCAATAAAGAGAAGTCTGTGCTGATCAAATCCGTCGGCATCGGAGTTTCGGTTCTTACGTTCGTCATATCCCTGCTCGTATATTCCCAATTCGACGCTTCATTGGCCCAGCTTCAATTTGTGAAGCATGTCGAATGGATCCAGGGGTTGGACATCAGCTACGAAGTGGGGGTGGACGGTCTCTCGCTGCTGCTCGTGATGCTCACGACGCTCCTTACGCCGATCGCGCTCCTGTCGTCGTGGGAATCGATCACGATTCGGCTCAAAGAGTACGTCGTTTCCATTCTCGTCCTCGAAGTCGGCATGCTTGGCGTATTTCTCGCGTCGGACCTTTTTCTCTTCTACGTTTTTTGGGAGGCGATGCTCATCCCGATGTACTTTATCATAGGCATCTGGGGCGGGCCCGAAAGGATTTATGCTGCGGTGAAGTTTTTCATTTACACGATGGCAGGATCGCTCCTCATGCTGGTCGCGATTCTTTGGCTCGGCTACTACGCATCGACGCTTCCCGGCGGGCACTTTACGACAAATTTGCAATCCCTGTATCGCATCGCGCCGAACGCGCCGCATACTATTCAGGTGTGGATGTTCCTCGCGTTCGCCATTTCGTTCGCGATCAAGATACCGTTATTCCCGTTCCACACGTGGCTTCCGGATGCGCACGTCCAGGCGCCGACCGCGGGCAGCGTCATCCTTGCCGGCGTTCTCCTCAAGATGGGAACGTACGGCCTTCTTCGTTTTTGTCTCCCGCTCTTTCCGTACGCCTCGTTCGAATTTACCCCGCTGCTTTCAACGCTCGCAATCATCGGCATCATCTATGGAGCGCTGGTCGCGATGGTGCAGACGGATATCAAAAAACTCGTCGCCTATTCATCCGTGAGCCATCTCGGGTTCGTCGTTCTCGGAATTTTCTCGATGACCGAGGAAGGCATACAAGGCAGCATGATACAGATGATCAATCACGGTCTTTCAACCGGAGCCCTCTTCTTGATCGTGGGGATGATCTACGACCGACGGCATACGCGCGAGATCGCGCAGTTCGGCGGGTTGGCAAAACAGCTCCCGGTCTTTGCCTCATTCTTTATGGTCGTAATGCTCTCGGCGATTGGACTTCCCGGATTGAACGGATTCGTCGGCGAGTTTCTCATCTTGCTCGGATCGTTCAGATCCCCGTTCCTCGGGTCGCATCTGTATACCGTCTTTGCTGCGACGGGAGTGATATTTGCCGCGGTGTATATGCTGTGGATGTTTCAACGTGTCATGTTCGGAAAAATAACGAACCCGGCAAATCAATCGTTGCTCGATTTGTCTAAGCGCGAAATTGCCGTGCTTGTGCCGATCGTCGTGTTCATCATTTGGATTGGAATTTATCCTTCGCCATTTTTGAAGATATCATCTTCTTCGACACACCAGATTGTCCGCACGCTCGAACAAGCGCGCAGCGGCGAACTGCCCTCGGCAATCATGGGGGGAAAATAGTCCGCGATGAAAACAAAGTGGACATTCCGGGTTGTCGGCATCATGGGTTTGAGCGGGCTATTGTATTCTTTGGCATTCGCGGACGAGGGATCGTATGCTGCGAACGTTTCGCCGGTGATGATTCTCCCTTTCGTCCTCCTTTTGGCGGCGATTGCCGTCGTGCCGTTCATCAATCGCCATTGGTGGGAAAAGAATTATCCGTACGTTGCGATCGGCCTTGGCTTGATCCCGGCGGTGTACTACATCGCCGTTCTCGGGAACGGCGCCAGGGTTTTGCAGACGGGGAAGGAATACATCAGTTTCATCGTCCTCATCGGCTCGCTCTTTGTTGTCGCTGGGGGCATCCATATTCGGATCAAGGGCAAATCGACCCCCATTGCGAACGTTTTTCTCCTCGCGGTCGGAGCCGTCGTCGCGAATTTACTCGGAACGACCGGCGCATCGATGATCTTGATACGCCCGTTTCTGCGGGTTAACAAATATCGGCTGCGTGGTTTTCATGTTGTTTTTTTTATCTTCATCGTTAGCAATATAGGAGGTGCGCTGACGCCGATAGGCGATCCGCCTCTTTTTCTGGGGTATTTGCAAGGGGTCCCTTTTTTGTGGATCCTGGAGTACGTGTGGCATATTTGGCTCATCGCGATCGGCATCGTGCTCGCGATCTTTTTTGTCATTGATTACCTGAGCTTCAGAAAATTTGAATCGAGTAGGCAGCAAGTGCCCGCGACGGAGCTTCACGAAGAAGCGGAAGTCAGCGGTATGCACAATGTTTTTTTCCTTGTGATAATTCTCGTGGCGGTATTCATAGAACATCCGCAGTTTCTTCGCGAGGCTCTGATGACGATCGCCGCGGCGGGCTCTTATTTTTCGACGAAGAAAGAGATCCACGACAAAAACGATTTCAACTTTACTCCGATCAAGGAGGTGGCGATCTTGTTCGTCGGTATCTTTGCAACGATGGTTCCGGCGCTCGATTGGCTTGAACTCAATGCGACCTCGATCGGCATGACGGCGCCGGGACAATTCTATTGGGCCACGGGAGCTTTATCGAGTGTCCTCGACAATGCGCCGACATATCTCAATTTCTTAAGTGCCTCGATCGGCCTTTTCGTCGACCATAATATCATCTTACAGGTACAACATCTCCTTGGGACACAGACATCGGATGCGGCGATGGCCGGAGCGGCTTATTCGGGCGAGATCCGCAATACGTTTGCAACGCTGACGAAGTATCACTCCGACCTTGTGGCAACGGGCCACGTGCCCATCGCAGACATCCAGCTTTCATATCTCATCGCTAACCAAAATATTTATTTGAAAGCGATTTCAATTGCAGCGGTTTTTTTTGGCGCATGCACCTATATCGGCAATGGACCGAACTTCATGGTGAAATCTATAGCTGAGCAATCGGGAGTAGCTATGCCGTCGTTTTTTGGGTATATCGTGCGTTACACAATTCCCGTTCTTCTCCCGACGTACGCCCTTGTGTGGTTTTTGTTTTTCCGTTCTTAGCAAAGTGTAAGGCAGATCGTATGGTTTTTTCGTCATCGGATATCGTCGGCATTTCGCCCATCCTCGCGGTGTCAATCACGGCATTGATCGCGCTGGTGATTAAGTCCGTTTATCAGAAGAGCGAAAAGCTCATTGCCATAACTAGCGTATGCGGTTTGGTGGTCGCCATTGCTTTGTCCGTGTGGACATTCCCGTTGAGCTCGACTGCCTTCAGCGATATGGTCCTCGTCGGCGGCTACGCCAGCTTTTTCGACATCCTGTTTCTCACGGTCGGTTTGTTGACGATCCTGTTGTCAGAGTCGTATCTCCAAAAGGTCGGGTTGTATTACGGTGAGTTTTATGTGCTCGTCCTCATCGCCGTCGTCGGAATGATGCTGATGGGCTCTTCGGCCGACCTTATCACGGTGTTTTTAGGCGTCGAGCTCATGTCCGTCTGTTTTTACATCCTCGCGGGTTTCATGCGGACGAAGGAATCGTCGAATGAGGCGGCGCTGAAATATTTTCTCCTCGGCGCGTTTGCGACTGGTTTCCTTCTGTATGGAATTGCGTTGGTGTACGGGACGACCGGCACGACGAACTTGATGAGGATCGCCGTGGAGCAGGGGAAAGGTTCCGTGCAGGCGTGGTACGACATCGGGTTCGGCCTGCTTCTTATCGGCTTTGCATTTAAAGTGGCCGCTGTGCCGTTCCACATGTGGGCGCCCGATGTGTACGAAGGGTCTCCGACAACTGTGTCCGGACTTATGTCGACCGGCGGAAAGGCCGCCGCCTTCTCCGCTTTTATTCTTGTCTTTGCTATTCCTTTGTCGCAGCATGATGAAAGGTTCATGCTCCTCCTCTCCCTGCTGGCAGCCGCGTCAATGCTCGTCGGCAATCTCTTTGGTCTCGCGCAAACCAACCTGAAGCGGATGCTTGCCTATTCGAGCGTCGCACATGCAGGATACATGCTCGTCGGCCTGGCCTCGGGACAATCGCTCGGAGAGCAGGGAATTTTATTCTACCTCGTTTCATACGCGTTCACGAACCTTGGCGCTTTTGGAATCATTGCGATCCTCGAAAAGGAATCCGGCCAAAATGTGTCGTACGAAAATTACGCAGGGCTTGGATCGCGCAGGCCGTGGCTCGCAGCCGCGCTGGCGTGTTTCATGTTCTCGCTGACGGGCATTCCGCCCTTCGCGGGGTTCGTCGGAAAATATTATCTTTTTGCGAGTGCCGTGGAAGCCCATTTAACGTGGCTCGCAATTTTCGGAGTGGCGACGAGTCTCATTTCCGCATACTACTATCTTCGCGTTGTCGTCTTTATGTACTTCCGCGAAGCGGGCGACACTGAGATGATCCATGTCCCGGCTCTTTCGATAATGTCTCTCGGAATTTCTGTCGCAGGCATTCTTCTTCTTGGAGTTCTGCCATCTCTCGTGCTCAATGTCACGCGGTTGTTGTTTTAATATTGGATGATGATTTTTTGCCGTCCATTGATCGCGGTACAATGGACGGCATTCTTTTTTGGATGGAATATGGTGCCGGTTGTTTCACGACATGCCATGCAAAAAATTGACCAGCTCGCGACGTCGCGTTATGGCATTCCGCCGCTTCTTCTTATGGAGCATGCCGGACGATGTGTGGTTGACGAATGTGAAAAGCGTTTTGGTCCTCTCAAGGACAAGAAGGTCCTCATCGTCGCGGGAAAAGGGAATAACGGAGGGGACGGTTTTGTCGCCGCACGCTACTTGTTAAAAAGGAAGGCGTTTGTGTCGGTTCTTCTCATTGGGAAAGAGAACGAGCTGACTGAAGACTCGCAAGCGAATTACGATATTTTAAAGAATGTGGAAAATACTCGACTGAGGATGCTTTTTAATTTTAACGATCGTGAATTTGAGCGAAGCGGGTACGATTTCGTTTTCGATGGAATTTTCGGTACTTCTTTTCATGGAGATGTGAAAGGTCCCGCTAAAAAACTGATCGACTGGATGAATTTGCAACATCGACCGAAGATAGTTGCGATCGACCTCCCTTCGGGTCTCGAGGCAGACACCGGCTATGCGGGAGTGACAGCTGTAAAGGCGCAACTCACAGTGACAATGGCTCTTCCAAAAATTGGTTTTTATTTTCAGAAAGGCCCTCTACACACGGGGGAAATCCGGATCGCCGACATTCATATCCCGAAACAGTTGGCAAAGACATCCCGCTCAAAAATTTTTTTAAGCGAAGAGGAAGATATTACGGGAAAACTCCCGGTAAGGAGAAAGGACGCTCATAAATACAGCGTAGGAAAAACCCTTGTGCTTGCGGGCTCCAAAGGCCTCAGCGGCGCGGCGCTCTTAAGCTCGCAGTCGGCAATGAAGAGCGGCGCCGGAGCAGTTGTTCTCGGAGTTCCTTCTGCAATTTTTCCCGCGATCTCCCGGAGAACTCTTGAAGTAATGCCGTTGGACCTGCCGTCAACTTCGGAGGGCTCCCTTGCGCTATCTGCAATGGCGTCGATTCGCAAAAAGGTCGATTGGTCCGATGTTGTCTTGATCGGTCCCGGTCTCTCGCGGAATGGCGAAACGCAAAATGTCATCCGATCACTCGTTCAGTCTGTTACGAAGCCGCTTATCATCGACGCGGATGGGCTCAATGCGATCGCGGCGAATATCTCGTGCTTAAAAAAGAGGAAGTCTCGCAATGTCGTGCTTACTCCTCATCTTGGAGAATTCTCTGCGCTCATTTCTAAAGGAGCTCGTGAGATCGAGATGAACAAGGTCGAGATCGCGCGCGCGTTCGCTCGAAAATATCGGGTGGTGCTCGTGCTGAAGGGGGCACCGACGATCGTTGCGGCGCCGGACGGCGGTGTTTTTATCAACCCGAACGGCAACGCAGGCATGGCGACGGCGGGTTCCGGCGATGTGCTCGGAGGAATCATTGCGGCGCTTGTCGGTCAAGGAAACTCGGCGATCGATGCGGCGATCAACGGCGTCTTCGTCCACGGAACAGCCGGGGACTTGGCGCGAGACGAAATCGGCGAGATGGGAATGCTCGCAAGCGATATTCTGGCGCGTATTCCCCGAGTGTTGAAAGCATTGTGTAAGAGGAGAGAAGGGATGCATGGGTAAGAGTCGATTCGTTCGTTTCACGCTTCCTCCGATCGTATGGGCTGCGCTTATTTTTATCGAATCATCTATTCCGGGAAACGATATTCCCGAGACGCCCCACGGGACGGATAAACTTGTCCATATCGTAATTTATTTTATTTTTTGCTGGCTCACGTTCCGCGCCTTGTCGAATGCTCCATCCAGGGTCGTTGCACAAATGAGTTTTTTCATTGCGATAGTGTTGACGATCCTTTACGGTTTCTCTGACGAGTTCCACCAGCTTTTTGTCCCCGGTCGTTCGGCAGACGTATACGATCTCACTGCGGACAGCATCGGAGGATTCCTCTTTTTGGTCATCGCTCTTTTTCAACGTTATCGATCTGGTAAGGGGAAGAATTTACACAACAGCAACGGAGTTAAAAGTTGATCGTAGTTCAAATCGCCGGCCTGTTTCTTCTTCTCATTTTTAGCGGCTTGTTCGCTTCATCGGAAATTGTCTTTATCGTGGCGAACAAAGCGAAGCTTCAAGTGCGCGCGCGCCGGAAAAAATTCGGGGCATCTTTGGCGCTGTCGTTCGTCGAGAAGCCGGAAGCGTATCTCACGACCGTGCTCGTCGGAAATAATATTGCCAATATCGCATTCTCTTCGCTTGCAGCGATCTTGCTTCAGGCCGCCTTCGATTGGTCCAACACCGAGATCACAATCGTCGTTGCATTCGTCATCCTCCTCTTTGGCGAGCTTATCCCAAAATCGCTCCTGAGAATAGTGGCGGATGCCGTCGTGTCGTACGCTTCGTTTTTCCTCCGGACCTGCAGCGTGATATTTTCTCCGCTGATCTGGATCACGCAGCGATCGTCGCGTTCTATCGTGTCGCTCGTAGGGTTTGAAGAATCGAACGTCGAACGGTTCTTGCGCAAAAAGGATGTCGAGGTGCTTCTCGAAGAGAGCGAAAAATTCGGGGCAGTGGGAAAAGAAGAGCGTAAAAAGATCGTAAAAGTGATCACGTTAAGCGACGTTCTTGCGAAGGACATCATGAAAGCGAGGACGGATATCGTTGCGGTCGACGTGAAGACGCCGGTAAAACAGGCATGGCATGTGCTCGTCGAACGCGGCTATTCAAAACTGCTTGTTTTTGATAAGAGCATCGACAATATTATTGGGATTGTTTTTGCGAGAGATTTTTTTTCACGCCCGAGGACGCTTTCGCAGATCCTCCGGGACACCGTGTTTGTCCCTGAAACGAAGAATTGTTCGGATCTCCTGCGCGATTTTCGTATAGGCAAAGTCTCTTTGGCGGTTGTCGTTGATGAATTCGGCGGGACGGCGGGCGTTGTTACGTCGGAGGATATCCTCGAGGAATTTCTCGGAGAGATCTCCGACGAGCCGGGTGATGCTGACAAGGCCGTAAAACGGCTGCCCGACGGCTCCTTCCTTGTGAACGGGCGGACGGATCTTCAAGCGGTGCATTCGGCGACGTCGGTCACTATTCCGGACGGTCCGTACGATACGATCGCTGGGTTCATCATTCATACTCTCGGAAGGATCCCCGCCGAAAAAGAGGATTGCCTCGTAGGGCCTCTGCATATTCATATCGTCCGTGCAACGAGAACCAGAGTGGAGCTAGTGAAAATTTTTGTTGAACCGCAGGGTCATTAACAGAGGACGTTTAAAGAAAGGTGCAATCATCCTAACATCCAAAAAATTCTATCCGATATTTTTTTGTCTTGCCCTTCTGAGCGGCGTGACGGAAGCGCAAACTCCCGATGAGCTGCTTTTTCGATCCGCGATAAGCGTGCAGTTCGACAGTACAAAACTTTCGAACCTGGACAAGCTTATTGCCTCATACCCTCACAGCAAGTTTCTCGGTGAGGCGTATGGCGCACGGTTCAGCGTTCTCTTGACCCTTCACTCCGACAGTGCGGCTTTTTTTTCGCTGCATCAATACCTTGCGACACGCGACACCCAAAATCTTCCGGTCGCCCTACAGAACGTCGCAATGGAGCTCGGCTACAGAAAGAAATATCCCGACAGCGCCCTCGTCTTACTCGATTCCTCGATCGCAATATTCGAAAAAAGATACCGCAGGATCAGTCCCGCGTTTTTCAACACGCGGGCAAGCCTTCTTCTCCTTCTGGGCAAATTCAAAGAGGCAGAATCAACTCAACGCGAAGCGATCGCCTCGTTGCAACGTGCATCCAAGTTCGATCCGCGCTACAGCGGCTATTACGCGCAGCTCGGTTTGATCGAACGCGAAACGCAGCCCGGATTAGCAGGGTTGCTCGACTATGTTCACGCCTGTTTTGTATCTCCCCAGCCGCAGATAGAGTACGGAGATCTTGATTCGCTGATCATGCTGACGGTCAAAGATTCCGCAAAGGTTGTCCGGGTGCGAGACAGTTTGTTCGAATGTGTCGGGAATGAATATTTTCACGAAAACGGGGGAGATTCGGTACGGGCGAAAGGATTTGTCGCGGCATGCTATTCCCGCAATCATGTTTTGCCGAGTTGTGCGTTACAGTTGGCCCGCACTGCGTATGACGAGGCGCAATCGCGGTCGCTCGAAGGCCGATGCGATGCCGCGTTCGCCCTCGGAGTGGTGTTCTTCAATGAGGAAAATTTCAGCGAGGCGGAACGGTATCTGAACGAAGCGCTGCGGACGATGCTGCCGTACCAAACCGAATTATATCTTGCGCTCGGCACGGCCGAAGAAAAGCTTGGGGAAAAAACGGAAGCGTTCAACACGTATCTTGAGGGAGTGACCGTGGGAAGGCCATTGTCCCTCATGCGTCCGCTCCAAGCGTTGCAAAAAGAATTGTATCCGCACGCATCTCTCGATTCTTTGATTGGAGCGGCACAGAGAAAACTTGTCGATTTTTTCCCCGACAAATATAAAAGACCGGAGTCGGTCGAAGACAATCCGAACCGAAAAATTGTCCTAGCTGAACTCTTCACCGGTTCCGAATGCCGTCCCTGCGAAGCGGCGGATATCGCATACGACAAACTTCTGGAACGGTACGAGACCTCGGACCTCACGCTCCTGGAATATCATCTCCACATTCCCCGCCCCGACCCTATGGCAAACCCAGACGCCGAGTCGCGCTCGAATTTTTACGGCGTTTCCAGCACTCCAACGTCCGTCATCGACGGCGTTCACATTGAAAAATCGGGGGGACAAAGCATAGCCGCAAAAACCAAGTTTGCCGTCTATGCGGACGAGATCGATCAGTCGCTCATGCAGCGGGCTCATGCAATCGTCAAGATCTCAACGCATATACGCCGGAACAGGATTTCCCTTGCCGTCAGCGCTTCCGTAAACAACCCCCGCAAATCGCTCAGGCTCAGAGTTGTTCTTGCAGAGGATAATATCCATTATGTAGGGGCGAACGGCATTTCAAATCATCGGTTCGTTGTGCGAAAGATGTTGCGCGGCGCCGGGGGCGTTGCGTTTTCGCGCAAGGGACGAGCCGTGGTGAAAGATGCATTTTCCGTGTCGTCCGTCGAAAATCAACTGGAGTCGTATCTTGAAAGATTCGAACAACGGGCGGGCGAAGTATTCAAGGAAAAGAAATCCGAGGTGGATCCAACACGACTCTATATTATAGCGTTCGTGCAAGACAATGCGACCCACGCCATTCTCCAATCAGCCATCGAAAGGGTGAAACGATGAAACATTTTTCCTACAGGATCCTTTCCATTTTTTGTGTCGCCTTTTTACTCGTTGCATCCAGCAGCGCATCGGCCCAATTCGATCGGTATTTTAAGGACGCCACGTTCAGGTTCGACTATTATCATACCGGCAGCAAGGGGGAAGAGCGCATCAGCGAAGATAAAATGATCGAAGAGGGAGCGTGGCCGGGGAGCTTGACGAACCTTATCGATACGCTCAACCTCGGAGAATATTTTTTCACGATTACCGACATAGCAAGCAACCGCATAATTTTCTCGAGGGGATATTCCTCGCTTTTCTTTGAATGGCAAACGACCGACGAGGCTCTGGCCGGAGTGTATCGCACGTTCAATGAATCGCTGCGGTTCCCGTTTCCGTTGAACAAATTTCAATTGACCATCTTGCGGCGCAATAAACAGATGATATTCAATGAAATTTTTTCGACTGTTGTTGACCCGAATGGAGGGGAGATTCACCGGGAGAAGAAGCATGTCGGGACACAAGTAATGAATATTTTTACAAACGGCGATAGCCATGCGAAGGTCGACATTGTCATTTTGGGGGACGGATACTCGAAAAGCGACATGCCGAAATTCCGCGCGGATGCCAGACATTTTACCGACGTCCTTTTCGGCACGGAGCCATTTAAGAGCAGAAAAAAGGATTTTAACGTCCGAGCCGTTGAAGTCGAGTCGCGCGAGTCGGGCATCGATCAACCCGACCAGAACGTGTGGGTTGATAACGCTCTCGGAACGACGTATGATTCGTTCGGGTCCGCTCGCTATGTGCTTACCGACGACAACAAGGACGTACGAGATTATGCCGCCGTTGCGCCGTACGACTTCCTTTTCATCCTTGTCAATGCCAATCGGTATGGGGGCGGAGGGATCTTTCAATTGTATGCTACGTGCTTTGCGACCGGCGAAACGCCTGCGACGGCATGGCAAACGGACTACGTTTTTGTCCATGAGTTCGGTCATTCGTTCGCGGGGCTCGGCGACGAGTATTACACTTCGTCTACCGCCTACAATGATTTTTATCCGAAGGGTGTTGAGCCATGGGAGCCGAATATTGCTGCAAATATAGAGCGAGGAAGTCTGAAGTGGAAGGCCTTTGTCGATTCGACAACGTCGCTTCCGACTCCATGGGATAAAGCTGCATACGACAGCCTGGAAATTGAGCGGGGAAAATTACGAAGAGACGAAGAAGGATATGCAGAAAAAAGAGAGGCCATTCTTGACAAAGAACGGTCGATTCTCGACGACAAGCGTTTTAAAGGAATAGTGGGGGCTTTCGAAGGGTCGGGCTACGCTTCGACCGGCCTCTATCGTCCTTCCCTTGATTGTCGGATGTTTTCGCTTAGTCTCACGGATTTCGATCCGGTATGCACAAATGCGATCAATAGGATGATAGATTTCTATACAAAATGAGCGACCCAATTTTTTTACTCGACCTCCCCATGCTGCGCGGTGCGTGATGTACATTTTGGGAATCTCCGCATACTATCATGACTCTGCTGCCTGTCTGTTGTCGGACGGGGATATCGTTGCTGCGGCGCAGGAAGAACGCTTCACGAGGAAGAAACACGATCATCGTTTTCCGCGGCATGCTGTCGCCTATTGCTTACAGGAAGCCGGCATCAGTCCGGATCAGCTAGAGTGCGTTGCCTTCTACGATAAACCCCTGTTGAAATTCAACCGCCTCCTTGAGACCTATCTCACGTATGCTCCTCGGGGTATCCAGTCCTTTATAATGGCAATGCCGCTTTGGCTTCAGGAAAAGCTTTGGGTTCCGGATCTAATCGAAAAAGAGATCGACTACCGCGGAAAGGTCATTTTTCCGGAACACCACGAATCGCATGCGGCGTCTGCGTTCTTTCCTTCGCCATACCAACGAGCTGCGATCCTTACGATCGACGGCGTTGGGGAAATGGCGACATCGTCGTACGGGATCGGCCACGACAACAGAGTCGAGATTCTTTCGGAGCTTCACTTCCCGAATTCGCTCGGTTTGCTCTATTCCGCGTTCACATATTTTACCGGCTTCAAGGTGAATTCGGGGGAATATAAAGTCATGGGGCTTGCTCCTTACGGCGAACCAAAATATGTCGATCAGATCTACAACCAGCTGATCGATCTGAAGGAAGATGGGTCTTTTCGGATGAACATGGAGTATTTCGATTTTTGTGCCGGGTTGACGATGACGAATGACAAATTCGATACTCTGTTCGGCGGGAAACCCAGAGCGCCAGAAACACCCCTTACTCAGCGGGAACTCGACCTCGCTCGATCGATCCAGGATGTCACCGAAGAGATCATGATGCGCATGACACGTCATGTAAAGAAGGTGACGGAGGAGCGCTACTTGTGTTTGGCGGGAGGCGTTGCGCTCAATTGCGTTGCGAACGGAAAGATCCTTCGGTCCGGATTATTCGACGATATCTGGATCCAGCCGGCGGCCGGTGATGCCGGTGGAGCGATCGGAGCTGCGTATATTGCCTATCATCATTTTCTCGACCGCCCGGCAAAGACCAAGAACGGCCGCGATGATCAGCACGGTTCGTACCTCGGGCCCGCATACGATGAAAAAGAAGTGACGGGCTTTCTGAACGAGCATGATATTCCGTACGAACTTATTAACAGCACCGAGACCTTATGCGAACGTGCGGCGCAATTTCTTGAGGAAGGGAAAGTCATCGGATGGTTCCAGGGAAGGATGGAGTTCGGACCGAGGGCATTGGGTAATAGATCGATCATCGGAGATGCCCGGTCTCCCGAGATGCAGAAAAAGATGAACGTGAAAATTAAATTCCGCGAGGGGTTTCGTCCTTTCGCTCCGTCAGTGCTTGCGGAGAAAGCCGGAGAGTGGTTCGATATCGACCGCGAGAGCCCGTACATGCTTCTCGTTGCAGAGGTCGCAAAAAGCAAACAGCGGAAAATGGACGGTGGAGAAAAAAAACTGTGGGGCATCGACAAGCTTAACGTGGTTCGGTCCGAGATACCGGCAGTCACGCACGTCGATTATTCAGCGCGGCTCCAGACGGTCAGTCGCGACGAAAATCCGTTGTATCACAAGCTCATCAGCACATTCTACAAAAAAACCGGCGTTCCCGTGATCGTCAATACTTCGTTCAATGTGCGAGGCGAACCGATTGTTGCGACACCTCTTGACGCGTATAAATGTTTCATGAGAACGGACCTCGATATACTCGTGATTGGCAATTGCATTCTGTCCAAAACCGGTCAGCCAAAGTTTCACGACGACATTAAATGGAGGGAAGTGTATGAGCTGGATTAGCGATGTGCACGAAGAGATTCAACGGTTGAAAAAGACTCCGAAGGAATTAAAGAAATTCGGGCTTATCGTCGGCTCGGTATTTCTTGTTTTGGCTTTCGCCGGTTATTTTAAACAGTGGCCTCGTTTTCTTTGCGGCAGCTTTTTCGGCGTCGGGGTAATTATCTTTTTCACTGGGCTCTTCGCGGCTAGGTTATTGTCGAAAGTGTATTCCGTTTGGATGGGGATCGCGTTTGCGATCGGATGGATAGTTTCACGCGCGATATTGGTTTTTCTTTACTATCTTGTCATCACGCCCATCGGTTTTTTTGCTCGCTTATCGGGAAAACGTTTTATCGATGTTGAATGGGGGATGACCAGTAAGTCGTTTTGGATTCTCCGACAAAAATCCAAAAAAATTAATTACAATAAGATGGTGTGAGGAGACTCTCCGTGGCAAAGATCAAAATTATCGCTGAATATATCGCTTTCTTAAAAGACAATAAAAAATGGTGGCTTATGCCCATCGTTATTGTGCTCGTCCTCTTTGGGTTACTCATTGTCCTCACAAAAGGGAGCGCTTTGGCTCCTTTTATTTACACCCTCTTTTAAAGATTGCCCTCCTAAAAAAGCTTCTTCTTCCAATTTATTGGAAGAAGAAGCCCAAAACATTAGTAACAAACAATTTTATTCACTTTTTGCTTGACAATAAAAGCAAAAAGGCCTACTTTCTTTGGAAGCCCTTCCATTCCTTTCTAAGAAATTGGTAGCGATTGGCAGTCACTATCTACGACATTGCGAGGGAAGCTCAAGTCGGAATCGGAACCGTCTCTCGCGTATTCAACAACCATCCTAACGTTACTCTCAAGACTCGAGAAAAGGTCCTCTCGGTCGCCAAGAGGCTAAACTATCATCCGCACGCCTATGCCCAGGCGCTTGCCCGTAAGCGGACGAATACGTTTGCCGCGATCATCCCGTTCTTTACAAATTATTTTTTTATTGAAGTCCTTCAGGGAATCCAGGATAAGATCTCAAGCGCAGGCTACGATCTTATTCTCTACGGCATCGACCATCCCGAACAAATAGACGAATATTTACGCAAAAGCGTTCAGCGCGGCAGGGTTGACGGCATTTTATTTTTTTCGATGAAGCTGCCGGTCCCCTTTGTGGAGAAGTTCAAGGACCATTCGAAGCCTGTCGTGTTGGTCGATACGTTTCACGAGCAGTTCGATTCTCTTGCCGTTGAAAATTTCCAAGGAGCGATGATCGCCACCAATCATCTGATCTCGATGGGCCACAAGAACATCGGGATGATCAGCGCGAACATCAACAGCGTTCCGTCCCGCGAGCGCATCGCTGGTTTTAAAGACGCCATCGTCTCCGCCGGACTAGAGCTGCGGCCGGAGAATATCATTGTAAGCAAGCTGACGAAGCAGGACGGATTCAGCCGCGAGGCCGGTTACCAATCGATGAAAGAGATGTTGAGCAACGGCTCCCAGCTACCAACCGCTATTTTTATCTCGAGCGACGTGCAAGCCATCGGCGCGATGAGTGCGCTGCGTCAGCAGGGCATCAAAGTGCCGCGCGACGTCGCCATCGTGAGCTTCGACGACATCGAACTCGCCGAGCAATTCGGGTTGACGACAATGCGCCAGCCGATGCACGAAATGGGAGAGCTTGCGGTCGAGAAACTCATTTATCGTATGGAGCATCCGTCCGCCCCGCCGTCGCACATCAATTTTCTGCCGAAGCTGGTTGTGCGGGCAACATGCGGCATGAATAAAATGTATTCGCCGGTCGAGGATTTTGTCCATGCAAAGGATTAAACTTAATAACATCTGTGAGGATGCTAACGGGGCGGTCCCTCGTTTCTTGATGAGGGTGTGGATGTTATCGGCCGTCCTTGCTCTCTTCGCTGTAAGCGGCGCTTGTTCTTCTTCTCGCTCAGATGTCCCCCAACAGATTGTTGCAACGGTGGGCGACAGCACGATAACGTTTCAAGAGTTCCTTGACCGTTACGAAGACTATCTTATCTTTACTGGCCTTCAGGACAATATGCAGGCTCGCTTTGCCATCCTCAACAACATGATCAACGAAATTCTCCTTCGGCATTATGACGACAATTCCAAGATCTACGCGGATCCCGAATACCAAAAAGAGATCACGTCAGCATGGAACAGGACAGTGCTCGCATTTCTTAAGGACCAAGAAGTGTATGCTAAAATCACAGTGACCGATCAAGAGCTCCGTGAGGCATATCGCCGGTCGAAAATAAAACTCGCCGTTCGGCATCTATACGCAGCGACGGAAAAGGATGCTGAGAATCTTTATAGCCTTGCCGCCATGGGGGTAAGTTTCGATGAATTGGCAAAACAGTGCTTTACCGATACGGCGCTCAGAAACAACGGCGGCTATCTCGGTTACATAAATTGGGGAGAAACAGACCCCAATTTTGAGAATGCAGCGTATGCGTTAAAGGTCGGCGAAATTTCTAAACCCGTGAAAACTACGGAGGGATACAGCATCATTCGGGTTGATGACAGAATCGAAGACCCTTTCATGACCGATTACGAGTTTCTCAATATGAAGCACAAGCTGGAACGGGCGCTGAAGATAGAAAAGAAGCAGCCCTACGAAAAGGCCTACCTTGAAAAAGTGTTCAAGCGCAAGAAAGTAGAATTCAATGAAAAAGCGTTGAATGCCGTTTTTGACGACCTCCAACGCCTACAACGGGGGGACATTGAAACGATGTCTCCCGCGGGTCAACTCTTTCCATACTGCGTGCAATATAATGGAAAGCGATACGGCCAGAAAG
>DATJXA010000079.1:0-35729 GCA_035500675.1 Bacteroidota bacterium | reverse complement strand
TCCAAAAATTACACATCTCACCCGATTGCGCATTTCAAGGTCTCATCGCATATTTGCATTGAGAGAGTACGATGAAATCAACTTCTCTGAATAATTGTCAAAGGCGGTCACATGGAACTCGTATTGATATTGGGCGCCTATGCAATGCTCGTATTCTTGCTCATCCGGTTTGCGGCATTCATACACCAACGCGATGAGGAGATATCTCACACGATGATGTCCGGAAGAAGCCGCCGCAAACGTTCGGAGAAAACAAGAATGACGAAAGTCGCCTGACGCCCGCAAAAAACGGGCAAGGCAGTATCGTTCTTTCTTTCCACTATGATGAAGCAGGCTGAGGAAAAAGTGCGATTGCGAAAGGTACTGTTCTATTCGCTCGATGGGTTGCCGTCTCTCGCAGCAAAGGGCGACCTGGAGAGGGCGAACGTCCGGCTCCATGAGGTGCATGCACCGAGGACGTTCGAAGAGGAACTCCGAACATTGTCGTTCGATGCGGTGGTTCATCGGTGCCATAGCGCTGGCGAAGCGCAAAAGCGTATCGTGCGTACAGTGAAAGAGGTAAGTCCCGGTGTGCCCGTCATCGTTAGCCTAAAAAGCGGAACAATCGATGACGTCGTAAATCTGATGAAAGCGGGCGCAAGCGATATTATCATTTCTCCTGAGGTGGATTCCAAACTCGCAGCGACGCTTTCCCGCGCGCTGAAAGAAGAAACGCCCTCCGCGGAAGGCCAGACGGTTGAGGAACCGGCGTTGGTGGGGGCGAGCCTCGCGATAAGCGAAGTGAAATCTGCCATTGCACTCGTCGCAAATTCGCACACCCCGGTCCTTATCAGCGGAGAGAGCGGAACGGGAAAAGAAGTGGCGGCGCGCCTCATTCATGGGAAAAGCGGCCGTTCTCATGCGCCGTTCGTCGCTCTCAATTGCGCTGCGATCCCTCACGACGTCATCGAAAACGAATTGTTCGGGCATGAAAGGGGGTCGTTCACGGGGGCGGGGGAGAAAAGCACAGGATGTTTCGACAATGCCAATCGCGGCACATTGTTCTTTGACGAAATCGGCGAGATGCTTCCCGACCTTCAGGCCAAACTGCTGCGCGTGATCGAACAAAAAGCGTTTCGTCGGTTGGGCGGGAAAGAGGAGATTCACGTCGATGTCCGTACGATCGCAGCGACAAACAAGAACATCGAGGAAGCGCTGAAATCGGGAGAGTTCCGGCAGGACCTCTATTACCGCTTCAGCGTTATTGAGATTCATATGCCCCCGCTCCGGGATCGCAGCGAAGATATTCCTCTCCTCATCGAGCACTTCCACATGCTCTTTAAGGATCGATACAAGAAACAGATGCAGCAGATCGGACAGGAGGCGGTGGATGCGATGTCGGCGTACGATTGGCCCGGGAACGTACGCGAGCTGAAAAATGTCATCGAGCGGATCGTGGTGACAAATTCCGAGCATGTCATCCGCCCCGAAGAATTACCGCCAGTCGTCTTGAAGAAAAGCACGCGGACGACGTCCGTGTCAATTCCGATCGGGACGACTCACCGCGAAGCGGAAAAAATGCTGATCCTGCGCACGCTGGATTTTGTCAAGAACAATAAATCCCGGGCAGCGCGAATGCTTGGCATCAGCAGAAAAACGCTGCACAACAAATTGATCGAATTTTTGGGACAATCCAAAGCTTCCATCATGCCGTGAGCTCAGGAGAGCGGGCATCCAATAACTGTTAAAACTTTTGACGGTACGTTGGGCTGCACAAGTGTGTCGCACAATGTGAAGGCCGCATTGACGATCTCTTCGGGTCGGTTCGATACGTTTTGCGGGCGACGCAATGTTTTTGCAACCTCATGAGGATGACATATGGAAAATATCGAAGCGACACTTCTTGCCCTACACAACGACCTCCTTGCGGCGATACGCGGCGGAAGGAACGCGGTTTTGGACGACACAATAGCCGATGCCGCAATTGCCGTATTGCCGTCGGGAGTTATTGAGAAGGAAGAGATCGTACGCCAAATGACATCGGCTGAGTCGGCGTTTCAGAGCGGAAAAGTTGAAGACATGAAAGTGCTGGTTCTTACGGAAGATTGCGGCCTTGTCACGTGCAGGACCATGAGTTCGATGAAAGGTGAAACCCCGGTCGACGCATTCATCACGGCCGTTTATGTTAAAATGAAAGGTACCTGGAAGGCGGCATTTTCCCAGCAAACTCCGTGCGAGCCGCAGCGCCCTCTCATTTAACGATCGTCATTTTTTTCGTCGCGGTGAAATTTCCTTCCTGCAGCCGGTAAAAATACACACCGCTCGAGAGTTGTCTGCTGTCGAAAGTAAAAGTGTGCCTGCCGGCCGGCAGCACTCCATCGACGAGCACTTTGACCCGCTGTCCCGTCTCGTTAAACAATTCCAAAGTGATTTTGGACTCCTGAGGGGTCCCGTACTCGATGATCGTCGACCCGTTGAATGGGTTCGGGTAATTCTGATCGAGATAGTATGTTTCCGGGATTGAGCCGCCGGGTCCGACCGGCACGGCGCTTGAAGAATTTAACGAACCAAGAGTGTACACGCCGTCTTTCATGTAGGTTGGATTTCCCGATATGAACGTAGGCGTTGCGAAGAATCTGTTCCCCGAAGATTTTTCATCAAACTCAAAATAGAGACTGTCGCCGGGCGAAAATCCGTCTTTGAGCGACGTCAAAGAATTGTCTTGCCATACGATAATGTACATGGTGTGACCCGGCTCCCATTGAGTATAGCCGCCGCATTTGAGCGAATCCTCCCGGTAGAAAAAAACTCCGATAAAATCTCCGGCTCCCAGAGGGTTCGTTCCTATCATCGGTTGGACGGAATCCGGAATAATGAGTGTCGCATACCCTCCAGTGTTGGCGGCATATTGCCAATCGGGAGTCGGGAGTGTATCGAACGCCGTTTGGAATTGATGGGCATCGGACCACGGGCTTGCTGAGAACGCGTTCGAGCCTTGGACGCGCCAATAATATGTCTGTCCTGTTTGAAGCGCTGGTCCCTGATAGGCCGAGGTAATGATCGAAGATTCGTCGACGTCTGGAGATTCAAATGATGAGTCGGTCGAAATCTGCAAGCGATGCCATGATGCCAATCCCGTATCGTTCCAGGCGAAGGTCGGCGTGGTTGGAGCGCTGACCATTCCATCGAAGGGGAGCGACAACGAAGGAGTGGAGGGAGCCGACGAGTCCCCCTGAAGGGCCATTTTTATCGTTTGCAGCAGCCTGTCCCGGTTCTTGAATTGTTCCGGAAGCATTCCGCCGCCAAGTTCCCAAATGATCACGCCGCCGATACCTTTATTTTTAACATAATCGATCTTTGCCTTGCAGGCGGCTTCGTTGTCGTAAGAAATAAATTCGTCGTTTGCCGACCCCGGTTTATCGATGCTGAGGTATGACGCCTGAGCGCTTGAGTCCCACCGGTAGTAATCCGGATTGTAATAGTTTTGCATAAGCGTATAGTATGGAACATTTGCCTCAACGCTTGGCGCACGGGAGTACGTTTGACGCGGTTCGGTGACTCCTCCGGTCGAAGTACCGGAGCCGCCTTTCCAAATATATCCGTAAAAATCAATTCCGATTCCCAACTTGCTGGCAGGGACTCCTCCAGTGGTGAGCGAATTCACGTATTCGTCTGCGGAGGGAAGAGGGCCGCCGGTACTGGGAAACGTAAACCCTCCATTCTCGAGGGGTGCATTGTGCCATGGTACCCATCCCGGCCAGGCCCCGGACATGTCGTACGTCATTAGGTTGATCTGGTCAAAATCATTTGCGATAAGGGTAAAGATAGGAGCTTGTGTCCCACCCGTTGCGGCGGTGAGCAATGGCCGCGGGGAGATCTCATCTAACCGGGCACGAAGTGCCGTAATAAAAGTCGTGTATTCGACCAAATCGGTTAGTTCAAGCGGCTCCCAGTCTACATCAATTCCGTCATATCCACGTTGGGTCATAAGAGTGACGAGGTTGTCGATGAATGTCGAAAGAGTCAGCAGGCTTGTCGCGCTGCGAAACGCATCGCTGCTTCCCGCACCACCTACGCAGATAATAACTTTTTTTCCGGCGGCGTGGGCTTCCGTAATGAGCGCCTGTGCATTTGCCGGATGGACGCTGTTTGATTGGTCATCGAGCGTCCCATCCGACTGAGGGACAAGCGCAAAATGAATGATATGGGTAACGGCAGAATAATCAATGAGATCTGCAGGCAGCACCCCATTGTTGAACCATCCCTGGCTCCATCCCCCATAGTACGCGGTGATCCATGGTGAATTCTGAGCATTCAAAAAATTTATAAACACGGAAAAAAGCAAAGCAATCCACATGGTGGGTTTTCTCATCGCTTCCTCCATTAGTACGCGATATAATGAGAGGTAGTGGGTTACCTTCGACGATTGACCGCAAACCTTCCGAAGGTTTCCGAAAACAGCCCACTACCTAACGGGAGATAGTTAAACAACAACACCAAAACAATGCCTAATTTTGCATTGTCTTTCCTTTGCCGGGAGAAAGGATGAATTGGTTGGAACCACCCATTTGATGAATGAAACTATCCAAATAATAAGAATAGAACTTAATGTTTGCGGATAATATTAAGATGTAGATTTTTCATTCGATGACTGTGTATTATCTGCACACTTTTCGTTGCTAAATGGAAAACTTTTACTCACTTGAATAATCGCTCTTTTGCGGCCGGTGTAGCAACTCTTGTTGTAACTGTAAAAATGCTTGTTTCTGTTACTGAATGCTGGCACCCAGTTTGTAACTATATAACGTATCCGCTGAAGAGCGAATGGCGTGAACATCACACAGTTTCTCTTAAGGAAATTTCCTCGGGAAAAAAATATTCCGTCATTTAGCGAAGCAAATAATACGATGGAGATGATAAAAGAAAGTGGGAAACGCGATTTGATTGTAACGCTTGCCGGGAAAGATTATGTTGATCAGGCGAAACAGATCTTTTCTTCCGTCTACTGGAATTCGGGATGGGATGGGGACTACCTTCTTCTAGCCCATGATATTCCGGAAGAATCTTTACTATGGTTCAGAGAAAAGGGGATATTAGTCTACGAATGCGAATCGATTATAAATGAACCAATAGGTATCTACCCGTCGACAGTTCTAAACAAGTTGTACCTTTTTACGCCGTATTTTAAAAAATGGAAAACTGTCATTTATCTGGACGGGGATATCATTGTTCGGACGTCCCTCCATGAATTGACCAAAATAACAGGAATCGGTGCCGCGCCGGATATGGGGGATTATGAAATAAACTTTAATCTCCTCAAGGAGCGGAAGGATCTCTACGATGAGTTATGTAATTCTTACGACGTCGATAAAACGGGATTCAATTCGGGAGTGATGGCTTTCAACACCGATATCATTACTCCGAGCACGTTTAGTGAAATAGTAAGCCTTTTGCTCAAGTACCTTCCTGTATTCAACGGCGACCAGCCGCTCCTCAACCTCTATTTTACGAACATTACTCATCTGCCGCGGTTATTTAATATGTGCGTCCCAAAGAACCTCAAGGTCTATCGTCAAATCATCCATAGAAATCCAAAAGGGCTCTTTCATATATGTGGTGAAAATAAACCGTGGCACAATGGGAATATTTTTCATGAAGAGTGGCTAGAAAACTTGGGAAAGGCCGATGATATAAACCTCTCAAAGATCCCCCCCTCGCCATCTCCGACCACCCGTGAAGATATTCTCGAATTCAAAAACACCTACGATCAATTGAGAAGCGCTATTAATCTCAAATTAGAATTGTCGAATTTATATTTATCGAATAAAAAGGAATTTCGAAAAAAAATTTTGAGTGAGATCGCTACCCGGAACCCGTTCTCGTTTATGTATGAAATATATTACTTTTTGATAAGCCTCCTGCCTGATAAAATAAAACATGCGATAAAACCCTACGCGGTTAAAAGTATGGCGTTCTTTCGGAAGGGCGCGGTTGTGAGGTATAATGAGCATTAACAAAATCATGAAAGAGACGACTTTTTCGATCGTAAAGAATACGAAGGCCATGCTCATCGCCCAGATTATCACGTGGGTGTCATCCTTCGCCCTGATGATGTTTTTGCCCCGCTATCTGGGCGCCGAGGCTTACGGGAGATTATATCTGGCAATTTCTGTGACAGCTTTGCAGGCCCTGATGATCGACCTTGGGCTAAGCACGTTTTTTGTCAAAGAAGTTGCGCGCGATCGATCGAAGGTGAATTTATTTTTTATGAATTCGGCCGCTTTGAGAGTTATCGTGTGGCTCGTTACGATGGCCGGAATGTATATCTATGTGATTGCGACAGGGTATTCATCCGAATTGATGATAATCGTTCTTTTGCTCGGCTTCGGAACTCTGCTGACATCCATGTCGGATCTCGCTTACCGGATATTCCAGAGCTTTGAACTACTGACCTATCGATCGTACGCCGTTGTCATTGAACGGGTCTCCCTGGCCCTCATTGCCATACCTATGTTAGTGTCTGGTTGTGGGGTGATCTCTATAGCGCTTGTCATGACATTAAGCGTTTCGTTGAGTTTCACCGCATCGATGTTCCTGCTTCCAAAGGTGGTCCATCTTAAACTTCAGGTCCGTCCTACGACTTGGCTTCCGCTTGTCCGCGGCGCATTGCCTTTTTTTATCTCGACCTTCTTCTCGTTCGTATACTTCCGGATCAACGTCGTGATGCTGTCTGCTATGACCAGCGATCGGGTAGTAGGATGGTACGGAGCACCATTCAAACTCTTCGACACATTAATGTTTTTTCCCGTAATTTTACAAACGGTTGTGTTCCCAGTGTTTTCGAGACTTTGGGCTGAATCGGCGGAAGGGTTTGCGACTACGGCAAAGGGTGTGCTTGACTCGACCGTGGTGATGGCAGTCATGATATCTTTTCTTCTTTTTGCGCTGGCGCGCCCCATCGTCGGATTTCTTTTCGGGTTGAAAGATTATGAGAATTCTGTCATCCTTCTGAAGGGCCTTGCACTGTGCCTTCCCTTGGTCTACACCAATTTCGTGATCAGCACCGTCGACGTCACTTCCGACAAGCAAAAAGAGCTTTCAGTTATTTCCATCATTGCCGCGTTCATCAACATCGGCTTGAACTTCTGGATCATTCCGTTCTTCCAACGGGTCTACGGCAACGGAGCGATCGGAGCGATGATCGCGACGATAACGACCGAAATGTGCGTCATGGTGATGTTTATCTACCTTCTTCCGCAAGGATGTTTTGGAAAGCAGAACATTCTCGTAACAGTTAAAGCGGTCATGGCGGGCATTATTGCAGGGTTGGTCGTATGGTACCTCGAGGGTTCACTCATCCATGTATGGTATGTTGATGGAGTCATCGGCGGGGCAATATACACTTTGTTACTTATTGGCGAAAAGGTGCTCACGAAGAGAGAATGGAATCTATTGGTGCGATTCCTTCCGCTTCGATTAGGTCGTACCCGCGATCCCGCGGAGCAGGCCGTCACGGAACCGGTCCAGTTATAGTCGTCCGGCCTGCTCTAATTTAACGGCCGAACGAGTAACAATAAAAGGAGGGATGGAACATGGAACGCCCGGGTGTTTCGAGTTATGTGTTGAGCGTGACGCGCGTTATTGTTGCATTGCTTTTTATGTCGCACGGCAGCCAAAAGCTTTTCGGTTTTCCGCCAGGGCCGTCAATGGGCCGTGTCGATCTCTTTTCGCTGCTTGGCGTCGCAGGCGTGCTTGAATTTTTCGGCGGGTTCCTGCTCCTCGTCGGTTTTTTCACTCGGCTTGTTGCGTTCATTTTATCCGGTGAAATGGCCGTTGCATATTTTACGGTACATTCAGGGCTGGGATTGTGGCCGATACTTAACAAAGGCGAACTCGCAATGCTCTATTGTTTCGTGTTCTTATACTTCTCGTCCGCCGGCGGAGGGGCCTGGAGCCTCGATGCTGTCCGGCAATGAATGCGTGAAAGAAACAACCAATCCCATAGCGCAAAGCCGTTGTCGTCGGCAATCGCTTCCGGCTGATAAATAAAAACCCTCCGAAGGTTTGGCAGGAGGCCGAGCCAACCTTCGGAAGGTTTTTTCTCAGAGAAAGTGATGTCTGCTTTTCTTACTTCATCAATATCATCCTTTTGGTCATGACGAATGGTTCGGCATGATCTCCAAGGCTGAGGGCAGAGATCCGGTAAAAATACGCGCCGCTCGGAAAGGAAAGCGCGTTGAACGTAACGCCGTGGACGCCGGCATTTTGCTCTCCGTCGACGAGGACGGAAACCCGCTGGCCGAGCGTGTTAAAGACCTCCAGTTTTACACGAGCCGCAAACGGCAGGCTGTAGGAGATCGCGGTGGACGGGTTGAACGGGTTCGGAAAATTTTGATTCAGGGCGAATGTCTGCGGCAGCGCACCCGTTCCGGAAATTGTCTGAACGTCCGTCGCTTGAGCCGATGACTGAGGCGACCCGATGAATTGAATATCGTCGACGTAAAATGTCGTTGATTTTCCCGTCATATCCTGGATAACAAGACTGTTGACGGCATAATTGTTCGGGTTCAATTGGCTCATCGGATATTCCAAAGATTGCCACTGGTTCGCCGGAATCGAAACATAGGAGATCGCCGGGAACGACGAGGCTTTATCGTTTTCGAGCCACAGCCCGAGCGACACGCCGTTCGTTCCGCCGTAGACGGCAAATTGAACGCTGGACGTGGTCGACGTATTGACGCTGACCGGCGCTCCCCACGATCCGTTGTGCAGGCGCAATCCGCCCCAGGCGCTTTGGACAACTTTAATAGAGCTCGACCCGGAATTTTTCTGATCTGTGCTGCCGAACGTTATTGTCGCACTCCAGGACGTGTTGATCCAAGGTGAGTGAAGCGAATCGTCGTAGACAACAAGAGTCGAGTTTGCCGGGGGCTGGCTATTTGCCACTGTAATGGCAACCGAGGCCGTTCCGGTGTTGCCTGCGGAATCTCGGGCAACGGCGCTCAATGAATGCGTACCGTTTGCGATTTGAGTTGAATTCCACGAAAGGTTGTACGGCGCGGCGGTGAGTTCGCTGCCAATATTAGTCCCGTCTATTTTAAATTGGACGCCCATGACTTTCACGTTATCCGCGGCATTGACGGAAAGGCTGACGTTGCCCGCAACGGTAGCGTTGTTTGCAGGAGCCGTAAAGACGACGGTCGGTTTAGTGGTATCCGATGACGCCGGCGGAGTTTGCGCAGTTCCTGCGAAACGGATATTGTCGACATAGAATGTTTTTGTCGAACCGCTGGTCTCTTGGATGGAAATGCGCTGAATGGTCTGCCCGGCCGGACTTAATTGATTCATCGGAACGGACACAGCCACCCACTGATTCGGAGCAATCGTCCCATACGAGACGTTTGGAAACGATTGCCCCTGATCGTTCTGGCCATAGATGGTCAGCTGGGTCCCGCTTGACAAAGCGTATACTTCAAAATTGAAGCTGGAATATGAAGCGGGAGAAACGCTTGTTGATGCTCCCCAGTTTCCATCATGAAAACTTAGTCCACCCCAAGCCGTCGTTGTTGTTTTTATCGAGCTGGATCCGGAGAACACCTGCTCGGTGCTGTTAAACGCTATCGTTGCACTCCAGGACGAATTGATCCATGGCGATGCCAGCGCATCCAGATACACTGCGAGATCGGCACTCGATCCGCCGGTCGAATTTGCAGTTGTCACAGAAATTGAAGCGGTTGTTTTATTTCCGGCCGCGTCGCGGGCAATGGCCGCGAGAACGTGTGAACCGTTTGCATACGACGCCGTATTCAGCGAGGTTGAGTAAGGAACGGCTGTAATTTCGTTGCCGGCGTTTGTACCGTCGACCGTAAATTGAACTCCGGCGACTCCGACGTTATCCGAAGCGTTTGCGGCAATGGTGATCGTGCCCGAAACGGTTGCATTGTTCGCGGGGGACGTTATCGCGACCGTCGGAGGGGTAATATCCGGAACTCCGAGGATGACCGTGATATTGACCGAAGCCGTTGTCGTGTTTCCGGCGGCATCGCGCGCAGTAGCCGAAATTGTATGGGCTCCCGCGGACAAGGTCGCGACGTTTAACGACGCGGTAAAAGGAGCAACAGTGACCTCCGCGCCGATATTCGTTCCGTCAACCTTAAACTGTACGCCTGCAACGCCGACGTTATCCGAAGCAGTGGCGGCGATCGCGACAACTCCGGTAAGGGAGGCGCCGCTTGTTGGGGAAGTGATAGCGATAGTGGGAGGCGTTACATCCACGGAAGTATTGCCGAGGGCTAGTTTGACCGCCTGAAGCAATTTGTCCTGCTGGCCGGCTGGTTGATTAGCGCGATATCCTCCGCCGATCTCCCAAATAATGACACCGCCAAGACCTTTCGTCCTGACATAGTTGAATTTATTCGCAATCGTGGCTTCATCGTCATAGGAGATGAATTTGTCGTTAGCAGAACCGCTGTTATCGATACTTAAATAAGAAACTCCTGCCGCAGTGTCGAAACGCGCATATTGCGGCTGATAATACGTATCCATGATCGTCGAGTAAGGAACGTTTGCAGTTACGGTAGGCGCTGTTGTCCATGATTGTCTCGGTTGTGTCGCGCCGCCGGTTGTCGTTCCGGCTCCGCCGCTCCACACATACCCGTAAAAATCGATACCAATGCTGAGCTTGGATGCAGGGATACCTGCGGCAAGACATGTATTAATATCGCCATTGGCGGAAGGAACGGGGTTCCCAGTGCTTGGGAAATTAAATCCTCCGTCATAAATAGGAGAATTGTGCCATGTTACCCAACCGGGCCACGCTCCAGCCATATCATAGGTCATAATGTTGATCTGGTCGAATTTATCTTTTACAGGAGCGACGGTCGCGGCCTGATCTCCGTTCGCGGTAGTCAGGAGAGGTCTCGGTGATACCGCGTCTAACGCAGAACGAAGTTGAGAGACGAATGTCGTAAATTGTGAGGCATCGGTCGAAGCAAGCGGTTCCCAGTCGATGTCGATGCCATCATATCCGCGTGTCTGCATAAGAGAAACGAGGTTGGTAATAAACGTACTAAGATACGCGGAGCTCGTTGCACCGAGGAATCCAGCTTCGGAATTTGCGCCGCCGACGCATATCATGACTTTTTTCCCAGCGGCATGGGCGCGCGTCACGAGTTGATTTGCGTTGAACGCCGTGACGCTGTTCGACTGATCGTCAAGCGTCCCGTCCGATTTCGGAACAAGCGCGAAATGAATGATATGTGTCATGGCGGTATAGTCGACATTTTGCGCGGGGAGGTAGCCTGTGTTGTTGTACCCTTGCTGCCATCCGGCGTAATATGCAGTCGCCCATGGACTCGATTGGGCCTGCAGCGGTATCGCCGCCCACATCGCTGCCGACAGAATAATTACAGCGGCTACGGTAAAAAATTGTCGTTTCACTGGTGTATCTCCTTTCTTGATGTTATGAGGCTGAACGTTGAAAGAGTTTTGAGCAATGTCAGGATGAACGGCGCGCATCCAATTGCGCCGCAAGCGATGAAACTGCGCCGGGAATTTTTTGGAACTCCGTGGTCTTATCGAAAAAGAATTCAACCCCTAGGTCGCTGCAAAAAGCGCGGTATTGAGCGCTGGGAGCGTTCGTCAGTACGATAAAGAATGTCTCCGGCATTTCTTGCTTGATGGCTTTAAGGACTCGAAGGCCGCCGTTGCCTTTCAAAGCGAGGTCGAGAATGACGAGATCGGGGCGGACGGTTCTGATAGAGACAAGGGCCGCCGTCGCTTCGGCAGAGTAACCGACCAGCTCGAATTCTTTTGCATCGCCGACAAGGGCAAGGAGGCGTCGAAGGCCGACGTTGGATCCGTCCGCTATAAAGACTTTCATAAGTATTCTTTCATTTTTCATTCGGTGAACGATTCAGAGTTGCGGATAAGATAGCATGATGGGGTACGCTGGGGTATCGGCGGATGCGGATTTTATGGTAGGAATTTGCGGAAAGATGGTGTCCGAAAATTCCTACAACCAACGATCCGACGTATCTTGGCAGGATATGAAAGGATTAGTAAACGAAGCGTGTGGCGGATTTTTGAAAGGACGGAAAAGATTGACTCGCGGATGCTGGGTCCTCATTTTTTTGTTTTTCATCTCCATCTTGGGGTGCTCGCATGACGTTCGGGTCGACCCGAACAACAGAGGTCCTATTATGATCAGCACGATCGTGCCTGATTATCCCGAGCAAGCGAGGCGTGAGGGGATCGAGGGAGACGTGTGGGTAAAAATGCGGGTCGATACGCTAGGAAGGGTGCGCGAAGCGATGATCGCAAGAGTGACAAACCCGGTCCTCATTGAGCCGGCTCTTGATGCTGCGCTCAAAACAAAATTCAAGCCGGCAATGTTGGGAGGGAAAAAGGTTGCGGTGTGGTATATTGCCCCTTTCCATGTTGCTGCAAAAGGGGACTAGTGCAGTTTCCAATAAATGATCTTGGGTTTTTAAACGCAAAGACGCTATTCCAGCGAAGATAAATCAGCAGCATCAACACTAAAATTCCTTGCGTCTTTGTGCCTTTGCGGTACAATACAAAATTATTTATTGGAAGTAGGGCAGCGGCTTTTGTCTCAGCGATAGGGTGAAGGGAGAACGTTGCGTTGGGCAGGGATACCGTTTAAGACGTACTCGAGCTTATTCGATCAAATGGTGTTCGACTGCGTACCGAGCGAGCTCCGCATTCGATCTCATTTGGGTCTTATCGAGAACACGGGTTCGATAGGTGCTGATAGTTTTGACGCTCAAGGATAAACTCTTTGCGATCTCAGAGACCGTAGCCCCCTCGGCGATCATACGCAAAACCTGGAACTCCCTCTCGGACAAACGCTCATGCGGCAGTTTTTTAAAGTCCGTCGTCGGGAAAGATGCCAGCCACTCCGCTAAGGACGGGCTGACATATCTCCCGCCTCGCGCTACTTTCCGGATCGCCTTGACAAGCTCGTCGGATGCGCTTTCTTTTGTCAGGTATCCCGAAGCGCCCGCTTCGAGTACACGCACCGCAAACTGCGTTTCGGGGTGCATGCTTAACACAAGAATATGCATCACCGGCGCGAGACCCTTTAAATCTTTGATGATGTCGAGGCCGCTTCTTCCGGGCATCGTCACGTCGAGCAAGAGAACGTCGCACGTCGCGTTGCGCAAAAATTGAAATATCCCCTCCGCGGACGAGGCTTCGCCAAGCACTTCCAAGTCGGATTCTTCTGCAAGGATCTTGCGAAGGCCTTGTCGAACGATAGCATGGTCGTCGGCGATAAATACCCTAACCATTTTTTTTCCGGTCGATGTCATTGGATGAACGTGAAATTCTCACCGTTACGGTCGTTCCGGCATTCGGGATGCCCGAAATCTCGACCGTTCCCCCAAGCAGTGCCGCTCGTTCTTTCATCCCAAGCAGCCCGAGAGATTTTTTGCTGGAGATTTCTTCAGTGCGCACGCCCCGGCCGTTATCGCGCGTTTCGAGAATGACGAGATCACTTCTCGCCTCAAAACTGATGTACACGATCGACGCATGCGCGTGCCGCAGGACGTTCGTCAGCGTTTCTTGTAAAATACGGAATATCGCCGTGGATCGTTCGCGGTCCAACTCGATCTCCTGAGTCGTTGTCGAGAAGTGACAGCGGATCCCGGTTCGGAATTGGAATTCTTGAGCCGACCACTCGATCGCGGGAATCAGGCCGAGGTCGTCGAGGATCCCCGGCCGCAGTTCGGACGCTATGCGCCGAATAGATTGGATCGTTGCATCGATAAGGGTCGTCATCGCTTCGATCGTTGACTGGACGGGTTCCTCATTCTCTGCGTCGGGAACGGAAATCCTGCTCTGGATCCAGCGGATATCCATTTTCAAGGCGGTCAACGATTGGCCGAGTTCGTCATGGATCTCCCTCGCGATGCGCGTCCGTTCTTCCTCCCGCACCGATTGGATGTGCGCGGAGAGCGCCCGCAGTTGTTCGCGGGAGATGCGCAAGTCCTGGACGGCTTTCCTTTTTTCCTCATCCGCCTTGCGTTTGGCGATCGCGTTCAGCAACGCTGAAGGGAGGCGCGTTAAGCTTTGTTTAAGGATGTAATCGTCCGCCCCTTGTTTAATGCAATCGACGGCGATCTCCTCCGACTGCGATCCCGTAACGAGAATGAACGGGATGTCAAGACTTCGTTCTTTGACAATATGCAGGGCTTCGAGGGCGGAAAAGTGCGGCAGATGAAAGTCTGCAAGGATCGCATGCACGGTTGACGTCGAGATCTCGTGGATGAATTCTTCCTTTGTTTGGAGGTGTTTGACCGAACAGTGTATCCGTGCATGCACCAATTCAAGCTCGATCAGTTGCGCGTCGGATTCGACATCCTCGATCAAAAGAATCAAGAGAGGGTGTTCAAGCGACGGCATTTTTTCATGTTTCTCTTCATTCATGGCGTGCCCCCGCCTCGGTGCTCGGGCCGTTGTTCGTGTAAGTGGCTGTCTGATCGTTTAAATACCTTCTCCTCGTTATACCTGATCCTTTTCTCTAACGACGACTGAAACTTGCGGTGATGTCGTTTGATTGACAAGGAGCCAATACGACATGGCCTCCTTGACGACCCGGTCGTACTCTTCGACCTCGATCGGCTTGGCGACATAACTATTGGCGCCGAGCGCATAGCATCGTTCAATATCTTTGGGCTCAAGAGAAGACGTGAAAATGATGACCGGGAGAATTTTCGTTGCAGCATCCGTTTTTATGCGGTGCAGCACTTCGAACCCGTCGAGGCCGGGCATGTGGAGGTCGAGGAAAATTGCCTTCAGATTTTCCAGACGGAAATTTGTCCCTTGCTGCCGCACGGACGAAATAAGGGTCAACGCCTCGTACCCGTTCTTAGCGACGACGACGTTGAGCGAAGGTGCCTTCGCATTGATCGCATGGAGCGCCATTTCAACGTCGGCCTGATCGTCTTCGATCAACAATATTGTTTCTGCTCTTGCCGATATCATGGTGAGACCTGCACTGCGGGCAACGTGAAGTAAAAAGTCGCGCCGTTTCCGGGAGCCGACTCCGCCCATATTTTCCCCCCGTGACGATGAACGATGCGTTGGACGATGGCAAGGCCGACGCCCGTTCCTTCAAATTCTTTTTCATCATGGAGTCGCTGGAAGACCCCGAATAAGTTCGGCGCATGGGCCGGGTCGAACCCCACACCATTGTCGTTGATGAAGTATGTGTTCTCGTTCTCTCCGGAAAAAAAACCGACGACGACGCGCGGCTTCGGATCCTTTTTTGAAAATTTCAGCGCATTCGAGAGCAGGTTAATAAATACATGGTTGAGCAGCGCGGGGCTTCCGAGGGCGGGTGGAAGGTCGGCAACGACGAGAGCCGTATTCGCGTACTCTTCCAAACGCAGAAGCTCATCGGCGGTCGAACGCGCGAGGGAGGTGACGTCGACGGCGACTTTTTCAAATTCCTCCCTCCCCAACCTCGAGAACGCAAGGAGGTCGTCGATCATCCGTCCCATCTTTTTGGTCTTGTCTCTGATGATCGCAAGACACTTGTTTCCCTCTTCGTTCAGCGTCTTTGAATGATGGAGGAGAAGCTCGCGCGAAAAGCCGTCGATGGCACGCAAAGGAGCGCGAAGGTCGTGCGAAATGGAATAGCTGAATGTCTCGAGCTCCTTGTTCGCGGTCTGAAGTTGCTCGGTGCGCTCCAGCACGCGATGCTCGAGCGTAGCGTTCAGCTTTTTTATTTTTTGCTCAGCGATCTTTCGTTCTGTGATATCCCGCGAATTAATGACGATGCCCCGCACGCTCGGCTCGGCGAGAAGATTGCTCCCGACACTCTCGACCCACCGCACCGCATTGCTTTTCAGTCTTACTCTGTAGATGGAAGAGACCGCGACTTCGGGTCGAAGGGCAGCCTCGGTGAGCACTTTTGCCACGCTGTCATGGTCGTTGCGGAGGACGAGGGAAAAAAGCGATTTGTCGACCAGCTCCTGATGAGAGTAGCCGAACACTTTTTCACTCGACGAGGAGGCGTAAAGGATCGTGCCCGATCCATTGAGGACCATGATCGCGTCGAGACTATTCTCGATCAAAGCGCGGAACCGCTTTTCGCTCTCGCGCAATGAGTCTTCCATCTCTTTGCGCTTCATGAAATCGCCGATCTGATTGCACAACGACGCAAGCAGCTCTACGAATTCATTCTCGGGTTTCTCAACTGTCGGTGAAAAGAGGATCATGGTCCCGATGAGAACGCCCTGGCTACGGATCGGCAGACCCAGTGCGCTGCGGAGCCCCGTGTCCCGCGTAAAATTGTGATACCGGGAATGCATGTTTTCGGTCAAATCGGTTGTCCAGAAAGGTCTGCCGCTCACCCACACTCGGCCCGCAATACCTTCGCCCTGCGCTAAGGATTGGGGTTTCTCCAGAGTGCCGGGATCGATCTCCAACGCGGGTGCATGCCATTGAGCCTCGATCGTAATGAGTTTGCGCCGGTTGTCGATCCTCCACATTTCGCCAAATTGCCATCGACTCACAATACAGATCGCCTGAAGGATAGCGGGCGCTGCATCCTTTAACGATAATGCATCGGCGAGGACTTTTGTCACGGAGTACTGAAGCCTCAACTGACGGTCGGTTAAGAGGCGATCGACCCCGGCTTTTTTCGGGCTTGCTGGCTGGTTTCCTTCTTCAAGAACCATAAGCGCTGAACTTTGCAAGAGTGCTTTTGTCAAGTACGTCCACCTTAGTCGATGTACGAATATGCCACGGAAGTGAAGAACTCGCTAAAATTTTTGTCAAGGATCATCGAATCAAGGATCGTTTTCGCGTTCCCATAAAATTTTGTCAGCCCTTTTTGCGTGTCGAACGAGAGAAGCCTTTTTACTTCCTCATCCGCAAGCTGACGGTAAGCGTCCTCTTGCCCTCGGAATCTCTCCGCTCGTTTTTGGCGGTGGTGGTTTACCCATTGCCATAATTGAGACCTGGCCAATTCGGCAGACGGCGTATGCTCGATGGAGTCGCTTCGGAGAAGGATGCCGTTGCCGCTAAGCCAGGACGCGATATATTCCAAAGCGATGCCAATATTCAGTGCAAGGCCCTGTTCGGTCATATCGCCGCGCTGAACCTCAAACAGGTCCTCGGGCGCCACATTGACATCTTCTCGTTTTTTTTGCAATTGATTGAGCCCTTGTATCGCGCTGTCGAACACGGTCGACGCAATATTCAACACCGGCGGATGCAATACCCATGTGCCGTCGTATCCTTCATCGGCGTCAAGCTCCATCTCGGACCGTATTTTGAGCGCGGACTCACTGGTGAGCGCCCCGTCGTTTTTAATTGTATTCTGTATCGTGATCCCGCTAATGGCATGTGCGCCCCTCTTATGGCAAGTTTGAATAAGAAGAGCCGAGAGGGAGCGCAAGAAATGATTCGATACCGAGAGACGCGAGCGTTCAGGGAGAGTGAACTCATGGTGGTGACGGAATCTCTTCATGATGCTGAAAATGTAATTCCATCGGCCGCAGTTGAGTCCCACACAGTGATCCCTCATCACGTAAAGAATTTCGTGCATCTCGAGGGCCGCCAGGATCGATTCTATAATGACGGTGGCTTTGATCGTTCCGTACGGGAGCCCCAATTCGTCCTGGGCCATCAGAAAAACATCATTCCATAAACTCGCCTCGTAATGGTTTTCAATCTTCGGAATGTAGAAATATGGTCCCTCCTCATGCTGCTGAAGGTCATGGGCATTGTGGAAGAGAAACAATCCAAAATCGAAAAGGGAGGCCGAAACGGGCCTGCCTCCGATGGTGACGTGTTTCTCTTCGGCGTGCAATCCACGCGGACAGACAACGAGGGTTGGGCGTTTCTTTTCGAAAGAGGGCAGCTCCATGTCGATGCCATCGAATGACAACGAGCCTTTTACCCAGGCATGCAGGTTGCTATGGCCTTGAATAATGTTCCTCCACGTGGGGGCATTGGTATCTTCGAAATCCGCGACGTAAATGTTGGCGTCGGAATTGCGTGCCTCTAGCATGGTGTCCGAGTTCGGGGGACCGACAAACTCGACGCGCCGGTCGAGGAGCTGGTTGGGTATCGGCGCTACCCTCCAGTAAGCGGAGCGAATATGCTCCGTTTCCGGCAGCATGGCCGGCATTTTGCCAATAGTGATTTGGCGTTGTTTTTCTCCCCTTTTTTTTAACAGGGACAATCGCCGCTCCGCGAATTCATTCTCAAGCTTCGCAATAAATTTCAAGGCATCGGGCGACAGGATGTCCGACGATTCACGCAACGCGGCACCGGCATACCCTATCCCTGCCGGAAGATGGGATGATAGAGAGTTTATGGTCGGCATTTCTTGCCTAAATTAGTTACCGAATTATTTTGGCCTTCCAGGAGGCGCAGGGAATCCGTTATTTGACTGCGTCTCCTGGCTTTGTGATAAGACCACGTATGTAACGACGCCGCCCGCGAGAAGAGCGGCGCCCGCAGCCATCCAAAGTGTTTTCTTGCGTGAGTTGATCTCAACCGGTCGAACCCGCACCTCGAAAAAATAATCGCTGCCTGCGAGTCCGTTCGGCAGCTCTCGGCCAACATCCCATACGATCTTGAGGTTTTTCCCGCCAAACTGCCCACGGCCGACATCGCCGCTTACAAGACGCGGCCTGTATAAAAAATGAGGGTCGCTCTTTCTACGGAGACTGACGGCGACGTTATAGATTTCCCCTTCGGGAACAGTTTCCTCAATCCCCGGTGTCAGAGAGTCTGCCAAATTCCCCGCGGTACGACGCGCGAATGTACGAGCCGGCACAAAGTCGTAATAAATGATCGCCGCGCTTCCCCTCATCTCGAAGTGTACATTTTTGACAGTGAGAGCCTCCGCCGCACGGCATGGCTGAAAGCCCGCCAAAATCATTTCGGCTGCGATCAAGAAGACGGTGATCTTCAACGCGTTAATCCATTTCATTGGCTCATCACCTCCGGCACGGTTAAAATAAGGAACAAGGGCCTCCTCGCAGGCATGTCGAAAGGAGGCTCTTGTCCTGCGGCTGTTCTCCGCCGAGATGGAAGAGCCGCCGCATAGGTGTTGTATATGTCAGTCTTCTGAGTGCTCATGTGTAACTTTTCATTGGATTAGAAGAGATACCGAACTCCGATCCCTCCCGTCGCTTCAAGATTCGTTGCAGGGTAGAAATCAACTTTGGGCGATACCTCAAAGACCACCGCGAAATGTTCCTGAATGGACCAGCCAACACCGATGTTGCCGCTGAATCCGAATATCGATCTCGAGTACGCTCTGCTCCGGAGAAACCCCCCGGGTCCGGCGTAGAGCCATACTGCGCCGTCGTTCGTTTGTTGAATTGTTTTGATCTTGTAATCGTAATTTCCCTGGATAAAAAATCCGTCCCAGGCCCTCCATGCGAGAAGGAAGTCCAGCGAATGAGAGTTAGTGTATAGCTCCTGAAAGGTTATTCCGGTCGGTTCGCCGATTGCGATGCCCAGACCGGCCCTTTCCTGGCCGGCAGCGTAGGCCGAGCTTATCGATAAAAGGAACAAAGCACAGATCCATTTTGTCATAGCATTAGTCCTCGCTTGTGAAAGGAGACAATAGCGTGACAGATATTTTCATTTTATTAAAAGCATTTTTTTTGCCATCGAGATGCCCGTAGAACTTTCCAAATGATAGATGTACACGCCGGTCGCCGCGGAATTTCCCTCATCGCTCTTGCCATCCCACGTAAACCAATACTTTCCCGGTTCGATGGCGCCTGAATATAGCGAACGGATCCGCTGCCCAAGAATATTATAGACCTCTAATTCCACGACGGATCGTACAGGCACATCGACAGGGATGGTCGTTTGAGGGTTAAATGGATTCGGATAATTGAGCCCAAGAGAAAATTCGCGCGGAGCTTGAAGTGATTCTATCACCTTATCGACAGAAGCTTTGACTCCGATCGCGACAAGGAACTCCGACGTCCGGTCGCCCGGGCTGAAGGAGTATACTGAGTCTTCGCGAAGGTTCGTCGTGCGCTTTCCGCTGATGTCGAGGAGGTATGCCTCAAATTGCGGGTCGATCGACCCCATTCCTGAAAAGCGAAGCGTTGACTGCTTTCGATCCGGGGACCACACGTCAAATTTCCATGACTGCTCTCCGTTAAACGAGGGGCGAATGTCGGATGCAAATGTCGTGAATGTCGAATCCCATTCCGGGCGGTCAAAATAGACCGACGGAAAAGCCGAGAATCTTGCGGGCTTATGAAAGTTGACCGACGCGAGTAATGCGGGGCTTTGTTTGGAAGTCCCCAGCCATGCCGTGGAATCTGTCATCCCTTCCGTTGTCATCGTGATTTGGATTTTCCAGCCGGTCGATTTCCTTTTCGGTAATGACGTTGGACCCGAGGATGATCGGAGAGCAAACACACTTGCATACGGGATCTTTAAAAACTGGACGCTGCCTGAATTGAAGTAGTAATACCCTGCGTAGGGGGAGAATGTTGTCGAGAGGGCAAAGCTTCCGTTGAACTCGTATAGCGGGTCCGATATCCCGTTGCTGTTTTGAACGGACGCCCACCCAATGTCCGCTAAGAAAGGGTTTGTAATTAAATTCCATCCGGCATGGACCGGAATTTGCACACAGCCGGTGGAATCGAGAGGAGCTGCAGGGACGACGAGTGCTGGCGCCCAATTCCCCTTTTTAATCATCCAGAACGCGCGCCCGCATGAAAAAACAAAGTTATTCGAACGGTCGAACGAGGTAAGGGTATTCGAGCCGCTCCCGTCATCCCAATAGACATCCCAATCGATATCTTGAGCGCCCGACAGAAGCGAGTCGATTCGTATGTTGCTGGCTCCCGGCAGGCCCACGATTCTATAGTCAGCGGGCTTATACTGCGATTGACTTTGATAATCGGGAAAATAAATGTTCGGGTTTGCGTTGAGCATTGCGGGATATGCTGGCAGCGAGGTTGTAAATGTCATGACCTGCCCTTGCGACGTTCCGGCGGAATTCGTCGCAGTTATGCGGTAGAAGTATTTTGTGTTCGGTTGAAGGCTGTCAAGTGCGCTTGAGATCGCAGACGGGAGATACCCGCTAACGGGAGATGGGACGCCGTCGACCGAGTCCTCTGCAGCGCTCGTCATCCCATAATGGAACCGCACTACCGTGGCAAGGCCGTCGGCATTCACTGTGCCATTGAGTGTTACTGAAGTGGTCGCTAGATGGGAAACTGAATCGGTGACCGCTGAAGGCGCGCCCTCCGAAGTTGTGGTGAAATTCCACGACGTGGAAAATAGACTCCAGCCGTCCGCTGTTTTAGTCCGAACACGCCAGACGTAAAAGGTGTTCGGCGCTAGCGGGCCTACCGTTACAGAGTCGGCGGTGATCGTTGAATCGTTGAACACCGTCACCGAATATGTCGTGTCGGTGCCCACTTGAACCTGATTAGTTATGCCGCCCGAAGGGATCGTCCACTGCAGCGTAGGCCCGAGCGGTTCGTTCTGAGAGCCGTTGATCGGCGCTACGAGTGCTGGGGTCGAGATTATTTTTTGAACGGTTGTGAAGCTCCATGGCAGAGACCATTCGCTGACGATCGATGAACGCAAGGCGCGCACCCTCCAGTAATAGCGGGTCTGATTTTGGAGCGCGCCAACTTGTTGCGAAGTATTTGCGAGGGCTGAATCGTCATAAACAAGCGTGTCGAAAGCTTGATCCCGCGCGAGTTGTAACTCGTATGATGACGCTTCCGAATCCGGAGACCAGCTGAACGTCACCGTCGTCGGCAAGCCGGATGAATTATCGGAAGGAGAAAGTAGATTCGGCCCCGCCTCTTGTGTCAACGGTTTGACGGTAAAGCTGTTCGGTAGCGACCATGCGCTCTGTTGACCGCCTACGAATGCACTCAGCCTCCAGAAATATCGTGTGTTGCGCTGCAGGCCGGAAATTCGCAAGGAAGTTGAAACAATGCCGGAATCACTATTTGCGATGGACCCGAATGTAGAATCGGGCGACATTTGGAACCAGTACGACGATGCGTTCTGAACAGCGCTCCAAACAAAGCTCACTTGGGTCGAATCTACGCTCGCACCATTTAACGGGCTTGTGAGAATGGGCGGTTGGAGGTCGGCCGTTTTGAAATTCCATGCGCCCGACCATCCGCTAGACCCTCCGGCGTTTTTTGCAGAGACTCTCCAGAAATACGTTGAATCTTTCGCCAGCGGGCCCACCGTTTGCGCAGTATCGGCGAGTAAGGAATCATCCGCAATCAAAACGGAGAAGTTTTGTTGCGAAGAAAGTTGTAGATGGTATGTTGCCGCAAGGGAAGATGATTCCCAGACGAGCTGAGGCGTCGCTGATTGATTGACGGCTCCATTCGCCGGCGATACCAGCGCTGGAGCAGAAGGCGGTGCCGGGATCGTTGCAAACTCCCATGTCGTCGACCAATCGCTCGAAAAGAGGAGCACAAGCGAACGCACTCGCCAATAATACGTCGTCCCGTTTTTTAGCGAGCTCACCTGCTGACTGGCGCTTGTGATAGAAGAATTGTCGTAAACGGTAGTGCCGAAATTAGGGTCGGCAGAGACCTGAAGCTCGAACGATGACGACCCCTGCGCGTCGTTCCACTGAAAAACGACAGTCGTCGGTTCATTGACCGAGCCGTTTGACGGCGAGATGAGGGACGGTCCCGAAGACGCAGACGAGCTAGTAACGAAATTGCTTTCCTGCGACCATGAGCTCGTCCCTCCCGAATTCTTCGCGTTCACTCTCCAGAAATATTTTGCACCGTGCTGAAGCCCTGAAACTTGTTGAGAAGTTGTTGTCAAACCTGAATCATCGTACATCGACGAACCGAAAAGCGAGTCGGACGAAACCTGAAGTCTGTATGATGAGGCATTCTGCGACCCGTTCCAGGCAACAACCACCGTCGTCGAGTCGACGACGGCGCCGCTTGCGGGACTTGCAGGGGAAGGCGCGGCCGGCTGAGCCGGGATAGTCCTGAAGCTCCACGGTCCGGACCATCCACTCTGACCTGCGTTGTTAGCTGCCGCGACCCGCCAATAAACGACCGTGTCATTCAGCAGGGAACCGACCTGGCATGTAGTGTCGGCGAACGAAGAGTCGTTGAGGAACGATGAAGAAAGATCCGGATGGTACGAAGCCTGCACTTTGTACGACAGCGCAGATACCGACGACCTCCAGACAAGGAGCGCAGTAACGGGCTGGTTCACCGAAGCGTTTGCAGGAGATGCCAGCAAAGGCGGTTGGGGAGGGCTCGGGCTTGTGTTTGTGCTAAACCGCCATACATTCGACCATGGGCCTGCTCCTCCTCCATTTGAGCCGTTGACTCGCCAAAAATAAGTTTTCCCCGCGGACAATCCTTGAGCGACAGTAGAAGTCGACGTCCCTGTAGTGCTGTCGATGACCAGCGATGCAAAAATAGAATCGCTTGAGATCTGAACCCGGTACGAAAGGGCGTTTTGCGCAGTATTCCACGCCACGGTGAGATTTGTCGGCTGACCGATTGCGTTGTTCGACGGTGAAAGCAGAACCGGCGCTGATGGAGCGGGAGATACGGTTGTAAAATTCCAAATCGACGACCATGCGCTTGTCCCTCCGGCGTTAGATGCATCCACTCGCCAATAATATTTTTGAGATGGGTCCAGTCCCCCGATCGGGCTAGACGTAGTATTTCCCGCGTCTTGGTTGACAACGACAGCGGAAAATGCAGGATCGGTCGAAACTTCCACTCTGTAATCGTTTGCATTCTGAGAAATATTCCATTGCAGTGTAAGCCCAGTCGGTTGATTGGTAGAATTATTCGCCGGTTGCGCTAACACCGGCGCCGATGGGGCAGGAGGTACTGTGGTAAAATTCCAAACGGAAGACCAGCTGCTCGTGCCGCCGGCATTCGAAGCATCGACCCGCCAAAAGTATTTAGTATTTTCTAAAAGGCTTCCGACCGAAGTCGATGTCGAGGATCCCAGAGTTTGGTCGCTCAATGTTGAAGCAAAGGTCGAATCGGTTGAGAGCTGGAATCGGTATCCGGCGGCGGTCGGTACGCTGTTCCAGCTAAACGTCATTGCCGTCGGCTGGTTTAAAGAATTATCGCTCGGTGCCGACAACGTCGGCGTTGTCGGCGCGGACGGAATAGTCGTGAAGCTCCATACATCAGACCATGAACTTGTGAACGTGAGGAAGAGCCCCCTCACTCTCCAATAATACGATGTTCCGTTGACGAGCGAGCCGACAGTCTGGCTCGTCCCGGAAATATTCGATTGGTCGAATACTGTTGTCGAGAATGAAGAGCTTGTTGAAACTTGCAATTCGTACGACGAGGCCCCCGATGCACTTTGCCAGGATAATTCGACCGAAAGCGGCTCGTCGGTGCTGCCGTTTGCCGGAGAGCTTAACGCGGGGGTTCCGATGGCTTGGCCGGATGCGGTCTGAACGGCGCAGCAAAGAAAGACCGTCAAAGCAATAATAACAAAATGGGATGCTTCGGCCATCCTTATAATTGTAGAGATCAATTTTTTCTCAATTCGGATCATGCATCGACGGTCAGTTTTTCACCGGGGACGAACGCCCTGCGATTTCCGGATGCGGCGTTCGACTCGGCCGGCAATTCTTCAAAAAATATTTTCCTTTTTCGGATCAGCGTTTTGGATTCCTGCGCAAGCCGGCTAATGCGGTGCAAAATTTCAGGCTGCATCGTATCGGCGGCGATAACGATCTCATCGACCTTCCGTAACCACAGAAGTCTTCGCAGTTTCCAATGACCTCCAAATACCCGATATCCGCTGATGTCTTTTCCTTCGAGACTGGGGTCGTCATCGAGAAAACCGACGGGCGTCAATCCTAGATATTCATTATGGAGAATATGCTGCAGCGTAAGGATGCCGTTTGCGCGGGCGCCATAGATGAGCACCTTACGGCCGTTCTTGTGATCCCTTTCAAAGAAGAAATTGAAAACTTGGAAAGAGATCCTGCTTGCCGTGACAAGCGAGACGAATAAATAGAAATCGGTGAGGATGGTTGTGAGTGTGATGTCGGTTCTCAATGCCATTCCCCACAGTACAAGACTGGCGGCGGCGACGGAAAGCAGGGACGCCTTCGCTATCTTCAACGCCTCTCCGATTCCCGCGTAGCGAAACGAGCTTTTATACATGCCGCAGAGCGTGAACACTGCGAGCTGCACGCCGCCGACCGCCAGTACTGAAGGGAAGAGAACTCGTAGATGAAAAGGGGCATCGCTTCCGCTGGCCAACGCATAGGAGAGCAAAAACGCGACGATGCTGAACCCTAGATCGGCAAACCCTTGGAATACGGCGCGCTGCACGACCGGCCATTGATACATCGGAAGGAAAATCCCGTTGCTGAGAACGGCCATTTCTTTATACCGGAGCTGGCGGATTCCCGCCACGAGCGCAAGTCCGACCACAAGAAGCACAAGTGAACCGGAGGCATCATTGGAAACCGTGACTGCCAGAGCGCCGAGCCCAAGTACCGCCGACACCACATACAAAGTGATGACGACCCCTTGGTACGACAATCCGAGCGCCATAAGCTGGTGGTGGATATGTCTTTTATCCGGGAGAAACATCGAGTGCAATTTGGACAGGAAGCTTCCGCCGTTCTTATGTTCCGGCAATAGCGAATAGAGAAGCCTTCTGAACATGGACAATATCGTATCCATGACAGGGAGGCCGAGGGCAAGGATGGGTACGACGACTGCAAAAGCCGTTGTCCCTTTCGTCGAAGTACGGATGGACAGGACCGCAAGCGTGAACCCTATCAATAAACTTCCCGAGTCGCCGAGAAAAATTTTCGCCGGATGGAAATTATACCGGAGAAATCCGGCGATCGCGCCGGCCAACGCAAGGACAATGAACGCCGTTGCAATATCTCCTTTGAGATATGCAATGCACGACATACAGAGGGAGGCGATGATCCCGACACCCGACGCGAGTCCGTCAAGGCCGTCGATGAGATTGAACGCATTTGTCACTCCGGCGATCCAAATGACAGTGAGCGGGAAGTCCAGTATCCCGAGGTTAAGTTTTCCCGGAGAAAGAAAGTTTGTCATCGAGGAAATACGAAAACCGCCGGCGTACACGATTGCGGCGGCGGCGAGCTGCACTAAAAACTTTTTGCCAGGGTTGATCGACCGGATATCATCCACAACACCGACGAAAAAAATAAGGACGAAAGCCGCGATAAATGCAAGCCCGCGGTATCCGGCAAATGGGAAAGGTGAGTTTCCAGCAATGTTCAGCGCTTTGAGGACAAAAAGGGTCACGAGAAACCCTATGCACAGCGCAATCCCACCGAGCCGCGGGATCGGGTATCGATGGATCTTCCGCTCGTTCGGGAGATCGATGGCCCCGACGAGCGTTGCAAAGCGGATGACCAATGGAGTAAGCAGGAGGGCGATACCTGCGGCCAATCCGAAGATACAAAGCATTTGCAGTTCCATACAATCATCCTCCTATGCATCTGGCGATTAAAACGGGACTGACAGCGTGAATTCATGGAACCGATCCATCAACGCGTTTGGCGAAACCGTGTAGTCTAAACGAAAAACGCCGCTGTCGATCCCCGCTCCATACGTCGCACCTGCGTTCGTCGGGCTGATGACATAGCCGACCCGTGTAAAAAAGTATCGCGTGACACACCACTCGATCCCGCCGTTATAGCGAATTCCCGATTGACCGAATATTTTGTCGTTCGAGAGCGCAATGCTGATGACCCTTTCTAAGCGAGCAGACGGAAAGTGCATGATGAGGCCGAGGTGGAGTGTTTGAGGCGCGTGCAACTGCTCAAGAGCCATCTCGTTTGGTTGAAACGTATACCCTAATCCGTCTCCGATTCCGTCGTACACGATGCCGTAGCTAATATCGGGTCCGGGTGTGTAGAGGATACCCAGCGCCGATGAAACGGCCCACACTCGGTTTCCGGCAAGCGCACCGTAATTCATCACTCCACGAACGCCGATGCTTAGCGTTGGTGTAAGCTCTATTCCAGTTGCGACATCGATGCCGTACAAAGACAATCGGTCTGCAAGCCCGGAATTGTTGCCGATCCCAACGACGGCCAGCGTTCCGCCAAGTGTTGCGCTCATTTCTTTTCCCTGATAGACGGGGGCGGCAAACAATTCCGATTTGCTGTTCCCGCTCCAGTCCTGCAAATAATCCCACAACACCGACCTGGATTCTAGAAATGCCACGTTCGCCGGATTCCAATACATCGAGCTTGCATCGCCGGCCTCTGCAATATTCGCTCCGGCAAATGCGTTGAACCGTGAGCCGTACTTAAATTCCGGGATCTCCGTTGGCGATGTTGATTGGGCGTAGGAAATTCCGATCAACGGAAATGTCGCGAGTAATCCCATCACTATTCTTTGGAAAAGGCAATGTTCTACACGATGTCTCATCATTGACGCTTTGCGCTAGTAAAGGACCCTGAAAAATCCTAAGAGAAGAACGGCATCCCGGAGAAAATCCGAGAACGAACGTATAAAATTTTCTTTTGTCGGTATATAAACGGTATCGCCGGGATGGACCCTGGGGATCGATTCAACGTTGCCCGATTCCATCGCACTTGTGAGGTCGACATCGATCGGTTCGCCGCTCGCCCCGGCGCGAATGATCCGAACATGACCCAAATCCGAATCCGTAGTACCTCCCCCCGCCGTTGAAACGATCTCGAGCAAGGATACATCGGATGCGACAGGGTAGTTGTCTTGTCTGGTCACGGCCCCGATCACAGAAACTTTTTGCTGCATGGATGGGCTCGAAATGGTTAACGTGAGTCGCGGCTCTCCCTTCACGTACTCCGCAAGACGTTTTTTTACGGAAGCGGCAAATTCATCTTTTGTCATTGCGATTGCCTGTACATCTCCGACCAAAGGGATTTGAATTGTCCCCGCCGCATTCACTGTGGCGGAGGTGGTAAATTCGGGATAATCCCAGATTGAGAGATCGATCCTATCCCCCGCTTTGATGAGATACGCATCGGACTGAGATTTTTCAAAAAGCCCTCCTTCGCCGGACTGAGCAAATGTATCGGGAGTGTCGCTGATCGCGCTCGATGAAGTACATCCCCCAAACACAATTGGCATTGATGCGACACTCAACCATACGACGACGAGCCACTTGCTAGGCCGTAATAGTTTGTCGATACAATTTCTTTTCATGTGCTGTCCTATCCCTTTGTCATTCTCTTCGGCGTCACTGCGCTTCAGCTCTCCGTCATGGAACGGTCGCCGCTGATTCGACTGCTCACGGTCGAAAATTACAAATGACGTGCCAGTAGCTTGAAGAGGCCGATCCCTTGGTCAGGGCCGCCGCCGATGGAAGGAACGGACGGATTTTACGGAACAATAGCGAAGGGGCGGACTCGAACAATCTTCACCGCTGTATCCTTTTTATACACATGCGCATCAAGTTCGGTTCACTCTTACACACGATAGAGGGGAGCAATCTTTCTACGATCGATAAAAAGATTAAAAATCATCGGTTATCAGACCGCAGAATATCACTCGGAGAAGAATGGGGAATTGGCATACGACTTGTCTTACATGTATCTGATTCGCGGACCATTTGCAGAAAGGAACACCCGACTTGATCCATGCCCAAATAACAACCCAACAAATTCTTTCCGTCCTCAAACGAAGACGAAAATTGATCCTGACGCCGTTCATCGGTATCGCATTATGTTGTGCGATCGGCGCGTTTATTCTCCCGCGCAAGTATGAGTCATCCACAACCATCCTCGTGCAAAAAGATGAGATCCTCAACCCATTGGTGAGCTTTGACATGGCGGTTGCCATCGCGTCCGAAGACATGCTCAAGACATTTAATGAGATCGTGTATAGCGATGCGACCGTTCAAACGCTCATTGACAGCCTACATCTTGCGGCTCCGGGAACATTAAGTCCTAGCGACCGGCAGGAACTGAGTAAAAAAATCTTGAAAAACATTACGACCGAGCGCCCCGGCTCTACATCATTTCGTATCGCATACATCGACCCCAGTCCGGTCGAAGCCCAGCATGCAGTTTCTCTCATCGCCAACCTCTTCATCCGCACGATCCTCTACGTAGAGAACCAACGGAATGAAATGGCTGTGGAGTTTTTTGAAAATAAGCTTGAAGAATTGCGCCGGCGCTATGAAACAAGCCAGGCAGAAATGCTGGCGCAATTGCGGCGACATATCCAGGAAATGCCCGGCGACAACCATTCATTGAGCGCGAGGTTGGCTCAATCCGAGCAGGATATCCGCGACATTGGAGAAAGGCTGAAAACAGACCAGCATGCGCTCTCTCTTATCCGGCAATATCCAAGCCCCATGGTGAGTGACGCAGGAAGAAAGGCGCTGTACGACCTTGAAGCGGCGAACATTCCTTATGCGCCGGACCTTCGCGCACTCCTGAGGAAGTACGAGGAATACTCGCAGAAGTACACTCCGCGATATCCCGAAATGCAGCAGCTGGTCCAACAGATCAACGATCTTTGCGCCGTGATCAAAACGACGTTGGAAGGAGAAGTTGACAAACAACGGAATATGCAGGTCGACGCCGAACAAGGGAGGGCAGAGGCCGTCGAAAATCTCCAACGTTCAACAATATCCCAGCGTGCGGGGGAGGATACCGAATCGAGCTACGATATTTATCGTCAGCTGTACAACGAAATGAAAATTAAACTTGAACAGGCGCGGACGACGCGGGACCTGGGAAGGACTCAGAGGGATCGGTTTATTATCATCGATCCGCCGCTGGTGCCAACGGAGCCGTCCAAACCGAACCGCGTACTCATTATCGCCGGAGGCTTCGGTCTTGGTCTTCTTACCGGATTATTAACTGCGGCAATTGCGGAACTTCTCGATACTAAAATGAGGGATAAAGAGGCCTTTGAACTTTATCAAAAACCGATCATTGCATATGTCCCCGATGCCGCCAACCGCTGAGCCAAAAAATAGCAAGAAAGAGATCTATAAAGTTATGAAGGATGACCAAAAGCCACCATCCGACCCGGCAGTAGAGTGTTCCGAATTGCCCGCGCCGATTGTCGAAAAGCCTCACTCGCTGTTCACTCAGCCGAAGTCGATCATAGTGAGTCCCACGCCGGGGACGTTCATTGACCCTCAAACGGTCGCATTCCATTTCTACAACGCGTTCAATTATTCGTTGCTGAGGCCGGACGGTAGCGACGTGAGGTTTGCAATGGGGATCACGAGCGCCAATCCAGGCGAAGGAAAATCGCTTGTCGCGTCGAACCTCGCAGTGTCGCTCGCACTCGGCTATAAAAAAAGGACCGTGATTGTCGATGCAAATGTCCATCATCCCGTGCTGCATGATGTGTTCGGCACGTCGCCCGGGCCGGGATTGCTCGAAGCTCTTACCGGTAATAAGGTCCACCTTTGGCAGACGCAGATTGAATCCCTCCATCTTCTTTCCATTGGGAGAAACGTGTCGGGTGGAGCTGCTGGGATGCGCACGGGAATATTAAAAACTGCGGAAAAACCTCCCCATCTTAGTCTGGACCAGATGACGGAGTTCGGCGAGATGATCGCGTCTCTGCAGATGGAGTATGATTTCATCATTGTCGACATGCCCGCGATCAACGCTCAGGATTTCCCCATTCTTTTTGCGAACAGGCTCGACGGGCTGTTGATGGTCGTTGACTCATCAACAACAAAACGCAGGCATGTTGATAAAGTGTTCCGGCGGTTGAACGAAAATCAGGTTAAAGGTTTCGTCCTTAATCGCGTCAACGACGAGAACGATTGAGCGGAAGGTCTCTATGGCGGTATTGGCCGGTCTTATCGGTGGATTGATGATCGCGGTTATCATTGGCAAGAACAACAAGCGGATCGGCGTTGCAGCGATGTTTTCATTTGTCCTGATCGCTGCCGTTCAAGTAGGCTACGTCCTTTACATTCTTTTTACACAAGAATTCCCAAGTCACTGATAGAGCCGGCATGAGATCTGAATCGTTCCTCTCCGACATATCCTCTGTAAACAAGCCTCGAGCGGTAAGCATGTGGGAAACCGTCATCGCTCTCGTGAGCGTTCTTACGGTTTCATCGTTGCTCGTACTGACGTATGGCAATATTTTTGCGGCATTGGCGTGCGTTGTTGGAGTGGCAGTGCTGATCATAACGCTGTACCGCGTCGAGTGGGGCTTCTGCATTTTCATCGGATTCGTTCTGCTGTTCGATCAGTTCGAAGTTCCCGGTTTTCCATCCGTGACAACAAAAATCTCTTATTTTCTAAACCTGAAAGAAATACCCTACCTGCCTTCGTTCAGTGCAGGGGACCTTAACCTTCTCGAAGCCCAATTGCTGCTACTCGTCTTAGTATGGTTCTGCGTCGTTTGCTTTAGAAAGAATTCTCATTTTATGCGCGTGCCGATGTGGGGCATCGCCCTGACGTTTTTGTTTGGCGTTGCGGGATTCGTCGCATACGGACTCAAGCGAGGAGGGGATTTTCTTCCGGCCCTATGGGAAGTGCGCGCGCTTTTTTATCTAGGGGCGATGTATTTCTTTGTTCCCCAAATTATTCAGACGAAAGGGGACTTACGGGCGCTCATGTGGACGTGCATCGTCGCAATATCGTTCAAAGCATTCCAGGGGATAGAGCGGCTGGCGCGCCAGGGATTCAGCTTTGCAGGGAGTGAAACCCTGACTAACCATGAAGACCCCGTTTTCATGTGCACGCTTTTTATCTTCCTTCTTGCGCTGGTGGTGTTCAACGCGAAAGATAGACAGGTTACCGCACTCCTTCTTTTGCTCTTTCCCCTCTTTTTGGGTTTTTTTGCCGGGCAAAGGCGCGCAGCATACGCGGCTCTTGCGACTTCGCTTATTGTCTTTATCGTTCTCATTCCTCCGAAAGAACGATGGGTACTTGCGAAAGGAGCGGTTCCTTTCATACTCTGTCTCGCGGTTTACATCGCCGTTTTTTGGAACAGCGAAAGCAAAATTGCCTCACCCGTAAAACTGGTAAAAACTGCGCTGAGCGACGATAAAGCGACGGAAGGCGAACGATACTATTCGAACCTCTACCGGAAGTTTGAATTTTATGACCTTGCGATGACGGCGCGCTATTTTCCCGTGTTCGGCATCGGCTTTGGTAACAAATATTATCAGCCTGTCCCGCTTGTCAAGATCAGGTTTCCGCTCCGCGATTACATCCCCCATGATGAAGACATCTGGCTTGTCGTGAAAACGGGGGCGGTAGGGTATTTCCTCTTTTGGCTTTTTCTTGATTGCTTCGTCGGGTATGGAGCAATGACTCTTATGAAATTGAGCGACCCATACCTGAAAGCAGTGTGCATCATGGCGATCCTCGCAGTTGTCGGTCAGATAACAGTCTCCTTTTACGACCTGCAACTGACGTATTACCGAAACATGGTTTATTTGGGAACCCTTATGGGGTTAGTTCCTTCATTGGAATACATTCAGTCGAGAATGACTCCGCCCGCGAAAGTCAGAAAGGCTGCGTAACGGTCTCTCAACGATGCAGAAAGAAAAAAATAATCAAGAAGCAGCGTTGCAAACAGCAATAATGAAACAGGAATGAGGTAGCAACAATGAACAGAGTTCTTGAACAGGTCAATGTCGTACAGGCTTTGGAACCCCGGCACACGATGCCGGCAGACCGACCAGTGTTCCGCTATAAAGTGGGTTTCCCCCTCCGTTCATTCTATCTCCTGGGGACGAGGGTGGACAACATCGACGGGGACCTGGCGCGGCGCATCGTGACATATTATGTCGAGCGTCCCGAGCCGGCGAGCGCCCGAAAGATATTCTTTACGAATGCCCACAGCATTTGTACGGCTCAACGGAACAAACTGCTCCGCCTTTCGATCAACGCCGCAGATCTTGTGTTACCCGACGGGAGCGGCGTGAAAATAGGCGGTCTTGTCACCGGGAATCGCATACTTGAAAATCTCAACGGGACAGACTTTACGCCGCAGATCCTGTCGATCGCGGAAAAGAAAGGTTGGTCCGTTTATTTGCTTGGCGGAGCGGCAGCCGTCATTAAAAAATGTGTGCGACAAGTTCGCGCGGCATATCCGCGTCTTCATATTGCAGGATTCCATCAAGGGTATTTTCGCCCCGGCGACAAAGAGGAAATCATAAGAGGCATCAATGAAGCACAGCCGGATATTTTACTTGTCGCTCTCGGGACTCCTCTTCAGGAACTGTGGCTCACGTCGTATGCATACAGGCTCAATGTTAAAGTCTGTTTAGCAGTGGGCGGCCTTTTTGATTTCCTCTCGCTGAGCCGGAAGAGAGCCCCTCAATGGATGCGTTCGCTCGGCATAGAATGGCTGTTTCGGTTTGTGCAAGACCCGTCCACAAAGTGGAATCGGGTTTTTCTTGAAATTCCGATGTTTTTATTTCTCCTGTTCGCGCGACAGATCGTGTCGGCACGTCCGGAACGATATTTTCGTCATGCCGACAACCCATAATATCCGGTTTTTCCGGGCTAGTGTCCCGTGAAAGAAATGAAGTGTTCCTAAAAGAGCACCGTTACCGAGGGATTGTTTATGAAGATTTTACACGTCGCACCCTATGCACCCGTTCCGCCGACATTCGGCGGAGCGCTCCGGATCTTTCACCTCTTGAGCAATATGGTCTCACGGCACGAAGTTTCTCTCCTTGCCTACGGGGGACAGAGGGAGTACCGGCTTCTTCGGCAATTCTTCGGGGAAAAAATAAAATACATCTATCTCGTTCCATATCCGTGGCCCGACCGCCATCGGCGCCTCGCGCAATTTTATTCCCTGTGGACCGAACACAGCTTCTTTCACAACCTGGTCTACACGGACTTGATGCAGACGATGATCAATCGTCAGCTGAGAACAAATCGGTTTGATATCGTGCAGACGGAATTCGCATCCCTCGGCGCTTTCACTTTCAATACGGAGGCGGTGAAAATCCTTGATGCGCACAACGTTGAGTACGACAATTTCCGCCGCATGTCGGAAAACGCCCACTCTATGATGCGCAAGCTCCATTATTATCGAGAATACAAAAAATTCTTTGCGGAGGAGATGGAAGCCTGTCGAAAACACGACGCCATCTTCGTAACGTCGTCGCGAGATAAATGTATTCTCGACCGTGACGTCGAAGACGTCCAAAAGTTTGTGGTGCCAAACGGAGTCGATACGAAATACTTCACTCCTTCGATCGGCTTTTCGGAGCCGCATTCGATAGTGTTTACCGGAATGATGGCGTATGTACCCAACTACGACGGCATGCTCTATTTTCTGGATCAGATATTTCCCATTGTGCTTCGGTCGATTCCGGACGCAAAAATCTATGTCGTCGGGAATCGTCCCCCTAAACGGCTGCAAAAAAGGAGCTCGCGGAACGTCATCATCACCGGATACGTCGACGACGTTCGGCCGTACGTTTGGCGCTCGAGCGTCTATGTCGTTCCCTTACGTATGGGCGGCGGCACCCGATTGAAAATAGTGGAGGCGATGGCGATGAAAAAGCCTATTGTCACGACGAGCATCGGCTGCGAGGGCATTGAGGCAAAAGACAACGAAGATCTACTCGTCCGAGACACCCCGCAGGAATTTGCAGACGCCGTGATCAGACTTTTAGAGGATAGATCGTTGGCCGCCAGGTTGGTCTGGCACAGTTATGAGAAAGTTCGTGCTTCGTATGATTGGTCGATCATCGGGCGGCAGATGGAACGGCTCTATCAAAGATTGGTCAACGAAAAGAGTTCAGGTGTTCAACCGAAAAGGGATCGACTCGTTGCCGAACCGATGTATCCGAGATAGAGATGGATCTTTATTAACCCCAAATGTCCGCATAAAAAAGAAAAGGCCTCGACATGATACCACAAGTTAAGAATGAGAGATACACGGACGTGGGGGGAAAACCGCAAAAACAACCGCAGCTCCCCATCAAAATTCTTATGTATCACAGGGTTGTTAAGGACTTAAAGCTTGCGCACGAATTCCCCCTCTGCATCCCTTCCGATGAATTCCGCCGCCATCTCGATTGGATCGAGCGGTGGGGGTTTACGCCGATCACATTCGAAGATTGCCGTTTGTATGCAGACCACAAGCTGGCTTTGCCCCGCAAGCCCATCATCATTACGTTTGACGACGGTTATCTTGACACGTTTGATGTCGCGTTTCCAATTTTACAGGAATACGGGATGCAGGCCGTGATTTTTATCCTCGGCGACCGCTCGTTCAGAACAAATTCGTGGGACGAGTTCGGGCCGAAAGCGTACCTCCTAGAAAATCACCATGTCCTGGAAATGTCCGCCGCAGGGATGGAAATAGGCGCTCATTCTTTGACGCACGTCAAACTCACAGACCTCAGCGAGCACGCCGCATGGGAAGAAATTTCCCGTTCGAGGATCTTGTTGGAGATACTTCTCAATAAGCCCGTGCGCACTTTTTCATATCCATATGGACTCGTGAATGCTTCTATAAAAAAAATGGTCCGAGAGGCCGGATTTACGCATGCGTGCAGCGTTTGGTCAGGGCCTCCGAGTTTTGGCAAGGATGTTTTCGATTTGCGGAGAATTTCAATTTTAAACACAACGACAACATCGGGCCTTGCATTTAAAGTGTTAGCGCCCCTTCAGTACTATAACTGGTTGAAGTGGAAGACGAGGATCATGATTTATGGAATGCCAGTCCAGCATCCGGACGCAATGGAAGCATATTCGTACAACGTCCATTCAACGCATCAACACGTGTGACCACGAT
>DATJXA010000078.1:0-26046 GCA_035500675.1 Bacteroidota bacterium | reverse complement strand
TGTCGCATTTGATGAAAGCACCGGAGCATTAGTACGGATGGAAAGCAAATTCCCACACTGGACCATCGAGCGTAGACCCGAACTGGGGGTCTCGTTTAGGATGTTTGTTCCCGTTCCTGAGCGACGGTACAACTTCGTACTCGGTCGAAAACAGAAAGCGGTTGTAGTTGAGAAAATGTCCCGCAATAAAGTAAGAATGGAATGGAAAAATGTCGCCAGCGAGAACGGAGGAATTCTGCCGATCACATTTACCGCAGTTGTGACACTGAACGACGGCGCTTTAACCTTCGATGCCACGCTGGAAAACAGCTCTTCTTTGATCGTTGAGACGGTCGATTATCCTTATTTCGGCGACTTTAATAGGCCGGGAAACGATGTGCCGATGGCGGCAAGAACAATGTGGTACGGTAATCTCGGCGCTGTCGAACTTTATCCGCATTTTAGTAATGCAAAAGGATATTGGGGAGATTTTTATCCAACTAAAACGTTCGACTCCAATCGGAGCCTTTTTTGTCTGATCCAATCTCCGGAGGAGGGTATGTACATCGGAATGCATGACCCGTCTCAGCAATATTTGCTCCAGTTCACTTTTGAGCAACATCCGGGCGTTCTCTCTTCCATAACTGATGCTGTCCCTACGCGCGACGAGATCGACGGGAAGGAGGTTCATTTGGAATTCCGGACGTGTCATTTCATCTTCGCCTCTCCGCATTCGACGAAGGCTTTGGCTCCCGTTGTTGTGCGGTGCTACGCCGGCGATTGGCATTCAGGCGTGGACATCTATAAGGCATGGAGATGCACATGGTTTAAGGAACCGCAAATACCGGATTGGGCAAAAGACGTGCATGCATGGCAGGAAATCCAGATCAATTCTCCCGAAGAAAATTATAGTTTCCCTTATACCGACCTGCTACGATACGCCAGAGGTTGCGCAGCCGAAGGCATACGTGCTATTCAATTGGTTGGATGGAATAACGGAGGGCAGGATCGTGGTAATCCGTCTCTCGACACTGATCCTCATCTTGGCACGTGGCGCCAGCTTCACGAAGCTATAGCAGAAGCGCAGAAAATGGGAGTGAAAGTCATCTTGTTCGGAAAATTTCCCTGGGCCGACAAAACAACGCGGAGATATGAGAGTGATTTTTCTGAGTATGCGGCTGGCGACCCATACAACATACCGTACGAAAACGGGGGAGACAGTTATCTAACTCCGTCACAACTTGCAGGGATCAACAACCATCGGTTCGCGGTCATGGATTTTCTTGATCCGGCATACAGAAACATTGCTGTGACCGAATTTAAAAAAGTATTGGCTTTGGGCGCTGATGGATTCCTTTATGACGAAGTGCCGACGCACAACCCCGTATACTATAATTTTTTTCCCGGCCATGGCTACGCTCCGCCGGGCTTCATTTATCATGGAGATAAGCTGCTGGCAGAACAACTCCATGCGTCAGCCGATTCGGTGAACGATAATTTTTTGTTTGCAGGCGAAGGTCCTCAGGATTGGCTCCTGCAGTACTATCCGTTTTCTTATTTCCGCATCAACGCGAGCTCAACGCCGGTATGCCGGTACATCGATTCCCGCGCGCCCCTCATGGTTGCTGTTGTCGGGTTCGATAACCGGGAAATGCTCAACCAATGTCTATTGTATCGCTATATCATAAGCTACGAGCCGTACAACTTTAAGGGGGAGCTAAAGGATTTTCCGTTAACAATGGAATATGGAAAGAAGGTCGACGAGCTTCGTAAACGGTACGCGCAGTTTCTCTGGGACGGTAATTTTTCCGACACGAAAGGGGCGGCGATTCGGGCAGACAGTGTTCGTGGCTTCCCGGGGTTTGTCACGCGAAGCGACGAAGGTTTGGCCGGTGGACAAGGGTTCGACGCAGGGTCGTACCGGTACTCAGTTTTTACGTCAACCTCTGGCAAACGGGCGGTTGTGGTTGTAAATCAAGAAATAGAAAAGGCCATTACTGTTACGGTCGATCTGCCGGGGGCTCATGCGTTGATAAAGGCGACGCCTGAAGAACCCGATGCTCGTACGACTTCCGGAACGCTGAATATTCCTCCGAGGTCTGCCGTAGTGGTAATGGAGCAGTAAAAGTGATGAACGATACATTGATGAATGAAGATGAATTGTAATCGATTAACCGCGATCGGTGTCTTGTGGATGATTGCTGCGTCCACATTTGCCCAATCACCAGTTGTCATCAGGGTCGGATCAACAGCGCAGGGAAAAAAGATCCCTGCGGATTTTGTCGGGGAGAGTTTTGAAACTGCAAGCATCCTGATGAACCATGGCGGCGTAAAAGGATATTTGTTCGATTCCTCCGACACACAGCTGATCACTTTATTCAAGAACCTCGGAATTAAAAGCCTTCGTATTGGCGGGGCTTCGGTAGACAGAGAAGAGATCAATCCGACGCGCGACGACATCGACGCGCTCTTCCGGTTTGCCAAAGAGACGGACGTGAACGTCATTTATTCCTTCCGATTACTCAACGGCAATCCTCAGGAAAATGCGTCGACGGCGAAATATATTTGGAGCAAATATCGGCCCTATCTTAATAGCTTCGCGATCGGCAACGAGCCGGATTGGCATTCGTTCCATATGCGCGACCCCGAAATATTTGAAGCAACACCGGGAGTTCCCGGGACGGCGTTTCCATCTTACTTAGCGAAATGGAGGAGATTCGCAAAAGCGATACTCGATTCCGTTCCGGAGGTAAAATTCTCCGGCCCGAATTCGGGGTCAAATTTTCCCGTCACGGGTTCAAAAAACACAGGCCTGAACGATAAATCTTGGACCGAAAATTTTATAGATTCCGAAAAGAATTCCGGGATCATTTCTTTCTTCACGCAGCATAACTATGTGGGTCAGAGTACTAACGGTAAAACGGTTAACCAAGTGATCGGAATGATGCTTTCTGCGGAATGGGATACGGTCGAGTACCCCGCGGTATACTACGCAAGTTGCGCTCCTGCACTGGCCGCCGGATATCCGTTTCGGTTGACAGAATCGAACAGCTTCAGCGAAGGAATTGACGGAGCAAGCAACACTTTCGCGACCGCATTGTTTGCGCTCGATTACTTGCATTGGTGGTCTCAACGCAGCGCAGCGGGAATCAATTTCCATACGACGCAATGGCGTTTCAACGGAACGATCCATCCGGATGCAAACGATCGTCTTCAGATCAACCCTATGGGATACGGCATGACTGCGTTTTCTGTCGGCGGTCGTGGGACTGTCATTCCTATATCCATTTCTAACCCCGACAGTATAGATTTAACGGCGTACGCAGTGCGCGATTCGGCGGCTCTTTTTGTCACCGTGATAAATAGATCTCATGGCGATTCGGGCCGTACCGCTACCGTAATTATTACGGGACCAACCGGCGTTACCAATGCTTTTGTCATGACCATGACCGTTCCAAACGGAGATGTCTATGCAAAATCGGGAATGACTCTCGGCGGAGAATCCATCGAAAATGACAAAGCATGGCAAGGCAATTGGACTTCTTTTGATTCAATTAAAGCCGGCACTATTAAATGCTCGGTCGCTCCAGCATCCGCTTCAATAATTAAAATTTTATTGCGGTGAGTTGAAAACAACAGTTACCCTGCATCTCATTCGTGGTCATGACCGATGTTTATTTTCGAAATTCATACTATGGTAAAATGACGACACAAACGGCGATAGTTATAGGGTTAATACTCTATGTCGCAGTGACGACAATCGTTTCGTTTTTTATGATGTCGCGCGTCAAGAAACCGACCGACTACCTCGTTGCCGGAAGGAGGCTGCCTTTTTTAGTCCTTACTGGCACCATTGTCGGTACCTGCATTGGGACCGGCGTCATTATCGGAGGATCCGGTTTAGCGTATCAGCATGGTTGGGCAGGCAGCGCTTATCCGGTCGGATTGGGTTTAGGCACTTTGTTGACGGGGTTGATCTTCGCAAAAATGCGTCGCTATAAATTCATGACATTGAGCGAAGAAGTAGCGTGTTATTATGACGCGAATCGCGCGGTGGTCGAGTTTTCAAACGTCACGTTGTTTTTATCACAGTTGTGCTGGTTGACGGTCCAGATCATGGGCGGGGCTGCCGTTTTGGGCGCCGTCACCGGGATGGATCCAAGGCTTTGCGTAGTAGTGACCGGATTTGCAAAAGCGGTCATATCGATTCCCGGCGGTTTGAAAGCCGTGGTGTATACAGACGTTCTCCAAACGACGATCCTGTTCCTGGGCTTTGGTTTTCTTATCCATTCTGCGCTGAGCGAAACTGGCGGCTTTGCCGGCCTCCGCCAAACAGTGCCCGCGGATTATTTTTCATTTTTAGGGACCGCGTCTCTCGGCCCGTGGGGAGTTGTGAGCTTGATCTTGGTGCTGACGCTGAACCCTATCGCCGACCCCGGGCGAAGGCTGACGATGTATAGCGCTCGGACTGAAGCGGGAGCGAAATGGAGCATGGTGATTTCCGGTGTCATCGTTATGATTTTTTCTGCCGCCATCGGAATCATCGGCATGTACACGTTTCGGATTAACCCTCATCTCACGGTCCCAGATCAAACACTTCCGTGGCTGGTGATGAATGTGCTTCCACCGTGGCTCGCAGCCTTCGTCGTTATGTCCGTGGTTTCCGGAATGTCCTCCGCTGCGAACGGAAACGCCGCCGCCGCCGGGACATTTTATGTCAGACATATTTTTCCGTTGGTGACAGGAAGGTATCCCAAGCGGTCGGTCGTCACAGCCCGGTGGGCGTTGGTATTCGCATTTCTTCTTTCTACAACGCTGGCGCTCTATACCGGGAGCATTGTCGGGTTTGTTGTGAAATTCCTTCCGTTAACAATGGGAGGCCTCGCGGTAATCATTTTACTAGGACGTTTTTGGAAGCGCGCCAGCTGGCAAGGCGCCCTAGCGGCTTTAGTAGTGACCCCCGTGGTTTCTCTCATTGTGATATTTGTCCCTTCGTTCGAGCAATTTTGGAACGCACCAATCATTCCTGCCACGATCGCAGGTCTTGTTGCCCATGTCATCGTAAGCATGCTAACGCCGCCGAACTCACGAAGCTTTGAAGAAATTGCCGATCTCATGACATCCCAACGCATTGTTATCGAAGGAAGCTCCGCCGTCACTACAGAAGAATTGCCAGCGATTCCGTTCGGCACAATGCCGAACGACGGGACTGCACTCAAAGGGCCCGGAGAGCTATGAACAGCCGCTTGACATATCCGGGCAATTTCTCCCGGAGAGAATTTATTCGCACGTGTGCGGCGGGGACAGTGACCCTCGCGTCGGGCTCCTTTTTGGGCAACTTATCGTTGACATCGAAGACGACTGCAATTCCGGAGACGGGGCCGGCCCTTTTCCATTTTTCGTTAGATCAAAACTGGCTCTTCGGACAAAAATTCCGCGAAGATGCAATTCAACCTGCCTTTGATGATAGAAACTTTTCGAATGTCACATTGCCGCATTCCGTCTGCAAACTCTCATGGCAAAACTGGAATCCGGCAGAATGGGAAAATATGTGGATATATCGCAGGCATTTTGATTTGCCGCGAGAATGTGAAGGAATGCGTCTCTTCCTTATCTTCGACGGAGTCATGGTAGGGACTACCCCGGTGATCAATGGCCATCCACTTTCTCAACATCTGGGAGGATATTTACCTTCTCGCTACGAGATCACTGAATGGGTTAAAAAAGAAAACAATGTACTCGCAGTAGAGGTCGATTCCCGCTGGAGCGACGTTCCGCCGGAAGGGTCGCCGGAAGGTCCTAAACGGGTTGACTACCTTGAGCCGGGAGGTATCTTCCGCTCAGTGACGCTGCAAGCTGTACCGCAAATCTTTATAGAAGACGTCTTTGCGAAACCAGTTGGGGTAATGGATGCGGGCCGTCGGGTCGAAGTACGCTGTTCGATAGATTCAGCGGTCGATCGCGACAAACGAGTGGAGCTCCACGTCGAGTTGCGGGAGGGGGAAAAAATTATCGCCTCATCAACAACTGTCGTTAGTCGTAAAGGGAAAGGCCAAACGGAGGCGAATGTAGAGCTATCGCATCTGGGAAACGTCAAATTATGGGATGTAGATTCGCCGACATTGTATGATGTCGTGGCGTCGCTTCTCGTTGAAGGCATTCCTGTTCATGAATACCGAACGCGTATTGGGCTCCGCGATGCGCGGTTTGAATTGGATGGATTTTTTCTGAACGGCCGCCGGCTTCAACTCTTCGGATTAAACAGGCATGAGCTCTTTCCGTACGTTGGCTTCGCAATGCCGCCGCGGGTGATGCGCCATGATGCGGAAATTCTCAAGCGGGAATTTAACTGCAACATTGTACGATGCTCTCATTATCCTCAATCCGAAGCGTTTCTCGATGCATGCGATGAACTCGGTTTGTTGGTGTGGGAGGAGGTTCCCGGATGGGGATATATTGGGGATGAAGCATGGAAAAAGTTACTGGCTCGCGACGTGCGAGAAATGATTATCCGAGATCGCAACCATCCTTCCATAATCATTTGGGGGACGAGAGCTAATGAATCTCCTAACGACGTCGAGCTCTACAAGGAGACGAGGCAGATAGCGAGATCGCTTGATGATTCGCGCCCGTCGTCCGGCTCAATGACGGAAGGGACGAGAAAAACCTGGGAACAACTATGGCATGAAGATGTCTTTGCCTTCGATGACTATCATGCAGACGCTCCCGGCCAGGTCGGCATCCTCGATCCGGTGCCGGGCTACCCGTATATGCTTGCCGAAGCTGTGGGACAATACAATTACGGTCATCCCGAAGAGAGATTTAATGCGAAGTATCGCAGAGCCGGCGACCTTGAATTGCAGCAAAGTCAGGCGTTGTTTCATGCACAGGCGCACGACAAGGCTGCCGCAAATCCGCGGAATTGCGGCGTCATAGCCTGGTGCGCTTTCGATTATGCGAGCTTGATCAATTCTTACAATAACGTGAAATGCCCTGGCGTTGCTGATGTATTCAGGATTCCAAAACTGGGAGCATCATTTTATCAGTCACAAGTAGATCCAAAAGTTCGTCCCGTCATCGTTCCCGATTTTTATTGGGACTTCGGCGCTAAAACGCCATTCGGGCCAGGCAAGAATGCGGCAATTTTTTCCAACTGTGACCGTCTTGATCTGTTCATTGGTGGGAAGCTCTATAAAACCCTCCGTCCGGATTCAACGAATTTCTCGCGCACGAAATACCCGCCATTTTTTGTGGATTTTGATATCGATGCAAAGAACTCTCCCGACCTGCGGATCGACGGTTATGTCGGGAGTGAAGTGGTAGTATCAAAGTCCTTTTCATCCGACTCATCTCAAGATATGTTTGTTCTTACGGCAGACGATAGGGAATTGATCGGAGACGGATCCGACGCGACGAGGCTCGAATTCAAGGTTACGGACAAGTTTGGAACGCCGCGCTTTTTTGGCGCTGGAACGGTCGCGCTTGCGCTCACTGGCCCTGGACAAATCGTCGGTGATAATTCATTTTCGTTGGAAGATAGCGGCGGAGTGGGCGCGGTGTGGGTTAAAACGATATCTGGCGGTGCGGGATCAATTAAAATCGACGCGGCCCATTCGACTTATGGTACGAAGTCTGTGACGATCACCGTTACGCCGGAAGACCGTACAACAAAAATTTGACGAGCGCGTAAGGATGGAATTAAGAACGCATAGACGGTCTTGTTATATAAAACCTATTCTTATTCATTTATCGTCGAAGCATACCGTCATACCTATCCTTGCATTATTGTTCAGTCGGATCGCATTCGCAGGAGAGGTAGTGCTTCAAGATGCGAAGCTTCTCGTGGCATTTGACAGCGGGACAGGTGCGTTGATAAAGATGGAAAACAAAACTACCAATTGGGTTATCGAACGGCGACCCGAACTAGGAGCATCGTTCCGCTTGATTGCGTCAACCCCCGAGTTCTCGTATAATTTCGTTTATGGTGACAGCCAGAAGATAGCCGAGGTGCAAAAACTTTCCGACCACGAAATACGCATTGAATGGAAAAATTTGAAAAGTGATAATGGCGAGACGCTCCCAATTACATTCACGGCAACGGTGACGCTGCATGATGGTGCATTGATGTTTGATGCGGCGCTTGACAATGGTTCATCACTGACGGTGGAGACTATTGAGTATCCATATTTCGGGGATCTTAATCCGCCGAATCCTAGCACGTCAATGGTTGTTCACACAACGCGGTATGATCACCTCGTGCCGTCTGAGATTTACCCCCGTTTCGTCGGTGCAAAGGATGATGGGAGTGTTTCTTTCCCAACCAAAGCTTTTGATTCTGCCCGCAGTCTTTTCTGTTTGATTCAATCGCCTCGTGAAGGTTTGTATGTTGAAATGCACGACCCGACTCAGCCATATCTTCTACAATATACGTTTGAGCAGCACCCGGGAGTTGTTTCTTCGATGACGAATGAAGTGCGGCAAGAAGGCAAACTATCGCAAATATTTCCTCATCTTGAATTCCGAACCTGTCATTTCATTTTTGCTCATTCGCATTCATTGGTGAAACTCGTCACGGTTGTGGTACGATGTTACAGCGGGGATTGGCATGCCGGAGTTGACTTGTATAAGCAATGGCGACAGACATGGTTCAAGCAGCCCCGGGTTCCCGATTGGGCGAAGGGAGTCAATTCTTGGATGCAGCTCCAGATCGATTCTCCGGAACAGGATTACAGAGTCAAGTACACTGAACTGGTACGTTACGGAGAAGAATGCGCGGAGAATGGAGTGAGCGCGATTCAGTTAGTTGGATGGAATAAAGGCGGCCAGGATGGAGGCAACCCTTCATTGGATACTGATCCAGGTTTGGGTTCCTGGCAACAGCTTCACGACGCAATTGAAAAAATTCAGGCCATGGGGGTAAAGATCATTCTCTTTGGGAAATTTCCCTGGGCAGACATGACAACTGATTGGTACAAACAAAGCTTGTACCACTATGCGGTGACAGACCCGTATGGCATTCCCTATGAAGGGGGCGGCGACAGCTACTTTACGCCGGTCCAATTAGCGGGGATCAACAATCATCGTTTTGCAATTATGGATCTCGCTGATCCCGAATACCGGAGTATTGCCACACAAGAATTTCGAAAGACGCTTGCGCTGGGAGCAAGCGGCTTTCTGTATGATGAGGTCTGCGTCCAGCCAACGAACCATGCATATTGTTTTAATGAACACCACGGCCACGGTTCTCCTGCATACATTTATGCCGGCGCTATTCCTCTTGCAGAAGAATTTCACGCAGCGGCCGATTCAGTCGATAAAGATTTTCTATTCGCCGGAGAAGGCCCGCAGGACTGGTTGACTCAGTATTACCCGTTTTCGTACTTTCGCATCAGCGCATCTTCGATCCCGGTAGAAAGATACATCGATACACAAGCTCCGCTGATGGTTGCCGTGGATGGCTTCGATGACCGCGAGATGATCAACTTTTGCCTGATGGATCGCTATATAATAGAGTACGAGCCCTATAATTTTAAGGGCCGATTGAGCGATTTTCCTTTGACGCTGGAGTATGGGAAAAAAGTAGATGCGCTGCGTCGAAAGTACAAGGAATATTTATGGGATGGAAAGTTCCTTGACACGGAAGGCGCTTCGATTACTGCCAATGGTCCATGTCGTTATTCCGTTTTTGTGACCAAGTCCGGCAAACGGGCAGTTATCCTTTTTAGCACTCAGACCGGCAAAGAAATAACCGCAAAAGTTGAATTGCCGGATGCAGGGCCGCTTGTTTGGGCATCGCCGGATCATCCTGACGCCAAGCCAACAAACGGCACGCTGCGGTTACCGGAACGATCTGCCGCGGTAATTATGGAAAAATGATTTGTTTGTGATTATGGCTGACAGAAATTACGAATTTCTGAAACATATTAGAGCGGGTACCAGATGAAATCTAAAGCAGCGCGCTTTTCGTTAAGGCCGCAACTTCTTGCGGCAGTAGTTTTCATTGTTGTTTCAATGAGTCGAGCTGCATTTGCCGGAGACATCGTTCTCCAAGACGCTGAGCTGCGCGTAGCATTTGACAGCAGCACGGGCGCGCTAGTAAGACTGGAGAATAGATCTTCCCATTGGGTCATAGAGCGGCGGCCAGAGTTGGGTATCTCTTTCCGTTTGTTCGCGCCCCTGCCCGAACAGAGATATAATTTCGTCCTCGGTCAGAAGCAGAAAGCTGTCCGGGTAGAAAAAATTTCGGACAGTGAAATTCAGATAGAATGGAAAAACTTGGTCAGCGAGCACGGCGGCGTGCTTCCAATGATCTTTACAGCAGACGTCACTCTTCATGACGGCAAACTGACGTTTGATGCGACTCTTGAGAATAATTCTTCATTGACAGTGGAGACGATCGATTATCCGTACTTCGGTGATATAAACCCGCCATCAAGAAATGTTTCACTCAACGCCCGGACGATGTGGTACGGAAACCTTAGCTCCGATGAACTATATCCACGCTTTGCAAATGAAAAAGGCTATTGGGGTGATTTTTATCCGACAAAGACGTTCGAGTCCTACCGCAGCCTCTTTTGTCTGATCCAAGCTCCTCAAGAAGGTCTCTATGTAGAGATGAGAGACCCGACGCAGCCGTATATGCTGGAATATACATTCGAGCAGCACCCGGGAGCGGCGTCATCGATCACCAACGAGGTGCCTCAGGAAGATAGCATCGCCGGAACCCCGGTTCATCTCGAATTCCGCACATGCCATTTTATCTTTGCGCACCCTCATTCGACCATGAAGCTCGCGCCTATCGCGGTGCGTTGTTACAGCGGTGATTGGCATGCAGGGGTGGATCTATACAAAGAATGGAGGAGAACCTGGTTCAAGGAGCCTCATGTGCCGGCTTGGATAGAAGACGTCAATTCGTGGACACAGTTGCAGATCAATTCTCCGGAACAGGATTACAGGGTGAAATACAATGAATTGATCCGATACGGAGAAGAATGCGCGAAAAAAGGCGTAAAGGCAATTCAGTTGGTTGGGTGGAACAAAGGAGGGCAAGACGGAGGCGATCCCGTACAAGACACCGACCCCGGACTCGGCACGCACGATGAATTGAAACAAGCAATCGCACAAATACAATCGTTGGGGGTGAAGATCATTCTTTTCGGAAAATTGACATGGGCGGACAAGACGACTGAATGGTACAAAAACGAATTATACAAATATGCCGCCACAGACCCGTACGGGATTCCGTATGAACAAGGCGGCTACAGTTATTACACACCGACGCAATTGGCGGGGATCAACAACCATCGCCGCGCGGTCATGGATTTTTTAGACCCGCGCTACAGAGCGATCGCAACGAAGGAATTCCAAAAAATTTTGGATTTCGGCGCGTCCGGCTGGCTGTTTGATGAGGTCTGTCACCACGGACCCGTAAAATATAATTTTGCGGAGGGACACGGTTATACGCCGCCGGGGTTTATCTATAACGGTGATATGAAACTCGGTGCACAGTTACGCGAAGCCGCGGATAAAGTATCTCCAGACTTTTTATTCGCCGGCGAAGGGCAGCAAAATTGGTTGATGCAATATTATTCTTGTTCCTATTTCCGCATTAACGCTTCTTCGACGCCCGTCGACCGTTATATCGACCCTCATGCGCCCCTTGTCGTCGCGGTGACTGGTTTCGACGACAGGGAGATGATCAATATGTGTCTGCTCGACAGATACATAATCGAGTACGAACCCTACAACTTTAAAGGTTTCCTCTCGGATTTTCCGTTGACGCTCGAATATGGGAAAAAAGTTGACGCGCTGAGAAAGAAGTATAAAGAATACTTATGGGATGCCGATTTTCACGATACAATGGGAGCGACAGTGACCGCCGATGGACCAGTTCGCTATTCAGTTTTTGTCGCCCCTTCGGGTAAACGGGCAGTTGTTATCGTCAATACGGGATCCGAAAAGGAAGCTGTCGCAAAAGTCGAATTGGAACACCATGGCAGCCTTATGACGGTAACGCCCGAACAACTCAATGCACAACCGACGACCGGAACAGTCAACATTCCCGCAGAGTCTGCGGCAATTGTGTTTGAACAATAAAAGAGAGGACGCATGTCTTCAGAAACCAAGCCGGCCGATTTTGTCCTGAGAATGGAAAACATCTCGAAGTCTTTTCCCGGCATCGTGGCGCTAGATTCAGTGAGGCTTGACGTTGCGAAAGGCGAAGTTCACGTATTGATGGGAGAAAACGGAGCGGGTAAATCGACGCTCATGAAAATTCTATCGGGCATTTACCAAAAAGACCGCGGCGCTATCTATCTGAATGGGAAGGCCGTCGAAATTAAAAGCACAAAAGAGGCGCTGCGCTTGGGCATTTCCATGATTCATCAAGAACTGAACCCGGTCAAAGCGATGTCTGTTTCGGAAAATATCTTCCTCGGGAAAGAACCGACGCACGGCTTCTTGGGGGTTGTGAACAGGAAGAAAGAGCGCGAGATGACGCAAGCCCTCTTCCTAGATTTCGGTATTTCGGTCGATCCCGATGCCGTGATGGAGGATCTCTCCGTTGCCGAAATGCAAATGGTGGAAATTGCAAGGGCCGTGTCGTACGATTCCCGGGTCATCATCATGGATGAGCCGACGTCGGCTCTTGCAGATGCGGAAGTATCGAAACTATTCGAGATCATACGAAGGTTGGTTGCCGCCGGTATCGCAGTTATTTACATCTCGCACAAAATGGATGAAATATTTCAGATCGCAGACACCATCACAGTACTTCGCGACGGTCAATTTATTGAATCGCGTGCGGCAAAAATGTTCGACCAGGATACTCTCGTGAAACTCATGGTCGGGCGTTCGGTCGGGGAGTTGTTCCCGGAAGTGCGGTCACAAAAAGGCCCTGTGACCCTCGAAGTTGAGCGTTTGACGCTCGGAGGTGTTTTCCACGATGTCAGTTTTAAAGCAAGAAAGGGAGAGGTGCTCGGGTTTGCGGGTTTAATGGGGGCCGGAAGGTCTGAAATCATGGAAACGATTTTCGGCCTCAGAAAAGCCGACGCCGGTACGATTTCGGTCAACGGTAAAGCTGCGCAAATTCGATCGCCCCAAGATGCGATCGCCCACCGTCTTGCATTCATTACCGATGACAGACAGTCGACCGGCCTCAATATGAAAGTGTCTGTGAAGGACAACATCACACTTGTCGCCCTAAAAACATTTACGAGCTTTACGCAGGTTCTTCGCCCCGAACAAGAAAATCGAGCCGTCGATGAAGAAATTGGCGTGCTTCAGATAAAATCCCGCCACAGAGATCAAATCGTCAACACCCTCAGCGGCGGGAACCAGCAAAAAGTCGTCCTGGCTAAATGGTTGTTGAGCGAGCCGGAGATCATCATCCTGGATGAACCGACCCGCGGGATCGATATCGGGGCAAAAGCAGAGGTCTACAAAATTGTCGCACGCCTGGCGGAGCAGGGCAGAACAATTTTATTTATTTCGTCCGAGTTGCAAGAAGTGATGGGAATGTGCGACAGGATTATCGTTATCCATCGCGGCAGCATAAGCGGCGAATTCGAAAGAGCGGAGTTCGACCGGGAAAAGATCGTGAACGCTGCGATGGACAATGGAGACTACAGTGCGCGCCGGAACTGAAACAATGGAGCAAATTTCGCACAAAAGGATGCCGAAAAGCGTAAAGAATGCGGCTGCGTTCTTTTCCAAATATGGAATTTACGTTGCATTTTTATTACTGACAGCAATTCTCGCCGTCATATCGCCGCCGTTTTTAACCCCTTCGAATATCATCAACATCCTCAGACAGATTTCGGTCAACGGCATTATTGCCGTCGGGATGACGTTGGTGATTATTGCGGGAGGCATCGACCTGTCCGTCGGTTCGATCGTTGCCCTCTCGGCGGTGGTCGCGACTTCCTTAGCCCATCCTGGCGAACACATGCTGGTACTGCCTTTGTTGGTCGGGCTCCTTGTCGGCCTGGGATGCGGAGCAATCAACGGTCTTCTTATTGCAAAAAGAAAGCTGGCCCCTTTCATTGTCACACTCGGCATGATGACTGCCGCACGCGGGATGGCATTGGTGTACACAAGCGGCAGACCCGTTATCAATCTGAGCGATTCGTATGCTCAACTCGGCGGCGGATATCTTGGCGAAGTTCCTTTGCCGGTGATCATTTTTCTTGCGATCGTGCTGCTCGGAATTTTTGTCCTCCATTACACGCGTTTTGGCAGATACGTCTACGCGGTCGGAGGGAATGAGCTGGCTGCCCAAGTTTCCGGGATCGATACAAAACGGATAACATTCAGCGTGTATGCGATCACTGGAGCGTTATCAGGCCTTGCCGGCATGGTGTTGTCCTCCCGTGTCATGTCCGCCTCGCCGGCGATCGGCCAGGGCTACGAGCTCGATGCAATCGCCGCAGTCGTCATCGGCGGGACGAGTTTGAGCGGCGGAGTTGGCACTATCGCGGGAACGATCGCCGGCGCCCTCATTATCGGCGTCATGAACAACGGACTCGACATGCTAAATGTCTCTTCTTATTGGCAGCAGATCGTGAAGGGGTTGATCATTGTCCTCGCTGTCCTTCTGGACAGGAAATCGAAACATTAGAGATCGTGTTATGAGTTTCAACGTATGCTAAAAGGGATTCCACATATTCTTTCGCCGGAGCTCGTGAAAATATTGATGGAAATGGGGCACGGCGACGAACTGGTTATTGCAGACGCAAATTTTCCTGCAGCGAGCCATGCTCAAAGGTTGGTACGTCTTGACGGTCAGGAGGCACCGGCTTTACTTGCGTCGCTGCTCAAACTATTTCCCCTTGATACATTTACCGAAAAACCGGCAGCGCTGATGGCGGTCATTCCCGGCGACATTTACGTTCCTACGATTTGGCAAGCCTACGCGGATATTATTCAGCAGCACGTTTCACGTTTTTCGGATTTCGAATTTCTGGAGCGATCAGCATTTTACGAACGCGCGAAACGGGCGTATGCCATCGTGGCGACGGGTGAAATGGCGCGTTATGCCAATCTGATTCTGATAAAGGGAATTCTGCCGTGAAAGAAATTACGTCGTTGCAGTGGAAGGTTGCCTTGATCGGTGCTGCGATATCATTAACGGCAATTTCAAACGGATGCACACAAAATAGAAATCGGGCTCATGCGGTCACAATAGGAGTCTCATACCAGGATTTACAAAACGAATTTGTCATCAGACTCCAGGATGCCATGCGAGCTAAGGCAAAAGAATTGAATGTCAACCTGGTCGAACTCGATGCTCAAGGCCATGCCGAGAGGCAGATATCACATATAGAAAATTTCATTGCGCGCAATGTCGACGCGATAATATTGAACCCAGAAGATCAATACGGATCCTCCCCCGCAGTTGATATTGCAGTCCGGGAACACAAACCGATCGTCGTTGTAAACGCGATTGTCGCCAATTTGGATAAGGCAAGCGCCTATGTCGGCTCTCCGGATGTCGAAGCTGGAGAGATCGAAGCCTCAGAAATGGCGAGACTGCTCAAGGGAAAAGGGAACGTTGTGATCCTCCAAGGACCGTACGGGCATTCTGCCGAGGTGCAGCGCACGAAGGGCATCCAAGATGTCCTCTCAAAATTTCCTGGGATCAAAATAGTTGCCGAACAGACGGGGAACTGGGACAGAGCTCAAGCGCTTTCAGTGATGGAGAATTGGCTTTCGTCGGGGAGGCCAATAGACGCGCTGATTGCAGAAAACGACGAGATGGCGCTAGGGGCGTTGAAAGCAATTGAGGACGCCGCGAAACAAAAGGAAATTCCTGTCATCGGCATCGACGCCATCCCGGACGCACTGCAGGCCGTGGCGGAAGGGACGTTGATCGGTACGGTGTTCCAGGATGCACAGGGGCAGGGAGCAACGGCCGTCGAGCTTGCAGACAAACTTGTGAAGGGGGAGAAAGTTGAACACCTAGACTACATTCCGTTCCAACTCGTCACAAGAGCGAACGTCTCTCATTTTTTAGAAAAAACGAAAGCATTATGAACAGAATTGAGGAAACATTCGAACGAGGGAAAGGCATTTTTCAGTTGGTGCCTACATTTGTGCCGCGTCGGTTCAGTAAGGCCGGGCGACGATTACGCCTTCATCCCGACGATTACTATGCGCTCGGAACGAGACGGGGTTCGATCAAAGAGCGGTGGTTTTCTTCCGTCATTCCAGCGATGAACGGAGAGCTTGCTCCGGCGGATGAAGGGATGAGCTATATCCTGCCGTTCAGCGGGAAACTTTCCGAAAAATTTTTGCTGAAGGAAGCGGTCGACCAATTGAAGGAAGCGCTCGTGGGAAATGAATTGATGAAACGGTACGGCGGGTGGCCGATGTATTCGAAATTTTTCGACTATTTGGCTCCGTTGTTTCTCCATCTCCATTTAGGTTTCGATTCCGCCGCGCTTGTCGGGAGATTGGGAAAACCCGAGGCGTACTATTTTCCGGCTGAAATGAACAATTATCCGGGCGAATTTCCTGTGACTTATTTTGGCTTCGACCCCGACGTCACGAAAGAAACTGTGCGAGATCGTTTGCTGATGTTCGAGACCGGCGATAATCGCATCACCGAGCTTTCACGTGCATTTCGCATCGAATTAGGGACGGGATGGTATACGCCTCCCGGAGTAGTGCATGCGCCCGGTTCATATCTTACGTACGAACCGCAGTGGAACAGCGACGTCAATTCGGTCTACGAAAACATCACGTCAAACGAGATATATCCATACGAATTCCTTGTAGAGAATTGTCCTGAGGACAAAAAACGTAATATTGACTACATCATGAGCCTCATGGATTGGGATAAAAATATTGACCCCCACTATAAGAAGAAATATTTTCGCCCTCCTATTATTTGTTCGCATTCCAATGCACGACATACGGAAAAATGGGTAATTTATGCCAACGAGTATATCGCGGCGAAAGAATTGACGATTCAACCAGGGCAGACGGTCACGATGAAGGACGGCGCAGCATACGGATGCATCATTATTCTAGGGCACGGCACAGTCGGCATGTACGATGCGGAGGCTTCAGTCATGCTCCGTTTCGGCCAGGCAAGCAACGATGAGTATTTTGTCAGCGAAGATGCCGCGAAAGCCGGAGTTGTTATCTCCAACAAGAGCCGGTTCCAGCCGATGGTGATCCTGAAACACTTCGGCCCAAACCATCCTGAGATGCCGAGGACAATACCGGAGTAAAGCTTATTGACGAGGTGCATATGAAGAAACAACATTATGAGGTGAAATCGGAAAAGATCCGGGCAGCATTTCTTGCGATGAAAAATGATCATCCGGAAAAAGTTAAGACCAGGTTAAATCTTTCGTGGAGCAATTGGGGTTTTGGTATAGAGCCACTTACAGTTTCTGCAAAGAGGCTTCAGAAGAATGGAATCAAATTTATCGAACTCCATGGCAATCATTACGGACCTGATTTGGGATATAAAGCCGGCGAAACGGAAAAAGTTCTCAAAGAGCATGGCATTGCTGTCGCCGGCGTGTGTGGGATGTTTTCCGCCGATAACGATCTTTCGAGCAACCGCGCTCTTCAACGGCAGGCCGCAGTCGATTATTTAAAGCGTGAAATTGAATTCGCCACTCACATTGGAGCCGGATATATCCTCGTTGTCCCCGGTGCCGTCGGAAGGCCGGTTGCCTACGACGCAACGGAATTCGACCGGAGCGTCGGGACACTTCGGCTGCTGGGCGATCTGTTCCTCAGCAATAACATAAAAGCTGCGATAGAACCGATCAGATCAGCCGAGGTAAGCCTGGTTCACACGATTGCCGACGCGAAAAAATACATCGCCGCAGTTCATCATCCCGGCATTGCTTATATCAACGGCGACGTGTACCACATGCAATCGGAAGAATCGCATATCGGCGAAGCGATCGTGGAGGCGGGCCCCCAATTGCTCAACCTTCATATGGCGGACAGCAATCGCTGTGCCCTCGGAGAAGGGGCGATGGATCTTGACACGATCATCATGGCATTGTATCTGATCGGGTTTAATTCTGAAGGACATTATGTTACTCCTGAGCCTCTCGGACCCGGGGGCGATCCATACCCGGCCATGCATGGCAAACCAGACTCCGTTGAGCTAGATCGAATGGTGGAGCAGACTGCGAGTTACATGCGTGAGAGAGAGGAAGAGCTGTTGAAATGAGAGCAACCTTAAATGAGCGTAATATCATCGAACAAAATTCGCTGCCTGTCTTCGCTGGCGAACCTAACGGGTCGAGCTTGCCGTAGAGTTATTGGAGGTTTATATTCCTGGCCTAAGCAACTGATTGTTTTATCACCAGACATTATCAACACATGGCAAACATATCCGAAATGAGCAGGCAAGGCGAAATTGTTTCACAGGATGGGCAAGACAACAACTATCGCTTTCCATTCGCAATGATGACCACGCTTTTTTTCATGTGGGGCTTCATGACCGTGTGGAACGATATTCTTATTCCGCGTTTCAAAGAGGCGTTTACCCTGAATTATTTCCAGGCGATGCTTGTGCAGTTTGCCTTTTTTGGAGCATACTTCGTCGGGTCGCTCATCTACTTCATTGTCTCGGTCACTGCGGGGGACCCAATTGCAAAGGTCGGCTACAAGAACGGCGTCGTTTTTAGCCTGCTGGTCTCTGCAGTGGGCAGCGTATTATTTTGGCCGGCTGCGAGTTCGACCTCCTATCCAATGTTTCTCATTGCCTTATTTATTGTGGGACTTGGCTTCGCAATGTTGCAGATCGCAGCAAATCCGTACGTCACTATCCTCGGTCCAGAGCGGACCGCTTCGAGCCGTTTAAATTTGGCGCAGGGATTCAATTCTATCGGGACAACGATCGGACCGTTGATCGGCGGATACCTAATTTTTCAATATTTCAATCATGCCGGAGCTCACGGAGCGGATTCCGTCAAGTTGCCTTACCTTGCGTTCGGCGTCGTGTTTTTGGCTCTTGCTGGAGTTTTTTATTTTGTCCACCTACCGCATGTAGGGGAGGGAAAAATAGAGCGGGGCGCCGGGGCATTGAAGTTTCCTCACGTGGTTCTTGGTATTGTGGCAATTTTTATGTATGTGGGAGGAGAAGTTTCGGTGGGCAGCTCCATCATCAATTTTCTTGGACAACAAAGCGTCGCGGGTTTATCGCCAGTCGATGCAAGCAAGTATGTCTCTTTGTTTTGGGGAGGGATGTTGATCGGACGGTTCATGGGTTCTGTGGAATTAAGTGATATGAAATCGATGAAAAAGCAATTCTTCCTAGCGGGTATACCGATCGTCGGTTTCATTATTCTTGGGTGTGTCAGCGGTTGGAATATAGCGATGCATTATCTTCCTTTACTTGCACTTTGCTGGATATTGTTCCAGTTCGGTAAAGCGAATGCGGGGCGCACGCTTGCAATTTTCTGCGTAACCATTGTTGTTCTCCTTATTACGGCAATCAGCGTGGGGGGGAAAACTGCAATGTGGTGCGTCGTTGGAGTGGGGTTATTCACTTCGATCGGATGGTCGAACACTTTTTCACTCGCTCTCGAAGGAACAGGGGTGTTAAAGAGCCAGGTCTCATCGCTCTTGGTGATGGCGATATTCGGCGGCGCTGTCTTACCTCCGCTGCAAGGTCATATCGCGGACCTGGGCGGCCTGCAGATTTCGTACATCGTGCCATTAGTGGCGTATGCCTATGTCGGGTTTTACGGGTTGAAGGGACACCGCGTCGGGCGCGACCGGGTTCCTTCAGCGGTATAAAATATGTAAAGATATTAAGAACAGAATTCAGCAAATAGAATGGACGTTAACAGTTGAGAAAAAGTTTGAAAGCGGGCTTCACACTTCTTTGCGTGCTAGCGTTTTTCGGAAAGAGTATCGCTCGCGAAAATAGCTTTAGATCTCCGGCTGAAGATAGTTTATCATACCCTCTCCAGAATTTTGTCCGTTATGCAAGTCCTCTTTGCGGTACGGGCAAGGATGGGAACACGTATCCCGGTCCGTCGGTGCCGTTTGGCATGATTCAGTGGAGTCCCGACACAGGTCCCGGCCGCGTAGTTGCGGGATATAATTATCGGGACTTGCTCATCCAAGGATTTAGCCTTGACCACCTGAGCGGAGCCGGATGTTATTACGGCGGCAATTTTGCATTCACGCCGATTGTCGGTATCGCAAAAGAAACTCCTCCAAAGGATCGGGATACTTTCGACGTGCCGTTTTCGCATGCAAACGAAATTACCAGGCCTGGTTATTATTCGGTGAAGCTGGATGACGGTGTTACCGTAGAATTAACGTCAACTCTGAGAAGTGGATTCGGACGATTCACTTTTCCGACAGACAGTGTTGCGACGATCATGATCAATTCATCGAGCAATGTGTGGGGGACTTCCACTTCGTCCATCCATGTCAATCCGCGAGAGCGATCAGTAAGCGGGTTGGCTGTCGGAGGACATTTTTGCAGAACCTCCGAAGAAACGACGATCTATTTTTACGCAATATTCGACCGCCCCTTTTTATCGTACACGACGTGGGCCGGAGATACGCTTGTAATAAATAAGGCAGATGAAGAAGGGTTAACGTCCGGTGCATTTATTACACTCGACATGACCCCAGGTCAGTCCGTTCTTATTAAAACAGCGATTTCTTATGTCAGCATAGCAAATGCAAAGGCCAATCTCGAAATGGAAAACCCGGGCGCGGCTTTTACTTCACAAGAGTTCGATAAAACGGCGCAGGACGCGAACGCAACATGGAATGCGTGGTTAAACAAAATCCAGGTCGAAGGTGGAACAGACGATCAGTTGGAGACTTTTTATTCAATGTTTTACCATACTCTTCTAGGTCCGACCGTATGCTCGGATATTAACGGCCAATATATGGGGTACGACGGAGAAGTGCATGCTACTGAAAAAGATCGACTCCAGTACGCCAATTTTTCAGGCTGGGACATTTACAGAAGCGAATGTCAGTTTCTGGCGATGATCGCTCCCAACGAGTCGGGCGACATGGCCCAATCGCTGCTCAATGACTATCGGCAAGGCGGGACGTTTCCGCGATGGGGTGTGCCGAATGAGGACAGCGGTGTGATGATGGGCGATCCGGCCGCGCCGATCATCGCAGGTTTCTATGCATTTGGTGCGAAAAATTTCGACCTGCACGATGTGCTTTCTGGCCTCGTCAAGGCCGCTACCGATTCCTCCGTCTATGCGCCGCGCACACGTACGCACGAGCGCGACGCCCTCGAAGACTATCTTACGCTCGGGTATGTTCCGGAACATCAACAAGGGGGCTATGGGAATGTCTCGATGACATTAGAATATGCTTCTGCAGATTTTGCTTTGGCGCAATTCGCCGAGTCGCTCGGGGATACGCACGACTATGAGTTGTTGATGAACCATGCTCAGAACTGGCAAAAGTTATTTAACCCCGCTACCGGTTTCCTGCAAATGCGCAGGAGGGATGGTACGTGGGCACCTGGCATCGCGGACAGTCTCGCAATATATGACAACGATAGAGCGTATGTCGAAGGAACTGCGGAGCAATATGTCTGGATGGTGCCGTTCGATCTTAAGTCTCTCGCCGAAAAAATGGGAGGGCAAGATTCGGCGTCAAGGCGACTGGATAGATTTTTTACGCAGTTGAATGCCGGCTTCAGGTCGAAATATTCTTATGTAGGGAACGAGCCTTGTTTAGAAACGCCATGGATCTATTGCTTTCTTGGGCGCCCCTACAAAACACAGCAGATAGTCCGGCGGATCGTAAATGAGCTCTATACGGATAAGCCAATCGCCTACCCCGGTAATGACGATCTCGGGGAAATGTCATCTTGGTATATATTCAGCGTGTTAGGGATGTATCCGGAACTTCCAGGGTCCGATGTACTCGTCCTCGGCAGTCCACTGTTCCCGAACGCCGTCATCCATCTGCAAACGGGCGACGTCATCATTGAAGGGCATGGCGCGAAACAGAATGCGCCGTATGTAACACGCGTGAGCGTCAACGGCAAGGAGTGGAATAAACCGTGGATTCGTTTTAGCGACATTTGCAAGGGAGGGGCGATCGATTTCTACCTGGATTCAACCCCTGATCCACAATGGGGCAGTGCCGTAACAAGCGCTCCGCCATCATATGATCTAAAAAAATAAGTTGAACACGGTCGGCAAAATAAATGATAAGGATATAACATGAACTTAGAGAACGATTTAAAAAAGAACTCCATGTTTATCGATGGCAAATGGATGGAAGGAACCAGCGGTAAATATTTTTCAGTTCCGAATCCGGCTACTGGAGACGAAGTCGGTTCCTACACCGTTGGAGACAGGCAGACCGCTGGGAAGGCAATTGGTGCAGCCGATAAAGCGTTTAGATCATGGAAAGAGAAAACTGCTCGAGAACGTGCAAATTATCTTCTTTCTATCGCCAAAATATTGATGGACAATAAAGAAAGTCTTGCAAAAATACTGACGATGGAAAACGGAAAACCGATCAAAGAATCTCTTGGCGAGGTCGGAGGGGCCGCCGCACATTTCGAATGGTTTGCGGAGGAAGCTACCAGGATGTACGGCAGAATTGTTCCTCCGACAAACTCGAGCAAGCGTCACATCGTCATAAAGCAGCCGATCGGCGTCGCTGCTTGTGTTGCGCCCTGGAATTTTCCGCTTGTGCTATGGGCGCGTAAAGTAGCGCCTGCGTTGGCAGCAGGCTGCACCGTTGTTTCACGGGCGGCCTCGCAAACGACGCTCGTGACTATCGCTGCCATGAAACTGATCGAGGAGGCAAAATTGCCTGCCGGTGTCCTGAATTTGGTGACCGGGCCGGCGGCAGACGTCATGAATGAATTTATCGAGAACGACAAGTGCAGAAAGATCTCCTTCACAGGCTCTACCGAAGTGGGACGGGAGATCATGAGAAAAGGCGCAGAGCAGATCAAGCATCTTTCCCTTGAACTCGGCGGACTTGCTCCTGCGATAGTATTTGATGATGCCGACATTGACGGAGCAGTCAAAGGAGTGCTTGGGGCAAAGTTCAGGAATGGAGGCCAGTCGTGCATAGCGATCAACAGAATTTATATCCAAAAAAATATTGCCGGAGCATTTAACGGGAAGCTCGTCGAAGCCGTGAAGAACATAAAAGTCGGTAATGGGCTACGGCAAGAGACTGATCTTGGTCCCCTGGTCGACAAGAAAGCGGTCGAGAAATTCCTTCGGCATGTCGACGACGCGACAGACAAAGGCGGGACACTCCTTTCGGGGGGCAAAAGAATGACCGTCGGTGAGTTTGGCAAGGGAAATTTCGTCGAACCGACGGTGATTTCCGGCGCAAAAGACGATATGCTCTGCATGTGCGATGAAACGTTTGGCCCACTCGCCCCCATAGCCACGTTTACTACCTTTGACGAAGTCATCGAACGAGCGAACGCAACGCCATTTGGGTTGTCGGCTTATGTGTATACGCGGAACCTGAGCTTAGCGTTCAAAGCAGGCGAAATGCTTGAAGCAGGCACCGTCGGTGTCAACGACGACGTTCCTTCCACAACGATCGCCCCTTTTGGAGGGATGAAGCAAAGCGGCTTGGGTCGAGAGTGCGGTACCGAAGGACTGGACGCTTTTTTGGAAACGAAACATATTTCGATGGTACTTTAAATCAGAAAGAACGCAACTGAACGGTAAAGATAGAAGACAATGAAAGAAGAACCGAAATATTTTGAACCCGCATCGCTAAAAAGCTTTGCACTCTCCGTATCAAAAAAGTACGGCCTCAACGAAGACGATGCCGAGATCTTTGTCGATAACTTGATCGACGCCAACTTGACCGGCGTTGATACCCACGGGTTGACGCGATTGTCGATTTATCTAAAAAGAATAAAGCTCGGTTTGATCAACCCACATCCCGTGATGAGGTTTGAACAAAAATTTCCTGTCGCCGCAGTGCTTGATGCCGATAACGGCCTTGGTCAGATCGCGGGAGATAAAGCGATTCACAAAGCGATTGAGATGGCCGAGACCTACGGACTAGGAGCGGTCGGCGTCCGGAAGAGCCAACATTTTGGGGCTCTCGGTTATTACTGCGGCAAGGCTGTGAAGAGGGAAGTGATATGTCTTGCGTTCACCAACGCTGAACCCGCATTGCCGCCGTGGGGAAGTTACGAAGCGTACTTCGGCACGAACCCTATGGCGATGGGGGTCCCCTCGAAGGACGGATCTCCGATCATCATCGACCTTTCGACGAGTATCGTTGCGCGGGGAAAAATTATCAGCGCGTCGAAACAAAAGACCCCGATCCCGGAAGGGTGGGCGCTCGACCCGGAAGGCAATCCGACGACAGATCCGGATAAAGCGTTGGCCGGTTCGGTGCTGACAATGGCCGGTCCGAAAGGCTACGCGCTGGCGATGATGGTGGATATTCTCTCCGGTGTGCTGAGCGGAAGCGGTTACGGAAGGAATGTTCATTCGATGTACAAGGATTTACAGAACCCTGCCGAAGTCGGCCATTTCTTTTTGTGCATGAATATCGAAAGCTTCATGCCCAAAGATGAATTTTACAAAAAAATAATGCAGATGAAAGAAGAAATAAAGCTCTCCCCCAAGCGGCAAGGCGTAAATGAAATCCGCATTCCCGGAGAAAACAAAGCGCAAACGAAAACGCAAAGGCTCAAAACTGGGATACAGCTCAGCGACGACGTGCTGGAAGAACTCAAAACTCTTGCACGCGATAATCATATAGATTGGAACATCGTTTCAATTAAATAACCGTACATGTTGATCTTCTATAAAAGATTGACGAATACGATCCACATACATCTATAACCATAAGGAGATACAAGAAGTGAAACCACAATTTCTTGTCCATGATGCAAAGGACAACGTGGGAGTTGCAGTCACCGACATTAAGTCCGGCGAAAAGCTCTCAGGGGCCTGTTTAGAAGACGGCTCGCGGATATCGTTAGAGGCGAAGGATGCGATCCCGTTGGGACATAAAGTAGCGTTGTCCGCGTTTAAAAAAGGAGAGAACGTCACAAAATACGGCGTCGTCATCGGTCATACGACACAACCCATCAGCAAAGGCCAGCACGTTCATGTTCAGAATGTAAAAAGCAACAGGTGGTCACAATGAAGAAAAATTCTTTCTTAGGATATCGCCGATCGAACGGTTCGGTTGGCTGTAGAAATTATGTCGCGATCATTCCTGTCGATGACCTGTCGAACGCTGCATGCGAGGGAGTTTCAAGCCTTGTTCGCGACACGCTCCCCCTTTCTCATCCGTACGGCAGGCTTCAATTCGGAGCCGACCTCGACCTATTCTTTAAGACAATGATAGGGACCGGTGCGAACCCGAACGTCGCCGCGGCCGTTGTCATCGGCATCGAACCTAACTGGACTGAAAAAATCGTCGAGGGAATTGCGAAGACGGGGAAACCGGTCGAAGGTTTTTCGATTGAAAGATCAGGAGACTTTAAGACAATTGAGCGGGCCGCTCGAGCGGCAAAAAGCATGGTTCAGACGGCCTCGGAATTACAGAGAGAGCCTGCAGATGTTTCCGAGATCATCCTCAGCATGAAGTGCGGAGAGTCTGATACGACTTCGGGGCTGGCCTCCAATCCGACCGTAGGACGAACTACGGAACGCTTGATCGCAGCGGGGTCGACGATGCTGTTCGGCGAAACTTCTGAGCTTACGGGCGGCGAGCAATTTGTCGCCGAAAGGATGAAAACGCCCGCGTTGAAGAAGAAGTTCATGCAGATATTCGATAGCTACGCCAAATTTATCGAGGATCAGGGCGCCGACCTGCTCGGCTCGCAGCCGACCCAAGGAAATATCAGAGGAGGCCTTACCACCATCGAAGAAAAGGCGATGGGGAATATCCAGAAAATAGGCCGCGCAAAGGTTGACGGAGTTTTATATCCAGCCGAAGCGCCTAACGGCAAAGGGCTGCATTTTATGGATACATCGTCCGCCGCCGCAGAAGCCGTGACACTCTTCGCAGCCGGCGGATCGATAGCGCACTTTTTCCCGACGGGCCAGGGAAATATTATCGGTAACCCTATTATCCCGGTGA
>DATJXA010000077.1:0-12055 GCA_035500675.1 Bacteroidota bacterium | reverse complement strand
GAACACAAGATGCACCTTCTGCCGTTCATTCGCCGGAACCTGTTGCAGCGCCCGCGAAATATTCTCAATAAGAGCGTCGATATAGAGCGGGTGGTCATGGTAGCTCTCGATAAGCTTCGTCGAGAGAGGGCTCAGGCTCATCGCATGCGCGACGCGGCTCCACTCATTCATGCTCGATCCGGTCGTCGCCTTAGAATAGTGAGGATACAGAGGTAGGAAGATCACTTCGTTCACATCATCCTTCTTGATTTGTTCGATCACGGCATCGGTCATAGGATGCCAATAACGCATTGCGATATGAACATCGACCGCGATGCCTCTTTCTCCCAGCATCTCGCGCAAGCGCTGAGCCTGAGCTTTTGTTTGTGGGAGGATGGGAGAACTTCCGCCGATCCTCTTATAGAGTTCTCGGGTTTTGGGAGCTCGGCGGGAGGAGATGAGCCGGGCAAGCGCTTTTCGAAAAAGAAACGCTCCCGGCACATCGATGATGTCCGGATCGCAAAACAAATTGTAAAGAAACGGTTCGACCGCCTCGAGGGAATCGGGTCCTCCAAGTTGGAAAAGAACGATTGCAGTCTTTTTTTTTGTCATCGAAGTCGTTTCAAACTGTTCGTGAAAAAATGGGCTTTTCCTTCATCATTCTATCAAGATATGCGTCGAAGCACATGGCGATATTTCGAATGATGAGTCTTCCAAGTCCGTTCACTGTAATGCGGTCTTTTGTAAGTGTAACCAGCCCGTCCGGCACGAATGCAGCTAGCTTGGTCAACGCATCGGCAAAATAATCATCGAACGAAATTCCGAACTGTCGCTCGATGGCTGGTTTGTCCAATTCCATATCGCACATGAGACGGATGATCACCGTTTTCCGGATTTGGTCGTCCTGGGTCATGCGATAACCCACGTTGGTCGTGATGGAGCCCGCATCGAGCGTCTTGTAATACTCGAGCAGTGTTTTCTTGTTTTGTTGATAGGTTTCTTTGAAATGGCCTATAGCCGACATCCCGAACCCGTACAGATCGCAACCGGCCTTTGTGGAATAGCCCTGGAAATTGCGGTAGAGCGTTTTATTTTTTTGCGAGACCGCCATCTCATCGTTCCGTTTTGCAAAATGGTCCATCCCGATATTCCAATAGCCCGCATCGATGAGCTTTTCGATCGTCATTTTAAAGATCTGGAGCTTCAGCTCAGGCGTCGGCAATTCTTCCTGGTGGATCAATTTCTGGTGTGGCTTGAGCCACGGGACATGCGCATAATTAAACACAGCCAGGCGGTCGGGGGAGATATCGATGATCGTATCGACTGTCCGCTCGAACGATGCGAGAGTCTGATGCGGCAAGCCGTAAATAAGGTCGAGGTTGATGCTTTTGAACCCGAGCTTCCTGCTCCAATTGACCGCATCGCGGGTGATCGCTTCCGGCTGGATCCGATTGACAGCTTCCTGCACTTTCGGGTCAAAGTCCTGTACTCCCATGCTGATGCGGTTGAACCCGCTGTCATGCAGAGCTTTGATATGATCGTACGTAAGCCCTCGAGGATCGATCTCGACCCCCGCTTCGATGTCGTCGGCAAATGAAAATCGATCCTGGATGAATGTTCCGACTTCGAGGATCTCGTCCGGGTCGAGATACGAAGGAGTGCCTCCGCCCCAATGCAGTTGTGAGACTTTCCGCTTCTTTGAAACAAGCGGGGCGACCATATCGATTTCTTTTTTCAGATACGTATTGTATTCGCGTATCCTGTCGCGGCTGTGAGTGACGAGCATCGTGCATCCGCAGAAATAACAGAGCGTGTCGCAGAATGGGAAATGAAAATACAACGAGAGGTCGGATGAATCCTCTGCCGAGTTTGTGCGGATGATCTCATCCCGGTATTCTTTTGGACCGAACGCCCCGGTAAAGACGGGGGCAGTTGGGTAGCTTGTGTAGCGTGGCCCAGGCCTGTCGTACTTCCGCAGCAAATTGACGTCGATCGACTCGAATTGTTTCATGAACACACTATCCTTCTAATGATACTGAACGCTGAATTTCTTTACAGCGTTCACGAACGCCTTGACATTTTCTACCGGAGTATCGGGCAACACGCCGTGCCCTAAATTAAAGATGTGCCCGTTTCCTTTGCCAAATTTTTTTAGGATCGTTTCGACCCCTTTTTCAACCCGCTCGGGTGTTGCATACAGCATTGCCGGGTCGAGGTTCCCCTGGAGGGCGACATAGCTCCCGACCATATCGCGCGCTTTTCCGATGTCGGCAGTCCAATCGAGGCCGACGACGGTAGCCCCCGTATCGGCTATTTTTTCGAGAGAGTGGCCGCAATCTTTGCAGAAGACGATGACCGGAGCTCCTTTTGTCTTTGTGAGCGAAAGGGTCTGCTTGATATAACGGAGCGAGAACTCTTCAAATTCTTCTTGTCCGAGAATGCCTCCCCACGTATCGAAGATCTGGACGGCTTGAACGCCGGCTTCTATTTGCGCAGAAAGGTATGCAGCCACGGCTCGCGCAAGTTTATCGAGAAGCAGGTGTGCATCTTTTGGTGAGGTATATATTAATTCCTTTGCGTAGCGAAAAGTTTTGGAACCGCGCCCTTCGACCATGTACGTCGCAAGTGTCCACGGAGAGCCGGAGAACCCGATCAACGGTACTTTGCCGTTAAGGCGGGCTTGTGTCTTCCGGATGGCATCCATCACAAACCGGAGCTTTGTGTTAGGGTCTGGCACAGGAAGTTTTTCAATTTCGGACCGCGACCGGATGGGGGACGGGAACCGTGGTCCCCCTTTTCCTTCTTCGATGACAAGTTGCATTCCCATGGCCTCAGGGATGACGAGGATGTCGGAAAAAATAATTGCCGCGTCGACGCCGATGAGTTCGACGGGCTGTATTGTCACTTCAGCCGCAAGGTCCGGCGTCTTGCATAACGTTAAAAAATCTACCTTCTCGCGGATCGCCCTGTATTCGGGCAAATACCTTCCGGCCTGACGCATAAACCAGACCGGTGTGCGCTCGACGTCGTCGCGTCTGCATGCGCGAAGGAAAAGATCGTTATGTGTTTGTTGATTTGCCACAGATTGTTCAATTTCTAGAATTTACCTCCCAACCTTTTAAAAATACAAAATTTCGGGGTAAATTAGTAGGCCTGCCGCTAATTGGTGGTGGTACGTTTTGGATTCCCGATAGAAACGTTCGGGAATGACGCAGCCTGAACGCTCGTCATGCCCGCATGCTTCTGGCGGGCATCCACATAACGCTGAAAAAAAGCAAAACGTACCACTACCCGCTAATTGGTAGTGTCTCAGTTTGAAAATGAACCGGACACTCGAACCTTTTAGCCAGTTCAATGTGAAGGCTTTTGATGGACTTAAAGAGAAAAGTGTCCGGTTCATTTCTGCATTAGTCAAACTGATACACCGCCCGCTAATTAGCTGAGAAAAGAGTTATTTATCATCTTCCAACTCATTTCAAAATTTGTATTTGCAATAACTAAACTTCCAATAACGAGGGTCCTTCACTAAACCGGCTTTGACTGGATTATTCATGACATATCGAATTACTTTGTCGAGCTCTTCCTCATTTCTCACTACTCGATCATAACTTTCGTTTTGCCAGAATTGACCAGTTCGCCCCAATAGATGGTTGGCTTCTTTAGCCGTATAACTTTTAAGAGATTGTAAGATTTTTATAAAATTATTGTTGGTCGAAGTGCCGCTTCGACCAACATGTACTACCATATGCACATGATTTGGCATTATGCTATAACAGATCAAATCATACACTTTGCCGTCGCGATAATGAATTGTATCTGCGACGATTTGAGCGACGCGTTCATCCTTTAGCCAGCAATTCTTTTCTTTCTGGTTGTCTAAGAAATTGTGGAAAATAGCAAAGTAGCGCTTGGCGAATGCAACTGGGGTGTTCCTTTTGCTCGGATTGTTTTTTAAACGAGTAAGCAATTCCTTTTCGATTTTGTACTTATTTTTCAATCGTTCGATGATGTACTGCGGGAGAGAGTTGACTAAGCGGAAGGTAATGAAAAATATAGCATCACGAGGATGATAATGCGGGAGGTGTCGCCGGTAAAATTCTTTCATGAAGGGATTGCATAGAGGGGAGACTGATTAATGTTTATGTAAGTTGGATTAAGAATCCAACTTACATTTTAGTTTTTTTAAACAAAACGATTCTGTTTGTATTTGTCCCCAGCTTGTTATTTTGTATTCCCCAAATATTTGCCGTCTTCGTAAATTGCTGCTTATTGATAAAGACAGACTCGCACAAAAAACCCGCCGCCCGCCCGAGCGGCATCACGTGCTCGTCAAGATTGATCGTTCCGTTCCGCACTTCGCCGACCTCAAAAGCGACATGCCCACCAGGCTTCGTCGTTCTGAATAGTTCTTTAAAAACTCCGAGCATCACGTCGCACCACTCGTCGACCGACTTCGACATTGTCACATGAAGGGCCACTGTATTCTCATCGATTCCGTTGAACCAACAGCGCAGCCAGTTATCATGAGAGTATTGGACGATATTAAGAAACGGCGGTGAGGTCACTGAAAGTCCGACCGAGCCGTCGGCAATACCATTGACATCACGCGCGTCGCAAGAAAAAAATTTCGCTTGTGCTTTGACGGATTGTAAATTTCTTCGTTCCTCGGATGGCAATCTATTTAACAGCGCGCGCGTTTTCTTTAAGATGATTTTTGTGATATTGCGATATTCCGGTCTTTGTTTTCTCAGCCGGTTGATCCTTTTTTGATTGTTCGGCAGGGTCGCTTGATTAGGAGGCAGCGTGTACACGGAAAAAAAACCGGAAGAGTGACCCGTCAATCGATTGGTCGCCACCATCCGAATCCACTTATCGATCTTGTCCTCAGTCCCTTCTTTTTTCCGAGCAGCGAGGTATTTTTGTAAGGACACAATTTCCGATTCGGTCTTTCGCTCGAAGAACATCGCAAGGTTGAGGGATGCTCTTTCACGATGTGAGAAGGGAATCTTGGCCAATCGCGCTTCGACCTCGTTAATTTCCGGAATATCGAGACGCGGCTCTGCAAGAATTCTGCTCAATGGATTGACGTCGTTGCCGATGACGTTTCTTCCCAGAAGGGCGGCCTCGATGATCGTTGTACCCCTTCCCATGAACGGATCGTAGACGACATCCCCTTTTTCACTGTACCGTTCTATAAAATAGCGCGGGAGCTGGGGCTTGAAGCACGCCCGGTACGAAATTTCGTGAAGCGAAGATGCTTGCCGTTGCTTGGACGTCCAAAACTCTCCCTCGACTACTGCGGGCGGGGTAAGAACGGTTGGGATCGTAGCTTTTTTTATTGCAGCGCTATTCATAGTATCGCACAATAGACGACGCGAGGTAAGCGGACGTTGCATGTTCGGCGACAATATGAACGGGCAGCGAAAGGTTCCTTGCAGCCGAAGCAGTGGTTTGACCGATCACGGCGATAATTTTATCGACCAAAAGTTCTTCCGGGATCATCGCTAGAAAGTTAGAAATGCTCGAGGGACTGAAAAACGTTACGACATCGATCTCCTTATTCCCCAGTTTTCCTCTAATCATCTCGGCCTCAGCGTCGGATGGCTGCACCGTTTCGTAGACGATGACTTCGTCCACGGTCGCGCCATGTTCCTGAAGCGCGAATGTGACGACGTTCCCCGCTAAGTTTCCCTTGGGAAGGAGAAATCTCTTTCCCTTCACATCCGTACGAGAAAGCGATATCGCGAGATGTTTCGCATCGTATACGGAGGGGAGTGCAGCGACCGGAATGTTCCATCGTTCCACGGCGTTCTTCGTTTTTTCTCCCACCGCGTAAACGGTCTTTTCCGCAATGAGCCTGCTTAGGCCGTCGCCCGCAAGCTGAAGCCTTGAGAAGAAATTTTCCGCGGCATTTGTGCTGGTGAGAATGATGGAATCGTACTCTTCAATTTTCGCGATCGCTTTATCGCACTGTTCCCACGAGGGGGGAGGGATAATATGGATCGTTGGAAAAAGCACGACGGAAGCGCCAAGCTGCTCAAGCAGCTTGACAAATTCCGACGCTTGCTCAGCGGCACGCGTGACCAGGATCGTTTTTCCCCCTAACGGGGAGTGTGTGTGCGCTGAGGTCTGTGTTGTGGAAGATTCAGGCATTCAGGAGTTCAGTGTTTCGATGTGCGTATGTCCTGCAAAATTTCCTTCGCACCCTTGCCGAGCAATTCTTGGGCGAGTACTGTTCCGAGTTTTCCGGAATCAGCAGCGGCTCCTTCGATCGCGCCATAAATAGTTTTTGTTCCGTCAATGCTGCCGACCATTGCGTCGAGGAAAAATTTTTCCGAATCGACCCGGCCGTATGTGCCTATTGGGATCTGACAACCTCCCTCGAGAAAACGCAGGAGCGCTCGTTCGCCGTCGGTCGCTTGACGCGTTGGAACATGTTCGAGACGGGCGACCGTCGAAAGGAGAAACTCATCGCCCTGTCTCGTTTCGATCGCAAGGGCACCCTGTCCTACTGCGGGAAGTATGAACGTCGGGGAGAGGACCTCGGAAATGATCCCCGACCAGCCGAGCCGCGTCACGCCGGCTTTGGCCAATAACATTCCGTCCCAGTTTGAATTCTCGAGCTTTGTCCGTCGTGTTTTCAGGTTGCCCCTGATATCGACGATCGAAAGGTCGGGACGATGACTGAGCAGCTGACACCGTCGCCGCAAACTGCCCGTCGCAATAGTGCCTCCCTGCGGTACCGCTCCGAACGATGCATATTTTTTCCGGGGATGAGAAACAAAAACATCGCGCACATCTTCGCGCTCTGTGACTGCCGCGATCGTCAAACCGTCGGCCAGATTGGTCGGAACATCTTTTAAACTGTGGACCGCGAGATCGATCGCGTGGTCGAGCAACGCATTCTCGATCTCTTTGGTAAATAAACCCTTGTCGCCGATCGTCGAAAGTGAAGAGTCGAGGATCTTGTCCCCCGTCGTTTTAATAATCGCGGTCTCGACGGACAGGGAAGGATATAACTTCTGGAGCTCACTGCGTACCCACGACGCTTGCCAGAGGGCGAGTTCGCTTCCCCGCGTTCCAATAATAATCCTATCCTTCGTCGTCATTCTTTGAACGGCTTCTCTTTCTGCAGCCCAAAGAGCGAGCGGATGATGTGGAGCTTCGTATGCTTTTCTTCTTCGCTCTCCTCGTTTCCGTTCTTGAGGTTCGTCGTCGGAAGATGGAGAAGTTTGTTGACGATCCTTTTTGTCACGAGGTCGAGCAATTCCTTGTCCTCGGCGGCAAAGCGATTGATGTTCTTATCGACCTCTTCGCGTCGTACCTGCTCGAAGTGATCGCGGAGGTCGTGGATCGTCGGATTGACTTGAAGCGAATTATACCAGTTTGAAAACTCCGTCAGTTCCTCGAGAATGATGTCGTTCACCTTCGGGATCTCGGCCCTCCGTTTCTGCACGTTTTGATCGATAATGCCGGAGATACCGTCGAGGTCGTACAAAAAAATGTTGTCGATCTTATTCGCTTCGGGGTCGATGTTGCGCGGAAGGCCGATGTCGATAATGAAGAGCGGTTTGTGCGCCCGTTCTTTCATCTCTTTCTGCAGGTCCGCCTTGGTGATAATGTAATGATCGCTCGTGACGGACGAGATGACGATATCGACGCGAGTAAGTATCGAAAGGAGCGAATCGAACTCCACGGCAGTCCCTCCGAGCGTGGCGACAAGCTCATCCGCTTTTGCCTTCGTTCTGTTGGCAACGAAAAGTCCCCCGATGCCGCGTCCGACAAGGTGTTTCGCCGTCAGTTCTCCCGTTTCGCCGGCCCCGATCAACAATGCCGTTTTTTTTGAAAGGTCCGAAAAGATCTTATTCGCAAGCTCGACCGCCGCATAACTTACGGAAACGGCTCCTTCGGCGATGGTCGTTTCTGCCCGAGTGCGCTTGCCGACATGATAGGTCGATTGTATTAGCCTGTGGAGAAATGTCCCTGTCGTTTTTTCTTCGGAGGCGATGTTGAACCCGTCTTTGATCTGACTCAGGATCTGGACGTCGCCGATGACCATTGAATCGATCCCCGATGCTACTTTAAAAAGATGATTGACGGCGTTTGTCGATACCATAGAATAGAGATGATCGCGGTTCACAACGCCCGCTGCTTTTTTGAACGAAACGAGGAAGTCCCTGAGCGCATCGGCGGCGCTGTGCGGAGGGTCTAGTTCAACGGAGCCGTTGAACATGCCGTACAACTCCGTTCGATTGCATGTCGAAACGATGAAGCACTCCGATAACGGCTTGCCTTTCAGCGCAAGGACTGCTTTGCGTATTTCGTCGTCCGACATCCACAGCTTTTCACGCACTTCAAGAGGAGCCGTGCGATGGTTGATGCCAACGGCAATAAGGTTCATCATGGGGCGGCGCGGCGACGGGAACGGAAATCAATAAAACTTATGGAATCCACTGAAATACACATTGATGATGGTCAGAGAAAAGAAGGCAACCGCGAACGCGATGATCGAGAGGATCATGATTTTTTTCCCCTGCCACCCTACTGTCCTTTTTGCGGCCAAACCGACGCCGTACATCGCCCAAATGAAAATAGTTCCTATCAATTTCGGGTCGAAGTACGAAAAATGTTGAAATGCCCGCGGCAGCCAGAATAGTCCCACGCCAATGGCCACCGTGAGAAAGAAAAAGCCGAAGACGATCGACATCATGGACATTCGTTCGAGCGTTTCAAGGTTCGGCAGTTTATTATAGATGACGCCAAATTGGCTCGACTTAATATGGTGGTAGAGCATCAGGTACAAAAATCCGTAGACGGCTGAAATTGTTATGGCAGCGTATCCGAGCAAGGCGCTCGAGACGTGAATGCCCAACAGATGGCTTCGGAGAACCGGATTTACTTCGGTGAGGTTTTCGATGAAACACGACGAGAAGGTTTGGAATATGAATGCAAGGTTAAGGATGAAATAGCCGGTATTCTTTACTTTGGTTAAGAACTCGATCACGGCGTAGGCGCCGGCGATCGAGAAGGATATAATAGACATGATCTCGAACACCGTCGTGATGGGCGGGTGATTGAACAATTCCGTCCGCAGCAAAAGGTACGCAAGGTGGAGAATGAGGGTCGAAAGGAGCAGGGGCGTCTTCACTTTTTTGGCGAAGGCGGAATCTTTGAAAAAGGCCTTTGCATAAGACCACACAGTGCCGAAATAGAGCAACGGCAAGGCGACAGTGAGCAGATTGACGATAGTTCTCATTGAAGGATTTTTTAAAATTCGTTTCGATATAAATTTACAGAAAGGGCAAAGGATAAGCAAGGCGGTGTTAAATACAGTGAACGGTTCACTATAGTGAACCGTTCACTGCACAGGTGTTGTCTTTACGTCAAATTAGTGCTTAATTAAACGGCTATGAAAATGCAGCTCGTGACCGATGCTCTCGGCTCTCAGAGAGGGACGAGGGTTGTGCTTGTCATCTTTATTGTCCTGGTATCTGCGACGGCGGCTGTCGTCATCTACGGAATGGACAACAACGCATTTGTTTTTTTTGGGGACGCAGCATCGCATATCGTGAAGTCGCGCGAGTATTTCGATTCTCAAGCCCCCGGTCTGCGCAACATTGCTACAGTGTGGCTTCCCGTTCCTCATCTCCTCCTCATTCCTTTCGTCGCGATTGACCCCCTTTTTTACTCGGGCGCAGCCGGAGCGTTCCTCGGAATCCCGCTTCTCGCATTGACGGCGTTGATCATCTATTTAATAGTAGAGAGACTCACGGACTCTCGATTTATTGCGTTCACGAGTGCATCTGTTTTCGCGCTAAACCCGAACATGACGTATATCTTCCTTACACCGATGAGCGAGCCTGGGCTTATGTTCTTCACTGCACTGGCAGGGTATTCGTTTCTTCGCTGGGTTGAGTCGAAAAAAGTTGAACATCTTTTCGTTTCCTCATCGGCAGTGGCGCTCGCAACGTTGTGCAGATATGAAGTCTGGCCGCTTGCTCCTTTTCTGGCATCATTAGCTTTTTTTGATTGGTATTGGCGTCGGAAAGGAAAGCAGGATGCTAAAATCGCCAAGGCTGCGATTGCAGCAATGGTCGCATTTGCAGGGATCGGTTTCTGGCTGGCGTGGAATTATTTTTTATACGGCAGCGCTTTAGAATTTGCGCATAAGACGTACACCGCCGGGTCCGCAATTGCTCGAGCAACACTCGAAAGAAGGCCGCAAAATATTTTTCTTTATCTTGGACAGGCGATTTTCATCATCTACGGGCCGTTCGTAATCCTTCTAGCCCTTTTCGCTCTTTTTCGTTTGACTCGTCTTCCGAACATTCGAAGGCGAGTGGCTATCATCCTTTTTTTTTCCATCCCTCCGATATCCACGACGGTTGCAATAGCATTAGGATTTGTGCAAGTAGACCAATGGACATGGAATTGGAGATATGTCCTGAGTTTTGGATTATTTTTTGCCATATGTGTCGGGATAGGATTGTCCCTGTTGTTCAGCGTTATTCGATCGAACATTGTCCGAAGCCTGATCGTTGCGTCCCTTGCCGTCATGCCGCTTGTCCAGCTCCTTTCTCCTTCGGTAGGCGTGGAAACATTCTCCGAAGCTGAAAAAATTTTTAACTACGGTCCGCGCGACGGGGCCTTCCTTGGAGCGAAGTTACGAGATGCATACAACGGCGGGACGATCGCACTTGTTACAGGATACGGTCAAGGCCAACGGATCATGCTGACGGCGCACATCCCTTTAAAACAATTTCGGACGATCCCGGAGAAGAGGAGCGACGATTTCCCCGGCTCGGCCGCAAACGCCGACAACTATATCGTCATCGGAAAGGACCCTTTCCCTGAATCGCACCTTTTGGTTGACTACTGGTTACAACGGAGGGCCCTGCTTCTTCAATACTATAGCGTCAGGTCCGAAGACGATCATTATATTCTTCTTGAACGTAAAGTGCATGGATAACAGAATTCGTCTCCTCCATCGATCAATGGAACTTTAATTTAAAAATGTTGGCGCTGTTTTGATAAGCGCTCCTTGATATTCGGAAACGCCTTCATTAATTTAAGATAGGCAAATGCATATGTTTGATCTGCAATGAATGTATCATTTTCATTCATAGTCCAATGTACATCGATTCACACGCACATCTTTTCGACACAGTTTACAAAGACGACATCGACGATGTCATCGCTCGGGCCGCTTCGTTGGGGGTAAAATTTTTTGTTGTTCCGGCAACAAACCTTGAAACGAGCAGACAGGCCATCGAGCTTTCGGAACGGTACGACTCGGTGTTCGCATGCGTCGGCCTCCATCCTCTCGACCTTGTCGGTGCCGATGAAAAGATGCTAGCCGAGGTCGAAAAATTAAGCGAGCATAAAAAAGTTGTCGCGATAGGAGAAATAGGGCTCGACTATTACTACGACACGACTCCGAAAGGACTTCAACGCGAAATGTATCGCGCTCAAATAAGGATTGCGATCCGGCGCAATTTGCCCATTGTCGTTCACACGAGGGACTCGATGGAAGACGCGATAACAATTGCGGAAGAAGAGATCGGGGGGAACGAATACTGGCGTTCGCAGCAGGCAACAGCAAACAGCCGCTTTCCTGCGCCGAAAGGTGTTTTTCACTGTTTCTCCGGCGACGCCAGCACGGCGAGGCGTTTGTTCAACCTGGGCTTTCTTGTTTCATATCCCGGAATAGTGACGTTTAAGAATTCGTCAGCTGTCGAGACCCTTCGTACGATTGGCTACGATCACATCATGCTCGAAACGGATTCGCCGTATCTCACACCGGCGCCGCATCGCGGCAAGCGCAACGAACCGTCGTATATTCCGGACATCGGCAGAAAAGTCGCGGAGGTGTGCGGAGCGACAATCGAAGACGTCGCCCGCACGACGACGTACAACGCTAAAAAACTTTTCACTATCGGCCCGCTTGGCGATCCGGTGTTCACGTACCAGCTGGGAAAATCGCTTTATATTAATTTGACGATCCGCTGCGATGCCGATTGCGTTTTTTGCGACCGAAAAGGGGAGGCCGTCGTGAAGGGACATAATCTAAAGATCA
>DATJXA010000076.1:0-4409 GCA_035500675.1 Bacteroidota bacterium | reverse complement strand
ACGCTTGAAGGCGTTTTCATCAGCGTCGGCGACGTCCAGGGACCCTTGACGCTGTCTGCGGTAACAAAATACATTTGGTTACTGTGTGAGAAAAAATCCCACCATTTATTGTTGTAATACATTACCTGCCCGCCCCAGCATCCGCCCGCAGCGGCATCGCCGTAACTCGACCACGACGCGCTCACCGGCTGGGCGACAGCTTCCCAATGAACCAGGTCGGTCGAATGATAAATGACGGGTGTTGGATTGAAGGACGAGCCCGTGGTGTAAAAATCCTTCCCGACTTGCGTCAGCGTGCAGTCGGGGTGGTCGCCCGGAATGACAGGGTTCATGTATGTTTGAAAAGATACCGACTGTCCAAAACCCGGGATCACCAGGAATAAAAACAAGCTGAGAAACGCAAGTAGTCTCAACATAACTCACCTTTCTTGATCATATTTCTCAAAACAATTCTATTTCGGCAACCGCAACGGCAAATTTCTTCGTCGTATTCCAGAATGTGAACCTAATCGCCGTCGTCGCGACCGTATCAAAGGTGATGGAATTAGCAGTATTACAAACAGGCGACGAGGGAACTCTCGCCGTCTCATGCACTCTCCTCCATTGGCCGCCGTCCAAATATTCAACAGTGTAATCGTCCGGCCTTCCAAACGTGGCATTATCCCCAAAAAAATAAATGCGCGCAGAAGAAATATCCCGAATCCCGCCAAAGTCAAGCGCGTACCAATCTGAAACAGACGATGAACCGTACGTCGACCATCTGTTCGTAATTTCAGGGAAGTACCAAATGCGCCCGTCTATCGCCTTATAGAGTGAATCCATTCCGGAATTAATTGAAGCCGTCGGCATTGGAAACCCTCTGCCCGTGATATTCAAGGCGAGATCAATTTTCTTCTCCGGTTTGATCACAATTGGGGGGCCGATGCTGACTTCATGTTTACTTCCGGTCTCTTTAACTGAAACTTTCTTTCCATCAACAAAAATCGTAACGCCTTTCCCCACATGATATTTTTTTCCATCACTATCATACACTACGGAGATACTGTGCCCGTGATATGGAAGATCGTCCAGGCAAAAATATTTGATGGTGCTATCCACCAACGGGTTGATGGTAAGGGTATCTCCCTCCGACGGCCGTATCCCGCAGAGGCCGGTAATGATCAAATCGTTATAGCATGAATGATTGTAATGGCTGCTTCTCTCCAACCCGACGATCGGTTTGCCCGTGTCGGGATTATAATCTTCTTGCAGATTGAGTTCTCCGTCCGGAAGGTAATGCTGTTGAGTGTAGAGGCGAAGTATCTTCAGGTAATCGGACGAGTTTACAAATTTCTGGTCATAGTTATTGACCAGATTTGCCATGGCTTCTAACACTTGCGTCTCCTGGAATGGCCAGCTGGGACCATTCCACTGGCACTCTGGGTGAGTCCCGGCGTATCTATATTGCCGCATGTAATATTGATAGGATGGTTCATTCGTCCGCAAGCCATACACCCCGAGAAATTTCGTCGTATCCATAAGATGTTCCCATGCGATGCTAAACTTTGTTGTGTCATCCGGCAAATTATAGCACCATGGCACATATCCGGCTAATTCTCTTCCTCGTATGAAGCTCCAGTAATGAACAAACTGATTGTTCACCTTATATCTGTCTATAAAGTGATGCAAAGAATCGCTCCACAAACTCGCTTCCACATTGGTTTTTATCTCTTCGGCTCTTTTAACGTAAACGCGAGCAAGCGCCGTGTCGCCTTTCATTGTTGCTATTCGTGCAATTGCCAAAGCATTGCCGTACATATAACTGTTGATCGTCGGACGAAACGCATCTCCCCCACGAAAGCCGTCCTTCCCTCCGGACGCATCGATTGAAGAAATGGTATATTCCGTTGCGTCTGCGATTGGTTCTATATAATAGAGCTCTTTACTCAGATCGTAATGATCGAGCCAAAGGTTGTAAACATGCTGCATGACACCTAACTGATTTTCTATGAAGCAGGAATCGGCGTTCACGAGGTAGAACGCATACACGGCGTCTGCAATGCCCTCGCTGAAGTGGCGGTCGTCTCCGCCCCCTCTATACATATAGTTGATATAGCCATCAAGATATGTTCTGTTCTTCAGCCAGCGTCCCTCGTAGATGTGAAAATCCGTGGCATCGTTCAAGGAAGAATACGGCTCTTTGTCCCAGCTTACTTTATCGAGAAATTCCGTGATCATATAGCCGTCTTCGCCGATATTGCGGATGTGCGCCTTATAGAGCTTCCACCGGTAGTAATAGACCTCTTCTATTTTTTTATCGGAGCATTCAAAGAAAGGAATGTTGTCGATGTACCATTGAGCGTCTTGTTTGAAATATTTCGTCGCTAACGCTCCGCGGTCGACGATCTGGCTTTTATCTCCGTATTCAAAGCTTAAGAACAAAGAACAGCAAGCGATAACCAGGCTGCCAACAATCAACTTCGAAACATCATTTTTCTTGAGCATGTCCTTTGACAAAAAAACAATAACTTATTTAATTTCACTGACCCTCAACAACCTCGCTCCATGTTGTCGGACGTATAAGGATATTTCATTCACATTTTCTTCAACATCTCTTTCTGCCCAGAGATCGCGGACTACGCACTTACCATCGAACCCTAATTGCGTTGTCTTTATCGACACGCGGACAGAATCTTCCGGGGGCGCTCCGGTAGGATATTGGGTGAATACATGGAATCCAACGGTTGCTCCCTCGGTGTGGCTTATACATTCGTTGTCGAGCCCGGCCAACGCCGAAAGAGTATCATAGCCTTCAGGAATATCGTACTCGATAATTGAATTCGCATGAGTGCCGATCCCATTTGCGTATTCTTTGTTATCGACAATCAATTTGTTCCCACCGACACTTTTGCCTACTGTTGCATTCCCCCAGCCGGCGGACGCTTTTACCCAGCGAATATCTGTCAGGTCGATCGAGCCCTTTGTGCCCGTGAGCTTCGGTTCTATCCAATCGGCATGATCCCAATTATTGTCATCTTCGCCGTTCGTCACGACCAGGTATAGTTTTTTAGCCCCCGCAATATTCACGTTGACCTTTGCGCTCCGTTCACCTGCTCTATAAGTAATGCGCGGGCTGTTCCATAACGCTGCGCTTTCTAAAACCGGGTTCGCGTCGCCTGTATAAAAGAGCGCGACATATTTATCATTGCTGTTTACTTCGTCGGCTGCCCACGCGATTTTTCCCCCATCATGCAAGAGCATCCTGTTGTTTTTGCTTTTTTGAAGCACTGCAATCGCTTCGTCATTTGTTATTAAACTCTGCGTGAACGTATCGTTATCCGGCAGGTTGCCGCCGAACATCAGGGGCGAACGACAGATGAGAAAGAGGGACATTAACGTGTATTGTTCATCTGCGGTGAACATGCTCATACGGTTATCGCCGCGTTCCGCCCGGATTCCTATTCTCCCCAGGGGGAGCATATCCCCGTCGGGCCAATGACCGGGACCGATATACGGAGCCCATTTTTCAAAAAGCGCAAAATGGTCGTTTAATTGCGACCAGTTGTCCCAGAAATCGTCCATGATGCGCCACATATTCGCGTGACTGCTGATGTGGTCGGCATCTGCGATCGGGGTCTCACCGGGCGATGTGCTCAGGACAATAGGCCGTCCACAGTTGTCGATTGCCTTCCGGATCAAATCAATCTCGTCTTTGTGATAAGGACGGCTTAAATCGTCTATCTTTATGAAATCAATCCCCCAAGATGCGAACAGACTAAAAAGTGAATTGTAATATTCCTGCGCACCTTGTTTGGATGCATCTACCGTGTACATATCGTGCAGCCACTCGCATAATTCTTTTGTGTCGTAAATTTCTTTCGCCGTATACGGGGTGCCTAATACTTTGGTGTTTCGTTCAACTGCAAGCTTAGGAATACCTCGCATAAGATGGATACCGAATTTTAGCCCCTTGTTGTGGATGTAGTCGGCTAACGGCTTAAATCCTTTGCCCCCCGCAGAAGAAGGAAACCTATTGGCAGCGGGCATGAATCTTCCGTAATCATCTATCGTGATGATAGGATTTTTTTCATTGTACCCATGGGTCGTAGGATTCTCAACATACCAACGGCCGTCGATGACAATGTATTTCCATCCGGATGCCTCAAGATGCGCAGCCATATAATCGGCATTTGCTTTGACCTCCTGCTCAGTAACAGTAGTACCGTAACAATCCCAGCTGTTCCATCCCATGGGAGGCGTCGATGCCCAATTCCAAAATTCCTGAGCATGAAGCGTAGCTGAAAGGCATATCAGCGTGCCAAGAACTATCGCAATCCACATTCCGAGCTTCATGCTGACCTGTTCATCGCGGATTATGAGCCTCGTAGTATTCAAGGTCATGTTCGGGCGCGGGCAATCCGGCGAGGATC
>DATJXA010000075.1:0-9625 GCA_035500675.1 Bacteroidota bacterium | reverse complement strand
GGATCTTTTCCAGAATTCCCTCTGCGCTCAACGAAGAGGTTGCTTTCAGCAGAATCTCCATCCGTTCTTCGGTATAATCCACTCCTTCTGTATTCATCGCTTCGCTGATGCCGTCGGTGAACATCACCACTGCGTCCCCTTTTCCAAGCCGGAGAGTTCCCTCCTGATAAGGAAGCGCCTCTCTCACAACTCCGAGGATGATCCCTCCTTCTGTAAGCCGCTCAATCGAATTGTCCGCACGGATGACAAAAGGATGATTATGTCCGGCATTTACGTAATGGAATGTCATCTCGTCGGGGTCAAAAATACCCCAGAAGAAAGTGATAAATTTATCGTTGCCCGTGTTGTCGCAAATCAATCGATTGACCAGCGAGGTCATTTCGGAAAGGGGAAGCTCGAAGTGGACGAGCGTGCGAATCGTCGCCTGCACATTTGCCATGAGGAGCGACGCGGGCGTTCCCTTGCCGGACACGTCCCCGATCGCGATCACGTAGCGCCCGTTCCGGACGGAGATGACGTCATAATAATCTCCCCCCACCTGCTTGGATGAAATGTTGACGGCGGCAATTTCCATCCCGCGAATTTTCGGCAGCGACCGCGGCAGAAGGCCTTTCTGAATTTCGCGCGCCACGTTCAGCTCGTTCTCCAGTCTCTGCTTTTCGATCGCTTCCTTAAAGAGCCGGCTGTTTTCAAGCGAAATGATGGCGAGGTTGCCGAGGCTGTAAATGAACTCCAAATCGGATTCGGAATACGTCCCTCCGCGCAAGCGATCGCCAAGACACAAAATTCCTTTCGTTTCGTTTTGGACTTGCAGTGGAACGAGCGCTACGATTCCTTGCAATGAACACCGTTCCTTAAGAGTGCGCGCATCCTTGCCGCGAAGATCCGCGACGAGGACCGGATACGTGATTGCGTCAAAAATTGATTCTTTGAATTCAGCAAGTTGATTTGCATCCACTCTGGAGGTCAGCGTCTCCCCATTCTTCAAACAGACGGCGTAGCGGCTTGCTCCGACCTGCCCCATGATCGTGAACGTAAAAAGCTTGAGGAGTTTATCCCTGTCGAAAATAGCGTTGAACTCTTTGCTCAGCTCGAAAAGCGTTTTCAATTCCTGGACTTTGCTGTCCAGGGCGCGTGTGACGCTCTTGATCTCGTTGAACGCGATCCCTTTCTCGATCGCCGCCGCCGAAATACTGATGATCGCCTCGACAAACCCGCGCTCCGTCGATGAGAGCGATCCGTTCCCCAGCCGTTTTCCAATCCCAAAAAATCCGAGAACGACGCCATGCGAAATGATCGGGAACATTCGAACGATGCCGCCTTCGAGCAGCGGGAGCGCCTCCGGGAAGCTTTTTTTTGTGAGCGAAAAAGCTTTGTGCGGCACGCGTCGGAAGAGAATATCGTGTTCGGCGAGAGACGCGGGCACTCCTTTGGAGTTCTCGATTTTAAAATATTTTCCCGTTGTCTTGATGAGGACAACGCTCTTCCCAAGGAGAAGTTTCCCCATCAGGGTCAACAGGACGGTGCCCAGAATGAATTTTAGGTCGAGGGAAGAATTGACGACAGTGCTGAACTCAAAAAGCGGCGTGATGTCGGTCAGGTGAGTTGCTTTTGCATACCGCGGGGATCGGCGCACGGCATGTCGGGTCTTGTTAAGCGTCATACGATTTCCAGAAGGGGTTTACACGGCCGTCAAGAAATCGTGCACGGCGTAGTGAGGCTCTCAGAGTGCGACGCTCGTTGTATGCATAAAAGAAGTTCAGAGGAATTCAATGAAGGTATTTGGTCAGTCTGACGATATTTTTACGCGGCTCGATGGAGTATTCGACTTTGTCCATCAATTTTTTCATGAGGTACATCCCCAGGCCGCCGCGTTTGTAATGCGACATGTATTCCTTCATGTCCGGAACAGGGATGCGATTCGGGTCGAAATGCCTTCCATGGTCTTCGATTAAAATCTCGAACTCCGGCTTCTTCATGACGATGACAATGCCGATTTCGCGGTCGGCGGCATACTGGTAGGCGTGTTTGATAATATTCGTGCATGCCTCGTCCACGGCGAGGGCAATGTTGTTGACATCGTCCTCAGCAAAGCCGAACCCTTTCGCGGCATCCGCGACAAACTCGCGGGCGAGGATCAACTTTTCCGTCTGGCTCGGGATGCGCAGATTCTTTTTCATAATTTTATTTTTCACGCGATCGGTCAACGCTTCATTCTCCTTACTATCCGTATGGGCATGGCGGACTACTTGGTTGCTTGCTTTTTTGCGTCGAATTTTTTCACCGCGTCGTGCTCGTCGGTGAAAATTTCATACAGCATGGGAAAACCAAGCAGATCGAAGATGTTGAAGACTTTCGGCGACATATTCGACATCTTAATATCGCCGCCGCCGGCCCGAATATCTTCGATAAATGCCATAAATACGCCCAAACCGGCGCTCGAAATGTACGCCAGGTCCTTGCAGTTGACCAAAATGTGAAATTTTTTCTCTTTGATGAGCTTCTGGAATGCTTCTTCAAGGTTGGGAGCGGTGTGGGCGTCCAAATACCCTCTCAGCTCCATCACATGGATCTTACCGTTCTCCCGAAACGATATCTTGAACTCATTCATCGATGCTACTCCTCAGAATAAATAGTTAAAAAACTTTTTGTTCAGTGCGAGATGCCGTTCCATTTTACGACGAATATCGTAAGGTCGTCGTCGTAGCCATGGGCGTCGGTATAACTCCATACGCGTTGAATGATTTCTTCTTTGATCTCTTCCGCAGAGCGATGACGATGCTCCTCCACCACCTGGACGAGCCGCTCGTAGCCGAACTCTTCCCCCGACGCCGATCGCGATTCGGTCACGCCGTCGGTATAAAACACGCAGACGTCCCCCTGCTGCATCATAATTCTTTTTTCTTCGAGCGAATTTTCAAACTTCACCCCAGTGCTCAATCCCAATCCCATGCCCGATGGTTTAATGTACTCAATTGAGGAAGGAGTTGCATATAACATCGGACAGTGTCCGGCGCGCGAAAGAACAAGTTCGCCGGTTGCAACATCGAGGATTGCGTAAATTAAGCTAATAAAGGAGTGTTTGTCAATACTGGAGAAAAGCGACTCGTTTGCCTTGACAAGAAAATTTTTCGGCGAGAACGAAAGCTTGCTCAACGACTGGAATATCCCCTTCATCTCCGCCATATAGAACGCCGCGCCGACGCCTTTCCCCGACACATCGCCGATAACGATGCCTACCCGGCGGTCATCCAACATTGCGATGTCATAGTAATCTCCGCCTACTTCGAGCGCCGGTGCGGATACGGCGCGCATATCAACATTCGGAAAAGTTGGAAGGTTTTGGGGAAGAAGCCTTTTTTGCATTTCTTGGGCGAGCATCAGCTCGCGTTGCAAACGCTCTTTCTCCAGCGACCGCTGAATGAGCGTCGCATTCTCGATCGCGATCGTTACCTGGTCCGCAAAACCGGACAAGACTTCGATATCATCCTGGTCAAACCCGAAATCCATTTCTTTAGTCGCATAGAGAATTCCGATGATGTTCTGATGAGAAATCAGCGGAACGACCAGGAGTGAGCCGACTTTTTTCAGCTTCGTCATGTATTTTGTCCTCCGGTCATTTCGTGCATCATCGATGAGGAGGACCTTTTTTGAAGAGAAGACGAGCGACCGGATCGAAAGCGGGTCCCCGAAAAGAATCGTCTGGATCTCTTCGGTGCTGATATTCTGCTGCGACACAATTCCGGTCTCTCCGTGTCCCGTTTTTCCTTCCGCCTCGTTCGGAAAAATTTCCAGCCATGAACTCGACGCTTCACATACTTCGAACGTCATTTTGATCACCGTCCCCGCAAGCTCATCGAGGTCAAAGACTTGTGTGATCAAACGGCTGAGGTTGTGCAGCGAACTCAGTTCGGTCTGCTTGCGGTCAAAGGCCTCCGCCGTCGGAAGATGAAACAACGTGCTGATGAAAGCCATCCCAAAATAGACGGCCCCGAACAGCGATGTTAATTGGACAAATGAATGGAGCGGATAGCTGAAATACAATAGAGCGTTGGAAAGAAACGGTTTGTCCGATATCGACAGAAGGATGTTGATCGCCATAAATGCGAAGAACGCAAGCAGCGCATAGACCATCCCGTAGATCTTTTCCCGGCGAGAAAGATATGCGATCCATGAGAGCCGGAATGAATTGACGATGATCATCACGACAGACAACACGAAAAACACTGTCGTGTAAACCGACGGTTCTAGAGGACGCAGATCGATCGTTGCAGCGGAGGCGAGAAAGAAAAAGATCATCAATATCCAAAAGTTGCGGCTCGTGCCCTTCTTCCTTTTATAGAGGAGCATGTCCTTGATATTGAGGATCGTAATGGCAGCCACGATCCCCCCTGCGATGCTCAAGACTGCTGAAAAGAGGATCGTGATATAGTCGCGGGGAAACAATCTGAAGGCGCGCGTCTCAAAATCGCCGACTCGAAGAACGCTGATGATGACCGAGAGGCCGACAAAGAGTCCGGCCCAGGCCGCCACTCTTCCGATCCTTTGGATCATCGTCGGCTGGCTTTCTTTCCAGCCCATCTCGATATAGAGCGTAATGAGAATGAACGCGATGATAATGACAATGCCGCGGATAATGTAAAAACTCCCGAGGTCGGCGTCGAGGCTCTTCATCGTCGCGTCAAAAACAAAAACTGCCGCGAACAGAAGAATAGACCCAAAAAGTAGAAGGAGTTTTCTGATTTTCATTCTGGAAGAACGGGGAATTTATGAGATGTTGTCTGTACTTCGTTGAAATTGTCGGAAAGTTACATCCACCCGAACAAAAAGTATTGAAAAGTGTCTTGAATTACAAGGAAAAGGTTTGCTCGGTAGTTGTAGGTGTTGGTGCTAGCCTGAAACATCCAGGCATGGCGATGCAAAAGTTGCGTCATTCCCTCAACTACCGTTTTCTGCCGTCCATTCGGCAATTTGAAGTATGGGGAGAAAATATGTATTATCCACTGTCCCATCGCCTGGACCGCAGTCTTGGAAACGCACAAACTCTGATATCTCGTTCTATGAACCCTCAGCGGCTTCTCGTATCATGTTCCGCGTTCCCCCCTTTTCACCCTCCGGAGAATAAAAGATATCCTTCATACGAATTTCACGTCCTTGCCGAAACCCGAATTCGTTATCAATTGGATGAATCATTTTTCCAGAGCAGTGGTAACGTCATTTTTGCCGATTTTCATTCCGCGCGTGTCTTCGCAAAAAAGCTCAACGATGCGCGGGACATTGTCCGGTTTCCCGAAAAAGCTGTAAAGGCCGGACAATTGAATGCTCTGGGCCTGATCGATGAAATTTATCACTACATCCTTCGAGTGTATGAAGAGACAAGCAACCCCGGCGTCTTTGAAAGAGCGTACAAACATCTCGGCCGCACTCTCGGCCCCGAAAATTCGCAAAGCACTATCGAATCGTTCGTAACCTTGTTCCCTCCTCTCGCCGTTTACAAAGGATCGTTAACGGGAAAAAAATACCTTCAAACATCGACAGCCGGGAGAGCGCATCCTCAGATGGCGACAGAGGAATTGATGCTCCTCTATTTCACGAACTTTAACCCCGCCGCAAAGAAATTCGACGAACTATTTACGGACGCGGAGCTTCAGAAGAAAACGCAGTATAAATCTTTCATTGAGGAGTTAGAAAAATTTTTTAAGACCGAAAAAAGATTCGGCCCTGAAAACCAGTTCATCTTCGACCTTCTCAGAGCGCCCATTCTAGCTAACCCCGAGAGCCTCGAAGCACAACTGAAGTTCATTAAAGCAAGATGGGGAATGCTTCTTTCCCAGAAGTTTCTCGACCGGATCCTGGGCAGCATGGATCTGCTCCAGGAAGAGAACAAAACGGCCTTTGGAGGCCCTGGCATGCCCGCTGTTCCCGACTATAAAGGCGGCGGAGGCGCAGGGAGTTTTTCATACGGCTCTTTCGAGGGAGAGCGGTTTACGACCGACCTCGATTGGATGCCGAGGGTCGTTCTTCTTGCGAAAAACACGTATGTCTGGCTCGACCAGCTTTCCAAAAAATACCGCAGACAGATCGCACGGCTCGACCAGATCCCCGACGAGGAACTCGATCAGCTCGCGCGCTGGAATTTCAGCGGACTCTGGCTCATCGGACTATGGGAGAGGAGCAACGCTTCGAGAAAAATTAAGCAATGGACGGGGAACCCCGAAGCCGTACCGTCTGCGTATTCACTTTTTGAATATGAAATTGCGCGGGACCTCGGCGGCGAAGATGCGTTCCAGGATCTCAATCGCAGAGCATGGCATCGCGGGATCCGGCTTGCGGGAGATATGGTCCCGAATCACATGGGCATTTATTCAAAGTGGGTCATCGAGCATCCGGAATATTTTATCCAATCGGATTATCCACCCTTCCCCAACTATCAGTTTACCGGAGGAGACCTCTCCGAAAGCCCGGGCATTCAGCTTCGGATCGAAGACGGATATTGGTCGCATAAAGATGCGGCAGTCGTTTTCCAGCGCATCGACAACAGGACCGGAAAAATTTCCTACATCTACCATGGCAACGACGGGACGAATATGCCGTGGAACGATACTGCGCAATTAGACTTGCTGAAATCGGAAGTACGCGAGGCCGTCATCCAGACGATCTTTCATGTTGCGCGGAAATTTTCGATCATTCGTTTCGATGCAGCGATGACGTTGACAAAAAAACATTTTCAACGGCTCTGGTATCCGCAACCGGGCACGGGGGGCGACATCCCCTCTCGCGCCGACCACGCGCTCAGCAAGGAGCAATTCGATAAATTATTTCCGGAAGAATTCTGGCGGGAAGTCGTCGACCGCATCAATCAGTATATGCCGAGCACACTTTTGCTCGCAGAGGCATTTTGGCTGATGGAGGGTTACTTCGTGAGGACGCTGGGGATGCACAGGGTCTACAACAGCGCGTTCATGCACATGCTGATGAAAGAAGAAAACGAAAAATATCATCTCCTCATTACGAACACTTTGGAATTTAATCCGGAGATCCTGAAGCGCTACGTGAATTTCATGAGCAACCCCGACGAGCAGACGGCGGTCGCTCAATTCGGAAAAGACGATAAATATTTCGGAGTCGCGGTGATGATGGTGACTCTCCCGGGCCTCCCGATGTTCGGACACGGTCAGATCGAAGGCTTCACCGAAAAATATGGAATGGAATATAAGCGGGCATACTACGACGAATCTCAGGACGATCAATTGATCCGCCGGCACGAGCACGAGATATTTCCCGTCATGAAGAAGAGGCATCTCTTCAGCGACGTAACGAATTTTGAATTCTACGACTTTCACGATTCGCGCGGACACGTCAACTACAATGTTTTCGCTTATTCGAATGTATCTGGGGGCGAAAGAGCATTGATCTTCTACCATAATAAATACCAGGAGTCGCGCGGATGGATCCGTTGGGGAAATCCAAAATCGCACGAGAGCGGGTCGGGCGAAAGAATCAACGTCACCAAAAGCCTCGGGGAGGCGCTCAACATTAAATCGGGGGACAAGGATTTTTACATCTTTCGCGACTATAAATCTAACATGGAATTCATCCGGGCGGGCAAAGAACTTCACGAAAGGGGTTTTTACGCAGAATTGAAGGCGTTCGAGTATCAGATCTTTTTGGACTTCAAAGAAATATATGACGCAACAGGAGAGTATGCGCAGATCGCACACCGGCTTCATGGCCGAGGAGTGTCAAGCGTCGATGAAGCGGTCACGGAGCTTCGACAAATGCCGATCCACGAATGTATTAAGAAGATTGTCACCGAGAAGCATGCTGTCGCATTAAGAGCTTACTGCGCAAGCCAACGAAGGTCAAAATCTGTCCGGGAAAGTTTTGAAGAGCTGGTTGCTGAATTTGCAGCGCTCGAGGCCGAAACCGGAAGATATTTCCACAGAAGCGTCGTTGTTGAAGATCTCAACAGTCAAATCTATGAGAACGTGGAAAAAATTTCAGCTATTTGGAAATATTTAAAGAACGCGAAGAAAAAAACAAGAGGGGGAAAAAAGACTTCGCGAAAGAACCATGGGCAAAGCGGGACCTTGTTCAATAATTTCGATGCGCCGGACCATTGGGCATTTCTTCTCTCTTGGCTAACAGCTGATGCGATATCTCGGGTAACCACATCGCCAACGTCCTCCGTTAGAGAAATCGATTGTTTCACCGCGGCGAATTTGGAAAAACAATTCCAGAAATTGTTCGCCAAATTGGGACGAACAAACGGCCAATCGCGCCACGATGTCTCCCTTTTAAAACTGATGACGAAACACTCAAGCATCTTGTCGCATATTGCTGCGAACAATCGTTTCACAAAAATCGAACAACTTTTTGAGGATTTCGAGGTCAGAGAGTTCATCAAAGTAAATCTCTACCAAGGGACATGGTATTACCATCAAGAATCTTTTGAAGAACTAGTTGAATGGCTTGTGTTCACCGGCGAGATCCAAGCGTGGAAAGTGGATGGTTTATCTTCCAAAAGCAACATTACTGGCCTGAAGGACGGGCTCCATTTCGTTCAAGAAATTCGGAATTTTTCGAGTAAGTCGGATTACAGCGTAGAGAGCCTTCGAGCTCTCTTGTCCCCAACCGGCTAATGAAACCTCAATACTCCGTCCTACGTCTAAGCAACAAGTTGAGGAATCGCTCAGCCAGGTTTAAAAAAAATCTTTTTTTTATTGACTTTTCAATTTTTATGCATATATTTGTATCAGACCTGTGTGACGCTTCCTCCCCTGAGCGTCGCACCTCGAAAGGGTCGAGCCTGGCGTTCCCCCCCAACGCCGGGCTTTTTTTTATCTACACAAAAAAATTTCCAGACTGAGAGTACCGCCATGGCGAAAGTGAACAAAGAAAAGGAAAAGCTTGCGAAGCGCAAGACGAAAAAGATCGACATCCTTCCGCTCGATCCCATAAATTACAAGATCATGCTTTCAGGCGTTGCAGTTATCATCGCAGGCTATTTTGCCCTAGGCATGCAACCGTGGGATGGCTTCATGGCATTGACAGTCGCACCGATTCTTTTGCTTCTCGGATACTGTGTTATCATCCCAGTCGGCATCATCTACCGGCCGAAAAAAGAGACAACGACCCCGGCAGTCACTGATGCTGCAACCACTGCGCCTGTCCAGCAATAATTTTTTCAGAAGTGGAATTAGTCCGTAGAAGTCATCTCAAAAAACCCCTTGGATGGACATTCTAAACAAAGTGCGCCTCTGGCAGACGCAGCGAAGAGTCCATCCAGCTAAAGAAGCGTGACAATAACATCTAGATTCTGCGAAGAAATCATTTTTAGATAACTTCCAGTAAAAAGTTGGTTGTGAAATCATTTTCCGCAAAGTACGCGTTATGTTCTGGTCGTAGTTGATCACACTCCTCAGAAATATTCAAAAGACCTAAACTGCAATGCATTTTTATCCTCTTCTTTTGCAGCAGCCGTTTTTGCACGAGTTCAACTTGTCCGGGGAAATTGTCCGACATTGACCTTGCGTGTAGCCCCCTTTTTTAATATATTAATGCACCCGAATAGTTAGCCTGGTTCAGCGAGCGTGTAGCTCAGGGGTAGAGCATCTGCCTTTTA
>DATJXA010000074.1:0-6074 GCA_035500675.1 Bacteroidota bacterium | reverse complement strand
TAAACGTCACAAGTCTGGTCGATTGATTGAATCCGGAAGGCGGAATGCTGTAGAGCGTCGTATCGATCCAGATCGCCATTGACGTCGAATCGATCACAGAGGCCAGCGATGGATACACGTACGCGCTGAATGTCGGATGCTGTTGATTAATGATCGGCGATTTTTCATTGGGGAGTAAATGAAAAATAGTCGGATTATTTACATAAAGGATCGAATTGCTGTTGTCGGCCGTATTTTCGCGAGGGTTCAACGGATCGGGAAGCCATCCCGATGACGACCCATTTTCGTTGATCTTGTACTGATACGCCCCGGGGATCTCGCCGCCCGTTTTGCCCCCGACATGTAAACGAACCGTCTTCCACCAAACACCCGTCGTTGGATCCTTCGACATTTTCGACGGGTCGTTGGATGGGATCACACCGCCGGTGTTGTTGCCCCAGTTATCAAATTCTCCTGGAAGAAACACTGCCGTGAGATTAGAACTCGTCGCATAATAGAATGTCACATCGACGCTGTCTGTGGTCTGCCCCATCGCCAATGACATGCTTCCCGCCAGAATCACAAGAGCACAAAAAATGCGTCTCATTGTTTTGCTTTCCTTTATACAGGGTGAAAAGAATTACGGGTCCCAAGCTTTATTGAGCTTGAGTCATTCAGTTTACTGCAGCTTGCAGCTGCTTTTGAAGCGCCAGCGCATCCGGGTACCGGGAATTGAGCGACAATGCCCTATCCACCATCTCAAGCGCTTTGCGATAATTTTTTTCTTGGACGTACACGCCCGCTAGATTATACCACACCTGCGAATCTTTACCGTCAAAAACCAAACTTTGGTTCAGGTATTTTTCCGCAGCCGGGAGTTGATTTCTATAAAGGCTTATCGTTCCAAGCCACTTAGTGCTGAATGCAGAAGGCTCTATCCTATTCCTGTTGACCAGATAAGTATACGCATCGCTATAATCTCGTTTTCCCAGAAAAATATTCGCGGCATAATCGTAATACTCGGTGACAATAGGATACTGATTGATCAACGCGTTCATCGACTGCGTAAAGGAAGCGATATCATTCTGGCTGGCATACCATTCTGCCGCTTTCCGATGAGCAGCGTCCCAGTTGGTTCTATCTTCAACCAACTCAAAGGCGATCGAATCAATATAATCGCGAGGGCGGAGCAAGTCGATGTCAGGAATCTTACTCTTCTTAGCCACATAAGGCCAGTCGTTTTTCAAAAGCCGAATTCTGTATTTGCCGATCACGGAATCGAGCCTGCCGAAAGGAAAATTTGCCACAGTGATGCTGTCTGATTGCGCATCGGTGAGGGAAAGAGGTCTCGAAGTTGGAAGCATGCCGATTTTCTCCATCTCTTTATAATAGAGATCACCGATCAACTGGTAACCGTGGAGGGTAGGATGAAGATGGTCCGTCATGAGGTTATCGCCCACTATTTGGTCGGGACTCGCCGCATCGAACGCCGAATCGATGTTGACAACCGGATCATGATATTCCTTCCCGAATTTCATAATGTCGGCGTTAATTTCCGAAGGCGCCCGAAATCGCAGAGCATCCAAATCCTTCGCGTATCGAAAGAGAGAATCGGCAGATTTCCATGCGGCATGTCCGAGCGAGTCTTCAGCTTCCTTAAATACTCCGTCGGCGGAGGGAAAACCCCCTTTCGTGATTGACACAAACGGAAACTGGTCTCTTAAATTGCATGCAAGCGTTCCAAGAATGACGGGAACATTGTTCTCCGCCGCCATTTTGAGAATGTCGTACATATTTCCTTCGAATTGCTCAATGCCCTTTTCATAGACGTCGGAATTAAGTCCGATATATTGATTTTGCGCCATCCGCGCCATGAGCGTTCCGGAGGGCTGACCATTATTTCCAAAAAAAAAGCTGGCAGCTCCCGTCACACAATTTCGTACCAGCTGAAAAGTTCTAAAATTTTCGAGAGCGATAACAAGATTGACGATCGTTCGATAATTGCCCAATGATTCCATCGAACCAGCGCCAAGCGCGCCGTAGTATTCGTTGTGGCCTGCATAAATTATAATGACGTCCGGCTTTTGTTGAAGGATGCCGGGGAACAAGTCGCGCAACGTATAACTGTTAATCGCCGTCATACTGCAGTTGACGACCTCGATCTTGGATTCCGGATATACGAGGCTCAGCCGTTGCTGCAAATAGCGCGAGAACGATCCGGTTGGAAGGAACGGATAACCCGCGCCGCTGCTCCCTCCGAGGACAAAGATCCTGAAAGCGTTAGGCTGCTTTACCTCATCGAAGATATCTCCGTCGGAGTAAGGAACACTTTGAATATCGTGAAAATATTTATGAGCAATATCGGGGTTTAAGACGTACTTCCCTTTCGCAGGGTTTACCCACTGCGTGTAATCATACCCATAGTGGAAAATCCGGAGTCCCATCTCCATGAGAACAAAGAAAAGAACAGGGATGAGGATCGAGATGCTGTAAAAAATTTTTCTCGGCGTAGCCGGGGGTGAAACCTTCTTTATTTTTTCTTTAGGAGGATTCAATCGATCGCCGTCAATGATCCCTGTAGCGTTAAATTAGCTTATCACCCTTGTGCATCCGCCTTGAATGCCTTAAACTATTCCGGCCGCAGAATCTTTATTTCGTATGGCCGCAATTCAATAGCGAAACTCATGCCGTTCCCGTGAATTTTTACCCCATCGATCAAATTAATAAGACTGCTGTTCTCAGGAGAGCCAAGAGCCAGGTGTATCGTGCTTTCTCGTTTTTGGGCGCTGTTATTTACAATAATAACGACGGATGAACCATCGAGAGTTCTACTGTAGCCGATCACATTGTCCTTATCATTCACGAGGATGAATTTCAAGTCGCCTTCGGACAATGCCGTGTTGCCCTTTCTTAGCTCGATCAGTTTTTTGTACCAGTGAAAAATGTCATCGTTAAAAAAGACGGAATCTGGTTCTCGTTTCCTTCCCAACGGATCCGAGATTTCCGTTTCGTAGTGCATTCGGGGCCACACCATGGGTTTGCGGCAATCCGGATCATCTCCTCCCCACATCCCCGCCTCGTCGCCGTAATAAATCATAGGAGCACCCGGCATCGTCATCTGAATTCCGACGATCATTTTTTGCTTTAATCTCTCAACGTCCGTTGGTTTACGAACTTTGTATTTCTTGTTCTGCCCCGGGTTTGCGTAATGGTCATACCATCTGTCAGGATTGACGAGTTGAGAGGCGATGCGATCGACATCGTGACTATCGAGAAGGTTTTGCACCGCATAGAGATTATCGCGGTCATACTCTTTCCCGAGTGCGGCGATGGAGTCGACAAACGCCGAAGAAGAAATTTGACTATCGACGTCGACGACATATTTTTTGAGCGCACGGGCAAACCGATAATTCATGACACCGTCAAAAGCGTCTCCTTGGAGCCATGGCGCCGCGTTGAACATCTGATTGATCTGCCAGTTTTGCCACCAAATCTCGCCGGTAATATATGCCTCAGGATTGATCTCCTTCACCCATACTCGGAATATCCGCCAAAACTTTAAGCTGATCTTTTCTGCCACATCGAGTCTCCATCCATCGATCCCGTCGGACGGATCTCCATCGCCGTTAGGGTCCATCCATCGGCGGAGAATGGCATGGACATGGTCTGCGAAACCGTCGGCCATGTCATATTTGCCGTTCTTGTTGATTTCCGGCAGGTCTTTCACCCCCGCCCAGCCTTCGTACTCGAACTCATTTTCAGGTGTGTTTGGATTATCCCATGAGCGTATTTTGAACCAATCTTTATAGGCGGACTTTTCTTGATTTTTCACCACATCCTGGAACGCCCAGAAGGAAGTCCCTACATGATTGAAGACTCCGTCGAGGATAATTTTCATTCCGCGCCGGTGAACATCGCGAATGAGTTGCAAGAAAAGTTTGTCGGCGGAAGTCCATTTCCATGTCGTTGGATCATTGGGGTTCTCGGTCGCGATAATTTTTTCATCTCCCGTCGGGTCGGGGCCGAAGTTGTCGTCGACGTGATGGTACATCCGAGTATCGTACTTGTGGGACGAAGGAGCTTCAAAAATCGGATTGAGATAGATCGCCGTTATGCCAAGGTCTTGCAGATAGTCGAGGTGGTCGATGATCCCTTGGATGTCTCCACCGTATCGTCGTGTCCCCGCGTTCCAATAGAAATCGTGACCATTGGCTTTTTCCCATGGCTGAAGCTTGTACCAATCCGACGTCCACGGTGTGACGTTCCACCCATCCGAAGTTCTATACGGCCATGCCCCCTTCATACTGAGTGGAGTTGGGTCGTTGGCAGTGTCGCCGTTAGCAAACCGTTCTGGAAATATTTGATACCAAATGGCAGTTTTCGCCCACTGCGGGACCCGCGGGATTTCTTTCGAACTGCGAGGCGCAGCGGCAAGGGCAAAAAAACTAAAAGCAGAGATCACAAAAAGGGCTTGTAGTTTCATGGCGGGCTCTTTCACAATGCGTTCTATTACGGGGCATGACGGCAGGTCCGATATCGGCCTCAACTTTTGTTTCAGATGATATAAAACAGACAGCCGGCAATTGTAGATGACCTCCGCGCGGCACAGGTGGGCACATCCCTCGCCGACACCATGCGGGTAAACAAAACCCAATCCCGATATTCTCGGGATTGGGTCTTAGAATCTCCTGCCGAGTTTTCAATCCGGCTCTTCACTCTCGACAGTACAGCGCTTTACTTCAGCAACATCATCTTTTTTACTTGGTTGAAGCTTCCGGCGTTCAATGAATAGAAGTAAACGCCGCTGCTCAATCGCGAAGCATCGAAGACGTAAGAATACGTGCCGGCCTTTAAATTCTCATTGACGATAGAGGTCACTTGCTGTCCGAGCACGTTGTAGATCTTCAATGTCACCATCCCAGCTTTTTGAATTGAGAAATTGATGGTCGTTGAAGGGTTGAACGGATTCGGATAGTTTTGTGACAAGCTATATGTCGTCGGGTTCAAGCTGACACTCTTTACGATGGTCAACGATGTGTAAGGATCGGATTCCTGGTCTGTCTTAAGATCGTTATTCGTCCAGGTATCTTTCGGCATTGTCCACGGGTTCTTCGGGAAACTGCTTGCTTTATCCTGCCCGGCATACCGCACGCGATAGTTGAATGGGTCAAAGCCTGATGGCTCGGTGACCCATGTGCCGTCGGAACCCTTCTGCCATTCATACGTGTACTCAAACGCGTTCCACGCAGGGGCTTTAACAGTCATTGTTCCGCTGTAGATGTTCCCGGTCGTCTTTGTCAGCTTCATGATCTTCATGTGTCCATCGCTCGGTCGGTACCAACCCTGGCTGCGCGCAAAAGCTGGTTCTCCGGACAGCCAATAGAGAGTATCGTTTGCCGGATCGAACGGTATAGCTTGCTTGCCCGCATCCATCGCCGGCGTCATATCCACTGAAAAAACGACTTTGAGAGACGTTCCAGTTGGAATGAACCAATCGGGGTGAATGCCGTCGTACCAATCCATCGTATCCTGGCTTGCAACGCCGTGGAAAGACGCTTCCCTATTGCCGCCACCCCAGTGAACCGGCCTTTCATATCCATCGGTCCATATCGTATCGATCCCGGTTGGGTTATGTTTTTTGACATAATACTTATAGGGATTATCTCCATACGGCGCACTCGTAAAAGTTTGACTAATGAAATACGAGCTATCGTCGATCGGATTCTGGCTCATCCATGCAGTGGAAGCATTTGTGGTCCATCCGTTAAACCCTGCACTGATAAGAACGCTGTCAACAGCAGGATTAAACATTCCGACTTTCGTCAAGACGCTCATATCGCACGTAAAGTTGATCTTTCCGCTGCCGATCTGAATGTTGGGATTTTGATCATTCCAGTACGCGGAAAATACTGACGAATCCTGTTCAGGCACAAAATAAGTACGGTTACCGCCGACCGTGTTGATGGTAGGGCTTTCCCAGGTGACAGAGCCGTTCAAATAAATGTATTTGAAATTGATCGTTCGACCTGAAGTTAAACTATCGGCGAGGACAGTGTAGACCGAGTCATTTGCATCTTTCGTCATCTTCAAGAACC
>DATJXA010000073.1:0-25454 GCA_035500675.1 Bacteroidota bacterium | reverse complement strand
TGGACGAGATGGAAAATTTCGTCAGAGTATACCAGAAAGACGGAGATCTGCGGCTTCTTACGACGCAGGACATCCGCCGGGCAAAAGAAGACCGGAGCCGCCTTGCAGCGGATTCGGCAGGCTATATTATTTACAAACTTTCCGGAAATGCAACCGGCGTGAAAGCCGATTATTTTGTTGCCGATTCCGGCGGGACCGTATCGATAGCGGCCGGCGACAGCCTCGGGAAGTTTGCGCCGCTGACTCCGGGCAAACAAATCTTTTCATTCGGGAAGAACGACTATGGCTTCTTCGACGCCGTGAGATTGAACAGTGCGGACGTTCCCGAAGGAACAAAATTCATTAAATTTTCTCTCAACAAGGGCGCAGAGATCAGCCGCATCGAGATACGAACCCGTTAAGCAGGCGCGTCAGCCAAAAATTGCCGAATGATTGTTGCCGGGCGAAGCTTGCACCTCTCGCCGCAATGAAAAATTTCGCCGATACCATGGAATCGCCTCCAACCATTTCTCGCATCGCCACATTTACAGCGCGGGACGGCATCCGCTGAAAAGTAATCGGGACTGGATAGACTACGAACGGCGGATTCACCGATTGGTAGTGGGTTACATTTGACGATTGGCCGCAAACCTTCCGAAGGTTTTCTATCTAAAATGAGCAAATGCCAAAGCTTTTTCAATGTTCAATTAAAAAAGCCTTCGGAAGGTTTCTGAAAGTAGCCCACTGCCCACCGATTGAATTAGTGGAAAAAATCCGTTATTCTTCGTCTCAGTTCGCTCCTGAAGTTCATACGCTGGGAATCATCGCTGCGTTCGCATAACCTATTCCAAGAAGGGAAACACCATGCAGGCCATAGGATTAGCGCCTATTGATTGGATCATCATCGTCATTTATTTCGGCTTCGTCCTCGGCATCGGGTTCTATCTTCGGAAATTCACCACGAGTCATAACGATTTTTTTCTTGCCGGGAGAAAAAATTCTTCGTGGGTCGCGGGACTCGCGTTCCTCTCCGCGAACCTCGGCGCACTGGAATTGCTCGGGATGACGGGGAATACATTCAAGTATGGAATGTATGTCGCCCATTTCTACTGGATCGGCGCGATCCCCGCAATGCTGTTCCTCGGCGTGTATATGATGCCATTTTATTACAGCAGCAAAATTAATTCCGTGCCGGGCTACCTTAAGCTCCGCTTCGACGAAAAGACGAGGGTACTCAACGGCATTGCCTTCGCGATCATGACGCTCCTCGTTTCGGGGATCAACCTGTATGCGATGGCGCTCGTCCTGCATACATTTCTCGGATGGAACTGGGATATCAGCATGTGGGCGTCGGCGATCACCGTCGCGGTCTATGTTTCGATGAGCGGACTGATGTCTGCCATCTTCACCGAGATCGTACAATTTTTCCTCATCTGGTTCGGATTGTTCCTTGTCTCGATCCTCGGAGTGATCGAGTTTGGCAGCCTCGGTGCGATCATTGCGCGCATTAATGAGTTCAGCACGCAAGTTTCCTTCACGACACTCTGGTCCACGTCGTCCGATCCGATGCGGAACGGCATGTTCGTGAACTGGGGCGGAATTGTGCTCGGGCTCGGCTTCGTCCTCTCCTTCGGATACTGGACAACCGATTTTCTCGTCGTGCAGCGCGCGTTCTCCGCAAAAGATCTGCGCGCCGCGCGGATGACGCCGATCCTCGCATCGTTCTTTAAGATGGCTCTTCCGTTCATCGTCATCCTTGCCGGCCTCATCGCCATCGCGCTCTCACGCGACCCGAACAGCGGGTTTAAACTTTTGCAGGATGGCGGCGTGACGAACTATGACTCGGCGCTTCCCCTCCTCATTGCGCGATACTACCCCGCAGGGCTGGTCGGACTGGGAGTCACGGCGTTGCTGGCGGGATTCATGGCAGGGCAGGCGGGAAACGTCAGCGCCTTCAACACCGTCTGGACGTACGACATCTACAAATCGGTCTTGAACAAAAACGCTTCCGACGCACATTTGTTGTGGATGGGCCGCGCCTCGACCATCGTCGGCGTCGTCCTCTCCCTCATCACGGCCTACTGGGCAAAAAGTTTTCCGAGCATCATGGACTACATGCAGGCGATCTTTTCCTGGGTGAACGCTCCTCTCTTTGCAACGATGCTCCTCGGGATGTTTTTCTGGTGGATCACTCCCAACGGAGCGTTCTGGGGTCTTGTGAGCGGCATGGTTTCTTCGTTCGTGATGTACCTCGCGGTAAAATTTCAATGGTTCTCACAGAGCATTATCACGATGTCGAAGGTGCAGAGCGACATGGCCGCTAACTTTTGGCGCGCTTGGTGGGCGTGGGTCATCTGCGCGGTGGTCACGATACTGGTCAGTTTCGTTACGAAGAAGCGCGCGAAAGAGGAACTCGTTGGACTGGTGAAGGGGCTCACGCAGGAAAAACACGACCAACATCTTCCTTTCATCAAGCGACCGGAATTCTATGCCCTCATTTCGCTGGCGGTCCTCATCGCTCTCAACATATTATTTTGGTAACCAAGGAGGCGTTCAATGTCGGAACCCGTTATGAAACCCATTTGGTACTTTGTTGGATTGATCCTGGTCATTATGGGGGCACTCATCATGTTAACCGGCATCTACCACATCATCTACCCGCCCGAAGTCAAAAAGATCATGGGAGACATTCATCCCGATATCTGGTGGGGAGCGATCATGACCGCCTTCGGGCTAACGATGTACTTAAAAACGAGGAAACAATCCTCCTAGCCAGCTGCGCCCATCCGGCCGAAATCGGTCACGACTGATGTCAACAAGAATGCACGAACACGATCTGGCTATCCATCCCCATCGGAGGAAAAACATTCTGACCGGAGAGTGGGTGTTGGTCTCTCCGCAGCGCACCCGGCGTCCATGGCAAGGGGAAACCGCCGCACCCGAAAAGGAGAGAAGGCCTGTCTACGACCCAAAATGTTACCTCTGCCCCGGCAACAAGCGTGCTAACGGAGACGTCAATCCGCGGTACAAAGATACGTACGTCTTCACAAATGATTTTTCCTCCCTCCTACCGGAGACCCCGTCGATCGCTCACCACGATGGGCTTCTCCACGCTCGAACGGAAAAGGGAATTTGCCGTGTGGTAAATTTTTCTCCGCGACACGACCTTACGCTCGCCGAAATGAGCAAGCAAAAAATTGAAAAGGTCATTGACATCTGGCAAAAGGAATTCAAATCGTTAGCTGCAAATCCCCGCATCAACCATGTGCAAATTTTCGAGAACAAGGGGGCGATGATGGGAAACAGCAACCCCCATCCACACGGACAGATCTGGGCCCAGAGCAGCATCCCGCGAGAATCAGAAAAGGAACTCCTTCAATTCCGGCGCCACTTCAGTAAAACGAAGCGAAGCCTGCTTTCCGATTATGTGAAGCAAGAGATGAGCCTCGGCGTAAGGGTCGTGCATGTGAACGATTCTTTTGTGACGCTCGTCCCGTACTGGGCGGTGTGGCCGTATGAAACGATGATCGTTCCCAAGCGAAAGATGGCCACGATCCTTCAATTCTCAAAAAAAGAGAAAAGGGATTTTTCCGATTCAATACGCGCCATCACCGTAAAATATGACAATTTATTTACGACGTCGTTCCCGTACTCGGCCGGGCTGCATCAGGCTCCGACAGACGGACGCGCTTACGATGAATGGCATCTTCATATGCACTTTTACCCGCCCCTCTTGAGGTCGGCGGCGGTCAAAAAATTCATGGTGGGGTATGAAATGCTCGCCGAACCGCAGCGGGATATCACACCGGAACAGGCGGCGGCCGTTTTGAAAAAGATTTCAACCGTTCATTACCGCAAGCGGAGTCGACGTTGATCGGCCGCCCCCATAGCCGCCCGAATTAGATTCACAACCAAACGATCAAGAGGATACTATGAAAAACTCGCTGTCCGTCTTAGCCCTAATGCTGTGTCTTGTTTTTTCGAGCGGCAATGCGCAGAAGTTTGAGGACCTGGCATTGACGCCCCCGATGGGATGGAACAGTTGGAACAAATTCGGATGCAACGTCGATGAACAGATGATCCGCAATATTGCCGATGCAATGGACTCGAGCGGAATGAAAGATGCAGGTTATGAATACATCGTCATCGACGACTGCTGGCACGGCGGGCGCGACAGTCTCGGGTTCATCTATCCTGATTCTGCTCGTTTCCCGTCCGGCATGAAGGCGTTGGCAGACTACGTTCATTCAAAAGGGTTGAAGTTCGGGATCTATTCATGTGCCGGGGATAAAACGTGCGGCGGGCGTCCGGGAAGCCGGGGACACGAATACCAGGACGCGCTGACGTACGCGAAGTGGGGCGTCGATTACCTGAAGTACGATTGGTGCAACACCGCCGGCCTGAACTCCGTCGGCGCCTACACAACGATGAGAAATGCCCTCTATGCTGCCGGGAGACCGGTCGTTTTCAGCATATGTGAATGGGGCGATACCAAACCGTGGGAGTGGGCGGGGGATGTCGGCCACCTTTGGCGGATCACGGGAGACATCACGCATTGTTTCGACTGCGAGCTTAATCACGGTACGTGGTCGCAATGGGGCGTCATGCGCATCGCAGAGATGAGAAAGGATATTAGAAAATACGCAGGTCCGGGTCACTGGAACGATCCCGATATGCTCGAGGTGGGCAACGGAATGACACAAAGCGAGGACCGTGCACATTTCTCGATCTGGTGCATGATGGCAGCCCCCCTCATCGCGGGAAACGACCTTCGATCCATGAGTAACGAAACAAAGGAGATCCTGACAAATCGCGATGTCATCGATATCGATCAGGACTCCCTCGGGGTCGAGGGATATCTCTACGCCACCATGGACAGCGTCGAGGTGTGGGTGAAGCCTCTTGTGAAAGGAGACTGGGCAATCTGCTTCCTCAACCGGGCTTCCTCCGCACAGAGATTTGAATTCGACTGGTCGAAAAATATCATCGCGGACGATCTTTCAAAAAGAGTCCTCAATACAAACGGGACAGCGTACACGCTTCGCGACCTCTGGGGAAAAAAGATCCTCGGTGATACAAAAGGAAAATTAACGAGTGAGCTCGCGACACACGATGTGCTGGTGCTGCGATTGACGAACCGGTAATATCTGCGCAGTCACGAAATTCCATGACGGAGACTCCATGAAAAACAAAGCTGGACGTATTTCTCTTCTTCTCATGCTCTGTTGTTCGTTCCATTTTCTCGCCGCCCAGGAACCGCAAGCCCATAAGAAATTCCACGACTGGTGGCACGACGTCAATGTCGGAGAAGCGTCAAAAGACCCCGACATGAAAAAACTCCCGCTTATCAGCGTGAAAGAAAATAAATTCATCAACCCGCACGGCGACACAGTGCTCTTTCGCGGCTTGGCGATCGCAGACCCCGACAAGATCGAACACGAAGGACACTGGAGTAAAGATCTATTCGTGAAGGTAAAAGACATGGGGGCGATGCTTGTGCGCATTCCGGTGCACCCGGTATCCTGGCGCGAACGGGGCCCCGCGCAATATCTCACGCTGCTCGACCAGGCGGTGGAATGGTGTACTGAACTGGACATGTATGTCATCATCGATTGGCACTCGATCGGGAATCTGGAAATGGAATTATTCCAGGACCCGATGTACAACACGACAAAACGGGAAACGTACGAGTTCTGGCGGACGATCGCCCGTCACTTCAGCGGGAACAATACCGTTGCATTCTATGAATTGTTCAACGAACCGACGCTGTACCGAGGCGAGTTGGGCAGCATGAGTTGGAGCGAATGGAAGAAGATCAACGAGAACATGATCAAATTGATCCGTGCCTACGACAAAGAAACGATTCCGCTCGTCGCCGGACTCGACTGGGCGTACGACCTCACCCCCCTCAACATCGAACCGATCGACGCCGAAGGGATCGGATACGTTACGCATCCGTATCCGCACAAAAGGACAAAACCGTATGAGCCGAAATGGGAAGAAGACTTCGGGTTCGCTGCGTCGCGATACCCGATCATTGCGACCGAAATCGGCTTTACATTAGGAAAAGAAGGGATGGCGGATAACGGGGAATACGGCAGAGCGATTGTCACGTATCTTGAGAAAAGAGGGATCAGTTGGACGGCTTGGGTATTCGACCCCGAGTGGACCCCCCGCATGTTCGAATCGTGGGACACATACACACTGACAGAAAGCGGAGAGTTTTTTAAGAAAGCGATGCACGGGCAAATCGGGAATTAGCTCCTTCGCTTACGTTGCGTTTTCCCGTCCCGAGGAGGCGGATTCCCCTCGGGAACAATTTCATTGTCGGTACTGTCGGACATTCCGTCCGACGAAGATTTTTGAAAGGAGATAACAATGGCTGACGGCGGTTATTCACGAAAGGATTTCCTCAAGATGCTGGGCATAGGAGCGGCGAGTCTTACATTCCGCCGTTTGGGCATTGCCGAGGAAAAGGGTTATGCGGCAGATATCGGGTTCCAACTGTATACCATCCGCAGGGAGATCGAAAAGGATTTTGACGGGACGGTGCACAAGGTTGCCGATATGGGTTTTCGCGGAGTCGAGTGCTATCCCCTTCCCTCCAACACGACGCCGAAACATGCCGCAAGCGTTTTCAAAGAGAGCGGATTAAAGATATTCAGCATGCACACGGAACTGCCGGTCGGCGATGAACGCGAAAACATCCTCCGCGTCGCCGATGCGTATAGCTGCGACCATATCGTCTATCCCGGATGGCCAAAAGGAATTTCTCCGCAAGACCCGGACCTTATGAAAAAGGTCGGAGAAATTTTCAAGACCGTCGACGACACGAAGCGGCGTGCCGATCTCTATAATGAGATCAGTGTATTTTTTCAGAAAAAGGGGTTACATTTTGGTTTGCACAACCATTGGTGGGAGTTTGAGAAATCCGACGGCATCGTTCCGTATTATTACTTTCTCGAACACCTGGACCCCCATATGTTTTTTGAGATCGACACCTATTGGGCGAAGACCGGCGGAGCAGACCCTGCTAAGGCGGTCGCAGATTTTGGAAAACGCGCCCCTTTCCTTCATATCAAGGACGGTACCGCGAAGAAGGACAGCACGATGTTTGCACAAGTACCCGTGGGAACCGGCTCGCTCAACTTCCCTGCGATCGTGAAAGCAGGGGGAATAAACACCAAATGGATGATCGTCGAGTTCGATGAGTATGCCGGGAATATTTTTGATGGATTGCAGCAAAGCTATACGTACCTCACCGCGAACAATTTGGCAAAAGGCAATAAATAAAGTGAATGTGGAAACACCTGAACCGTTCACTTAACATGAACGGTTCAAGTCAACGGAAAGCGAGAGAATAATCATGAAGGTTTTATTTATCGGCGGAACTGGAAACATCAGCACTGCCGTGAGCACGCTCGCGGTGAAGCAGGGCATTGAGCTCTTTCTCTTGAACCGGGGTACGAGGGCAGTCTCTATTCCCGGAGCGAAGTCTATCGTCGGCGACATCACAAAATCCGGCGAAATGTCTTCGGCCCTCAAGGGTCACACATGGGATGCAGTGGTGGACTGGATCGCGTATCTCGAAGGCGACGTCCAGCGAGACTTCGAACTGTTTAACGGGAAAACAAAACAATTCATTTTCATCAGTTCCGCTTCGGCGTATCAACGCCCGGCGACTTCGCCCTTCGTTACCGAGTCGACCCCTCTTGCAAATCCCTACTGGCAGTATTCGCGGAACAAAATTGCATGCGAAGACCGGCTCACGTCGTATTACCGGCAAGAGGGCTTCCCTATCACTATCGTGCGGCCATCGTTGACGTACGCCACCGTCATCCCTGTACCGGTCGGCGGCTGGACCGAATATACCACCGTCGAGAGGATCAAAGCCGGGAAAAAGATCATTGTTCATGGCGACGGTTCTTCGCTCTGGACGATCACGCACGCCGATGATTTTGCCAAAGGGTTCGTCGGATTGATCGGCCACCAGCAGGCGATCGGGCACGCCTTCCACATCACCTCGGACGAAGTGCTGACGTGGGATCAGATCCATCAAGCTATCGCAGAGGCCGTGGGACGGGAACCGCACATCGTCCATATCTCATCGGATTTTCTTGCGGCATTCAATAAAGATCTGCGTGGAAGCCTCACCGGCGATAAAGCGACAAGCGTCGTTTTCGATAATTCAAAGATCAAAAGGTTTGTCCCCGGCTATACGGCAACGATTCCCTTTCGACATGGCATCAAACGTACGATCGAATGGTTTGAAGCCGACCCGGCGCGGCGGATCGTCAAGAAAGAAACCGACGATTGGATCGAAATGGTCATCGGGAAATATGAAAAGGGGTTACAATAGAAAGTGTATGCCAATTATCTTGCGTCATCCTTTCAAAGAGGTCGTCGACAGCACGCCTTTGGCGGGAATCCATTTCAGTCGATGCACCCTAGAAAATTAAAAATAAAGAGGCTACTGTGATTAAGGTTTATTGTCTGTTCCTTTTTTGTGTGACATTAGCCTTCAGTCAATCTCCGGTTCCAGCGGGAGCGAAGCTGGAAAAAATTGCCGTCGGCCTCCTACAGCCGGAGGGACCGGTATGGGTCGACAGTCTCGGTCTGCTTTTCAGCGATATACAAGGGAACGAGATCTACCGATGGTCTCCTTCCGACAGCGCGTTAAAAACATTCATGAAGCCGTCCGACAGTTCGAACGGTCTGACACTCGACTTGCAAGGAAGGCTCATCCTCACTCAAATGGAACTTCGGCGCGTTTCACGCCGCGAGACGGATGGAACGATCACCCCTCTCGTCTCGACCTACATGGGCAAGCGGTTCAACAGCCCGAACGACGTCGTCGTGAAATCGGACGGCTTCTTGTATTTCACCGACCCTGACTTCAACATCCCTCCGGGTCAAAAAGCGGAACTGACGATCCACGGCATCTACAGACTCAGTCCGTCGGGAGACCTGACGGTGCTCGACACGACGTTCGACAAACCGAACGGCATTTGCTTTTCGCCCGATGAAAAGAAATTCTACGTCAACGAATCGCACGAGTGTAAGATATACGTGTGGGATGTAACGGGCGATTCGATCTTCAACAAGAAGCTCTTCTACTCGATCCCTTCGAACATTACCGGCTATATGGACGGAATGAAAGCGGATCCGGCGGGGAACATTTACTGCACGGGCCCGACTGGGGTCTGGGTCATTTCTCCTGAAGGAGCGCTCCTCGACAGGATCCTCTTCCCTTCCCCCGACAATAGTCCGTCGAATTGCAACTGGGGCGATGCGGATCGGAAAACGCTCTACATCACCTCGGGAAAAAGCCTCTATAGAATCCGCCTCGCGCCGACAACCGGAGTGCATGACCATGGGGATCTCGTTCCGAACTCTTTCAAGCTGTATCAGAATTATCCGAACCCGTTCAATCCGGCGACGATGATCAGTTATGAGGTACCGGTGAACGGTAAAGTAAGTCTCGCAGTGTACGATTTGCTTGGCAGAGAGGTTGCGGAACTTGTCAATGGCGTGCAGAAGGCCGGAGACCATGCGGTTCAATGGGATGCGGCGCACTATTCGAGCGGCGTCTATTTCTGCCGCCTCTGGGCGAACGATTTCGTCAAAACAGAAAAGATCGTGCTCGTCAAATAATTTTCCGGAGCGAGCTATGTCGAACATCGTACGGGTTCTCGTTCTGATCGTCGTGGTGCCGGCAACCTGGTTTTTCGTCTTTTGGGTCCCGGGGTCTCTCCTTCCGTTCAGCGACCAGATGTGGCCGCAATTCATCCTCGCGCTCGTGTGCACGGTCGTTGTTGCACGGTTCGTTTGGACGAGGGTCGGCACGGTCTCTTCCGGAGCGTTGACGAGTACGCTTTTTGGAGCGCTTATCGTCGGGGGCATCTCGTTCAGTGCCGGTTTTTTTGGCCCGATGATCTTCGACCCGGACGCCAACCAGGGACCGCTCCTAGGACTGTTCATTACGGGGCCGTTGGGGGCGATTGCCGGCGCGGTCGGAGGATTTATCTACTGGCAGATCAAGAAACGCAGCTCCGGCCCCGGAGTAAAGATGTAAGAACCTTGGAATTCTCTCCCATACTTCATCAACGATGCTCTCTGCATCCGATCAGAAGATGTCCGGTACCCGCTCCCTTTCGACCTGATGCAAAATTTTGTGTCCTTGTCATAAGCGACATTCACATTAAAACGCCGCCGATGTGCTTGACAATTATCGGCGTGTGATTTAGCTTTAGTATTGTTGCCATCTTCCAAGCGCAGGTTTGTAACCAAACGAGGGATTGATGAAGAGGGAAAGGGTACAAAAATCTGCCTTCCCGCCGCTCGCTTTTTCCATTCGCATTTGACCCTACTTCATGTTCAATAACTATTCAAGGAGGTATCATGAAAAAAAGATACATCGTTGCGGCAATCCTATTCCTTGCGATGGGATACGCGGCTCCGACGGAATCTCAGACATGGACATGGGTATCGGGATCAAAGTCCGATACCCTAGTTCCTGACTTCGGTACTCGCGGACAATTCTCGCCCTCAAACCAACCGCCCGGATTGAAAAATGCTGCGATGTGGACGGGGCCCGACGGACGGATTTATCTTTTCGGCGGAGACAACGGCTCCTCACACTACTACAATACGATTTGGGTCTACGACCCCGGCCTCGACGAATGGATGTGGAAGCGAGGCTCAAATACTCCCAACGCGTCGCGAGTGTTGGGGACGATGGGTTATCCATCCGAAACAAACGACCCCGGCGCGCGAACCGGCTTTGCTTGGTCCGCGACTTCGACGGGGGATCTTTGGATATTCGGAGGCATGAACCAGAACGCAGACATTTATTCCGACATGTGGAAGTACGATTTCGCGCTCGACCGGTGGATTTGGTACAGTGTTTCATCGGGCGAGTACGAGGACGGTTCCGTCCTAAACCGAGACGCGAACTTCCCGGCGTTGGGCGGAGTCGGTTTCCCCGGCAGCCGGGATTATGCACAAATATACTACGACCAGGATAGCTCTAAAGCATGGCTGTTCATGGGCGAAGGATTTGAACTCGGCTCGCCCGGAACGATGGCTGATGTATGGGAACTTGACCCATTCAATCACGTTTCATATTTCGTCGCCGGCACTTCGAACCCGGACGACGGCGGCCAGTATCCCCCTTTATTCAATGTTGAATACAACTCCGGAGACGCAAGTCCTCCTGCGCGGAGTCACCATTCCCTGTGGAAGACATCGAATGGAAAATTTTATTTTTTTGGCGGCGTTAATGGTGCTGGTGAATATTTGACAGATTTGTGGTCCTGGAATCCATCAAACGAGAAATGGGCCTTCGTAGCCGGGGCCGACCAGGATAATTATTTTGGATACTACGGCACATTGGGAGTTCCGTATGTTATCCCAGGTGCGGTGCCCACCTACCCTGCGGGGAATACGCCGGGATCACGGCAAAACTCCGCAACATGGATCACTCAGGACGGAAAACTGGCAATCTACGGCGGGTCCGGGTACACGCAATCCGCCGGCCCGACGCAATTGAACGACCTCTTCGTCTATGATCCCGCGGTCGGAACAATGACATGGGCCGCCGGAAGTTCGACACTCCCGACGAACGCGTCGCAAGAGCCGGTATTCGGCGTTGAAGGTGCCGCCTCCGACTCCATCTATCCCGGCTCACGAGACGGCGCAGCCGTTACCGTCGACGCGAAAGGTAAAGTTTGGCTGTTCGGCGGAATTGCGTACTCAACGGCGGGAAACTCGGGATACCGCAACGACCTCTTTTCCTACAGCATACCTGCCGTCGGAGTTTTTGCAGGAGGCAATGGAACCCAAGGAAATCCGTATCTCATTTCATCCCTGACTCAGCTGCAATCGGTGGGCGACTATCTCGACCAGCATTTTCTCCTCACCGCCGACATCGACGCATCGCCCACATCGACATGGAATGATTCTAACGCTGTGTACAAAGGATTCCTTCCTATTGGCACATACAGACATCCTTTCAAAGGAACGTTCGACGGGAACGGACATACAATCTCTCACCTCTACATTAACCGCGGCTCTACGAGCGCTGTCGGACTCTTTGGAAGCGTCAGCGGCTCGGTGACGAATGTCGTCCTTGACAGCGTCAATATCCAGGGCGCAAGTTATGTCGGCGGACTGACCGGGCGCGATGTTGGACTTGTGGAGAATTGCTCCGTCAACGGAGCGGTGACCGGCAGCGGGAATGCTGTCGGGGGAATGGCGGGCGATCTCTATTCCGGAGCGCTTGAAGGGAGTTTTGCCTCAGTCGTTGTTGTCGGAGGTTTTGTTACAGGCAACGGAGCGGGAGGGCTTGTGGGATCAGTCTCATCCGGAAGTCTGGTCGCAAATTGCTATGCAACCGGATCGGTGTGGGGAGATGAACGCGTGGGAGGCCTGGCCGGGAACAATGACGGCACAATCAACCTGAGCTATTCGACAGGAGAGGTCGAAGGAAATGGAACGACGGGCGGGCTTATCGGAACGAACACCGGGGCTGTGACGCACGGCTACTGGAACACCGAATCAAGCGGGCTATCGACATCGGCAGCGGGCACGGGCGAAACTACACTGCAAATGGAACAGCAGGCGACATTTACGGGGTTCGATTTCGATTCGACCTGGGTGCTCTGGGAAGGGTTGACGTTCCCGGCGCTCCGGAATCGTCTTCAGACGCCTCCTCCTGCAACAACGGGCATCGCTTCGGGTGTTACAAAGAACGATTCGGTGTATGATTTCGCGGGCACGAACATTCTTCTTTCGTTTAACGGGATTGGAACGGATTCAACACTGCTGATGTATGTTCGATTCGATTCCACCGCCGCATCGAACATTGGGTTTGACGGCACTCCCCCAACCTATTACAGCGGCTATCGATGGATTCTCGCAAACACCGGCGCAGGATTCACGAACGCTTCTCTCGTCTTCACAAATATCGAATCTCTTCCGGGAGAACCCGACCCGTCGGCAATTAAAGTATACTACCGCAGTACAGTCGGCACGGGAAATTTTTCGCTCATCACGTCCACAAGCGGAACCGATTCTGTCGCTGCAACGGTGTCCGCATTCGGCGAATATATCTTCGGAAGCGATGTCGACAATCTCAACCCTCTTCCTCTCGAGCTCGCCGCGTTCAGCGCAAACGTCACGGGACGAGGAGTCGAGTTGAGGTGGAAGACAGTGACAGAGCTGGATAATTACGGCTTTGACATTGAACGTTCTCAAGAAAATGCGACAGCGCAGCAATCCGGGAGGTCATGGACGCAGGCAAGCTTTATCAAGGGGGCCGGTACGTCGAATTCACCGAAAGAATATTCGTTTACCGACCAAGGCCTCGCAGCGGGAAAATATTTATACCGTATCAAAGAAGTCGACCAGAACGGCAAGTTCAAATATTCGGGGTCGATTGAGGCGGATGTCGCCGCGGCGCCGACCGTATTCCTCCTCGAACAAAATTATCCGAATCCTTTCAACCCCTCGACGACGATCCAGTTCACGCTCGCGAACGACGGAATGACGACGTTGAAAATTTACAACGTCATCGGGCAAGAGGTGGCAGTGCTCGTCAACGAAGAATTGAAAGCCGGCGAAGAGCATAAGGCGGTGTTCGACGGTTCACATCTGGCAAGCGGAATGTATGTTGCCCGGCTTCAGAGCGGCAACAGTGTGCTGCTGAAAAAAATGATGCTGGTAAAATAACGGCAAACGCTGGGGCGGACTCCTTGCAAGAAACAACAAAGCCCGGCAGATCTGTCGGGCTTTGTTGTCGTACGAATTATGACAGGCAGCCAGCTATTTCAACAGGACAAGCTTCTTTGTCGCCGAAAATGTCCCGGCTTGAAGGCGATAGAAATAGACTCCGCTCGGAAGATTTTGCGCGTTGAACGTCACCGAATGGCTGCCGGCGGTTTGCACCTCACGGACCAGTTCTGCGACCTCTCTTCCGAGCTCGTCGTAGATTGCGAGCCGCACCATACTCTTCACTGCTACCTGATAACTGATCACCGTCGCCGGGTTGAACGGGTTCGGAAAATTCTGGTCGAGGGCATACGATCCTGCTACCGGCGTACTTTTCTGCACTCCGGTGATCGGCTCGGCCGGCAGCACAACCTGCCACAACTTCGGCGAATTGTTGCTATACTGAAGTCCCGTCTCGACGATGTACAACGTATCTCCCACCATCTCAAGCCCCAGCGGCGAATTGAACCCAGTGACCAGTTTTGTCACATGAGCAATATATTTGCCGTCCGTCTTTGTCAGTGCGATGGACATGAGGTTCTGACTCGTGTCCCCCATCGCTGTGATAAGCGAGCTGTTCGAAAAACTGATAACGAAGGCGTTACCTTTTAAATCTCCCTTCAAGAGAGAGTCCCTGTCGAACACAATGCCATCGATCGAGAGATGAGGCGTAAAGGTTGTGAGGCTTGAATCGAGGACGCTGGCATCCCTGACAACGCCTGTCGTCGTGTCTCGGAATTTATCTGCATCTGGCCCGAAATTCGGAATCGGCTCGGTGAAGGTCACGCTATCCGGTCGCGGGGGATACGTCGGGTCGTTGCTGTACGTCGTGTAAAGCATTCCGTTTCCGCCTCCCCATGCGTTCGGGCTGAGAAGCGGGTCCGTGTGCGGGTCGTACGGTGTGTATTGCTGCGGAGTATTGTCTCCGCCGATGCGCCACGGGAATCCATAATGGTGCCCCTCTTGAAGCCAGTTGAGCTCTTCGGGGTCGTCGCGGTCGTCCGAGTTTTCGGGACCGAAAAGGTCTCCGTTTCCGGCATAGGCAAAATCGAAAGTGTTCCGCGTCCCTTCCGAAAAGAGATAGCCGTTTGAGCGCAGCCACTCTCTGTCGTCATGCAAAATGATGCTGTCTCCGTCAATTGGAAGTTTCCAAATGCACGAGGTGAGACCGGCTTCACGGTAACCTCCATGCGCTTCGCCATGGTCGGTCGAGGCGCCGCTGTTGACATAGAGAGAATCACCTGTAGGGTTGAGAATAATGGCATTCACCCTATGATTATAGATGTTGCCATAGCGGTATCCCACTGTTTGAGCGATGACGCTCCATGTCCGATTTTCGCTGCCGGGGGACACGGGGACGCCTTTAACGACAGTGGCAGTTCCGATCACTCCAGTTGAATCGTTCCCGGCAAGATACATCGTTCCGTCAGGGCCAAACGTGATTCCCAACGGCGCGTTGAGTCCGTGATTGGCGGTCGTATAAACGGTCGTGAGAGACGCCGTACCTCCAATCCCGAAATTGACCCGTTGAATGATCCCGTTGTTCTGCACGATGTACAGTTTACCGGAGGCAGGGTCGCGTTTAATTCTGACGGTGTTGGAGCCGACGACGGCCAATTGTTTGACAGTGATGTCGGATCGGCGCGACTTGGGCTGCGCGTTCAGATGAGGCGCTGCGAGAGCGGCGACGAGAAGCATGGCATATCGTCTTCCTTTTTGAGCGGGGAAAAACATGGCGTCTTCTCCTTATGTTTGGTGAAACGTACCTTCTCCTTCACGCAAGCCATCCATCCTCTTTCAACGACTTCCAATCGAGGCGATCGTAACTGATCCTCGTCAAAGGTATCGATACGCAAGCATAGTTATTAAATGACGATACTATTACCATACTGAGATCGTCGGTCAGGTGCAATCTTTTTTTACGCTATTCATTGAAGAGATGATCAGCGGCCATCGCCAAGAGCATAAAATCCGTGGCTCCTCCGCCCATCACATATTCCGTCTGTTGCCAAAAATACGGCCAGGTTTTTAATTCTGGAAGATCGGGACGGATGAGCGCAGTCCCGCTCCCTACGCCGCCGGGGATATACGTCCAGTCGGCACGGTTTGCTCCATACGCTACCGTCAAAGATCTTACGCCGACTCCCGACGCGAACGATGCTGTATTTTCGCCGGGATGACAGCCGAGGACAAAATTCATCGCATTGAACGCATACTCCGATGACACAATGTTCGGGAACCCCAAATGCAGAAAAAGCTGTTTGACGCCGAACGATTGAATTCCCCAGCCCGCTCCCCAGATGTACGGCTTATACGGGACGCCGTACGGGTTTTCTTTTTGCTGCTCGACGATCCGTTTTGCAGCGGCCTTCACTCCCTCCTCGATTTTTGCCGTAAACCCTGGGTCGCCGATTTTCTTGACGACCCTTCCGAGAACTTCAGCGCTGAACTCTACGTCTGAACTGATAAGGTTTTCATTCTCAAGGAGAACTTTTTTGTAGATCTCGTCGGAGGTAGTGAGATAGAGCTCGGCCGCCGTATTTATTTTGTCTTTCGCAGACGCCGAGATATCCTTTGCATAGAGCGCCTCGGATACGGAAAGACACTTCGTTGCGAGATCGTTGTCAAATCCCTTCAACACTCTGCTTGCCGCCGCAAGTGTCTGCGCAACGTATAGCTCTCTCGGTGGGTTCTCCTCAGTGAACACCATCCCATCGTCCTGCGGAAGGGGACGATGGAGAATTGGATCGATCGCTCCCTCTTTATAAATAAGGTTGTCGGAGATCGTCGACGCATCTCCAAGATGGACGTATTGCTTGAGGGTCGGACAAATGATTCCGCGGTATAATCTTCCCATCGATTCATAACCGCCGATAATGGACAACACACCGTGCTCAACCTGCTGGAGGATGTCCGGCTTGCCATCGGGAACGTGAATCCGGGCAACGCGCGTTTCTTCATCGATCGATGTTTGATCGTAATCTTTGACAAAGAATTCGTAGGCCAGCACAAGCTTGTAGACCGTTTCTGCCTGTGATTCAACGCGCAGATCGTAATCCCCCGCGTCGTGCCAGCCGCCGATATTCAACCCCGGAACATGTTCTCCCGGCTTATATTTTGTGAGCGTGGACCCGCGCTGGAAATAACCGTCGAAATGATTATGGTTGACCGGCGCCATCGTGGCGTCGTCCATGTGACAGAGACCATGCCACACTCTGTAACGGTCTTCCACCCTCATGTGACACATCTGCACGACAAGAAAATAATCGAGGGTTGGCTGCCACACATTTTTTGCGAAAACATTGTTTTTAATTTCAAAGACGTTCGACTCGGTCGAGCCGTAACGTACTTTGTACAATCCTTCTTCCGTTACGTTTGAAAAATCGAAACGGAGGTAAGAATACCGAAGGAAATGCCCCCAGAGTTTAGGGGATGAATCTGCTTTGACGACATTTTCTGAATTCTCATCAATACGAACGAGTTGAATTCGGTCGTAGGACGTATCGCGTTTATCCAGCTCGATGACTGCGAATTTTTTCTGCTTTGGATGATACCCGACCTGCGAGACTTGGACGACCGGTTTGTACTTCCATGAGCTGTTCACGCGGGGGGAAATGATCCATTCAACGGCCCCTTTGACCGCCCCCGCGGGAATTGTCGAGCGAAGCACGAACCATCCGTTGTTATGGAGTCCCCTGCCGTCGTACAATTGAAGAGGGCTTGTATTGCTGACGATTTCGATTTCCTTTTGAGGAGAGTCCGGAGCGACGATGAGCTTTTTTCCTTGTGCCATTGGAGCGATCTGGAGATTTCCCCGGTCGTCTGTGACCATCGGCCCGTCCGCCTGACGGGGAAAAGCGCCCGAGACCCCGTCCATCAGATAGTACTCACCGAAATATTCTCCCGGGAAAAATTCGAGGTTGAACCCCACCCTGTTCGCCCATTCCTTCGGCAGTGGGGCGTCGAGATCGACGTCGACTTTTATGGTGTTGCCGACCGCCTCGGTCCTGATCGTATAATAAAACCTTAGGTCCGGATAAATGATCGGATTAAACCCCTTCCTGTCCTGGCTCGAATCGGGATACCAAAGAGTAACGCTGATACTGTTGTGCAATTTGTCGATGTGCCGTTCTCCGACTTTGGGAACGGGCGACCATTGTCCGGGGGTCGGCTCGAGACGTACGTCTCCGTTCGCCGCAAGCCTCTTGCCGCATTGAACGATGGTCAGTCCTCCTTGATGTCCTTCAGGATAAAAATCGTCGAAGACCATAACGTCGAGGCCGCCGGTTTCGTAATAGCCCTCATCATTGATCTTCAACAGAGGCGTGTCTTCGTTCGTTTGAGCAACCGTATCGGAATGAACACACGCCAACGTCGGAACGACGAGGAAAAAGAAAATATATTTTACCGCCAATCGCAGATACTTCATAGGTATGGCCAAAGTTAATTTTTGACAATAATTATTTTCCCGGAAGAAAATCTTCGTGTGATAATGTCCCCGGATAATTATAGAGCGCTCTCATTTGCTCGGGTGTATTATGCGTGATGACGAAATTTCCCCACACCATAAACCATGTCCACATCGGCTGCCGGTCGAGGATCTCCGGAGTCGGCACTTCGCCCACCTCGCCGAGCGCGATGATTTTTCCGCGACCGAGCCGGACAAGCTCGTCGTGGTGGCTCTGCCGGTAATCGTTATGATAGACGTCGGTTGCAAAGACATCGACGCACTCCATGCCGGGGAAATACTCTTTATACTCATAAGCTTCATCGTCGATCAACTGACGCGGGGCGTTCGTGTTCCAGACCCAGATGAGATTGTTGAGCTTATGGTAGTTCACGTAACGATCATACATCATCCGGTACAATTTCGCGAATCCGTCCTCTCCTCTCTTGTTCCCCCACCAGAACCAGACGCCGTTCGATTCGTGGTACGGCCTCCACAGAACCGGTACGCCGAGATCTTGAAGCTCGCCGAGGTACTTTGCTACCGTGTCGACCTGTGCCATCCATCGCGCATTGAGACGCGTCCCCGGGGTCGTCAACTCCGTCCATTCCGCGGAGGTCATTTTTCCCTGGATCCCTTCTTTCCATTTGAACGGCGGGTCGTCCTGCGGCCTCCCCGCATGCCACATTAGGGTGATGATGTAGCCTTCCGTATATTTTTTGTACGCTTCATCGACCAGCGCTTGCGCATACCCTGGAACATAGTAATTGATAAAATCGCATCCCCATACCTCGGGCAATTTACCGGTGAGTTCTTTCACGATGTCCGGATAAGTATCGAACCTCCCGACATAATTCTGATTACCGGAAATGATCTTTTTCCCCTGGATAGAATAAAGATATGTCAGCAGTTTCCTCGCTGCTAAGGTCGCATGCGGATTGACCGGCTCGTAAGGAACATGCTCGCGCGGAAGCGTTTCTCTTTCGATCCGTTCAATGCAATTGATCATCGCCCGCGACGTGTGGTAGTTGCATTTCCAGATCGACGCTTTGGGAGAGTGATCGAGGTTCGGAACGATATCGGTTCCGCCCCAGAACCATCCGCCCCGCTTCATGTCGATGACATAGTCTTTGCAAAACTTCCATTGGACGCAAAATTTCTCGTAATAATGGAGCGTATCTTCGGGAAAAAGTTCGGACATGAGAAGGAATGAATTGAGCGCCTCCGCCTGTCCCCACCATTCTTTTGTCCTTCTGACAATTGTCGCGTGATCGTCCCCGTCGAAATAATATCCTCCGTCAAATATCCCTCCATGGCTTGTATCCCACCCGTTCAGGATGGCGCGATCGACCATTTTTTTTCCTATCATCAAAGTGAGCGTGTCGTTTTTAAGGTGCAATGCTTTTGAGGCCTCGCGCATCAGATACGCCGTTTCAACATCATGCCCGAACGAGACATGATCGAACTCGAATTCACGTTGATTGACCGCTCCTTTCGATTGGGGATAAACGATCGGCGACCAGTCTCGTTTGAAAAAAAGACGCAAGTATCCTTTTTCGGTCACGACGGTATCACGAATGAGATGCAACATCGAAGAAAGACGCTCTCGTACTACAGAATCGGGCCACACCGAATAGAGCTCGGTGAACGATTCGAGGAGATGGATCATAGAGTTCTGGTCCTTTGGCGGAACGCCCCGATAGCCCTCTTCCATCGGCGTTCCGTCTCTCGACATGAATTGAAAATATCCGCCATATCGCGAGTCGTAACTATGACTATCGAGCCAGCGGAAAGCTTTCTGCGCAAGCATCAGAGCTGCAGTGTCCCCGGATGCCCTGTAATATGCGGCCAATCCATAAATCGCGAACGCGTTCCCGTACGCCTGTTTGACAATTCCCCCGCCTTCGTTAAGCGGTTCGCCTTCACGGCTGACGAGGTTAAAAAAACCGCCGAACGTGCTGTCCCACATTTTTTCCCTGAGAAATTTCACTCCGTGCGATGCGATATCGCGAAGCGTGTTATCCTTTTGATAAAACATCGCGGCATTGGAAGCGGCCCACACGTATCGCGCCTGAGTGACGATCATCTTGTCCTGTTTCCCGTCGAGATCCCATTGATAATTCATATCGCTGAAGAAGCCTCCGTCAACTGTGTCGACGGCGCGGGAATACATTTGCATGAATTCGTCGTCAAGGACCTTTCGCATTTCGATGGAGATCGAGTCCCTGTTCGTGACAAGAGGTTCAGCTGCACAACACGTGTTCAGCCAGTTGTTTGTAAAACAACAGAGCACAAGGACGGCTGCGGCAACCGCAGCGTTAGAGTATCGCGGAGAGTTCCTCATATCGGATGACCTGCCCTTCCATTTGAATTTGACTGCAATTGTACGCATATTCTCACGCCGATGGCGGCTGCGCCTTCTGAAAATCGGTCAACGCAATAAAAGTTTAGAAAAAAAAGGAAGAACGCCATGAACCGGTTTCGTTTGCTTCGTTTGACGATCCTCTCACAACTTCTCGGACTGACAAGCATCATGGCTGCGACAAATTTTGTTCCCGCCAACAACCCGAACATCCAGTATTTCGGACGTTGGGATATGACGGACTCGCTTCATCCTCGCTACTCGTGGCCAGGCGTCTACATCTATGCGGAATTTTCCGGGACAAGGGTCGGAGTCCGGCTGACCGACGGCACAGATTATTTCAACGTCTACATCGACGGCAAACTTCGCGGTGTGTTCCATGGGAACAATAGCCAAGAATCCGATTACATCCTGGCAGACAGCCTCGCAAACACAAAACATACGCTCCTGTTTAGCAGGCGCAACATTACGTTCGAGGCTCCTTACACATTTTCAGGAATTATTCTCGACAGCGCCGGAATGCTCCTTCCCCCTCCCGCTAAACCGTCGCACAAAATCGAATTTATCGGGGATTCGTTTACGGCCGCGGAAAGCGACGAAACAAATCAACAGCAGCTCGATTGGGAAGCCCGCTTTCCGGTCACCAACATCGACAAGGGGTTCGCTCCTCTTATTGCAAAGCATTTCAGCGCTCAGTACACTACAACGTGTAGGTCCGGTGCCGGCATGTACTGCGATTGGCAAGGGAACATCAACGTAACGATACCAAAAAGATTTGACCGGACGTTAATGGAGTCGAGCGAGCCAAAATGGAATTTTAAACAATGGATTCCCGATGTTGCCGTCGTCTGCCTCGGCCTCAATGATCGTTCCGGCCTCACAGGAAAAGACGGCAAGATTTCCAATGAGAAATCGACCCTTTTTCGCAATACCTATCGTCAATTCCTCGATACGCTACGCCGCGTTTATCCTGGTGTAAAGATCGTGCTCGTCGCTGCGTATCCTGAATGGATCCGTACGAACGTCAAACAAATTTACGATGAAGAGATCGGCTCCGGCAAACACGATATTTATTATTCATCTTTTGATGAGTTTCCCGGCGGTTATGTTGGAAATGGACATCCGACGGTTGAGACGCATCGGAAAATGGCCGACGAATTAATTGAGCAAATGGAGACGTTCAATTTGTTTCCGGAGAAAAGGGACTAAGCCCTTACTGTCGAAACAAACAAATGCAAAGGATCTTGCTCCCAAGCTCTTAGGAACGAGCACTTGCTCCATTATTTTTCCTCAACATTTTTCTTCACCACTGCCACATTTCCAGGCGTGACTTCGTACTCCGTTCCGTCTTCCAGCACGATCGGCCGGGCATTGGAATTTCCCGGCGAACCCGTTCCGTGAAATCTCACGATATCAAGTCCCTCGAAGTTGTGCACTTCGATCCCATTCGTGAAGTATGTCTCCTTCATCGGATCCCAGATCAAGTCAAAATCTTCGATACGTAAATTTTTCACATACTGTCCATAGAACCCCGGAATGTCATGCGAAAAAAGGGATCGCTTCGGATCGAGGACGGGCCTGAGGTCGAAGTTCCCACCACTGACGTCATTGAGCTTGCCGTCAGCAAGGTGAAACCGCACGTCGGTGAATGAGACGTCTTCGATGACGCTTTCGTCTGTGCCGTACACGAATATCCCCGACTCTCCTTTGCAGACGACGTGTTCGAACTTGATATTTTTCATTTTGCCGAGAGGCACATCTTTTGTCAATCGGATCGATGAGAGCTGGATCGGTTCGCCGTTGCCCCACCAGTCTCCGGTAAAGAGATGCGTTTCGATCAGGATGTTGGAGAAAATAACGTTTTCAATCCCTCCCTGATCTCGCACGAAAAGCCCGATGCCGCGGTTAGAGTTCGTGATGACGATATTGCTGAACGTGAAATTGCGCATCGGGTTCTGGTCGAAACCGCCGATCCTGATCGCCGCCGAGCGGGAAACAAGCGTGCAGTTGTTCACTGTGATATTTTCGCACGTGCGTTTGAGGAACTTGTATCCGGGCAGGTCAAAATGATGATTGTATCCGGTGAGAACGATGCAGTCGTCGCCGGTACGGATATCGCAGTCCGAAATGATCGCATTGCTGCATGATGTGAGGTCCATGCCATCGTTGTTCGGCACGAACAGATTTCCCCATATCCGCAGACCTGAAAGAATAATTCCGTCGCAATCTGCAAGGTGGAGAGTCCAGAATGGAGAGTTGGTGATAGAAACGTCGAGGATAGTGACCTTGCGGCAGTCGGAAAAAATGATCATCTGAAAGGGCCGGTCTTTGGGGACCAGCGGACCGTCGCCGAGACCTTCGCTGACATGCCGGAATTGATCTCCTTGCCTCGTCCACATGACGCCGGCGTGGTCCATTTTCTTTGCCGAGTCGAGCACCATAAATGAATCGCCGTTCCCGTCGATCATGCCGTGGCCGGTGATGGAAACATTTTCCGCATCCTGCGTGAAAAACAATCCAACCTTCTTTCCGTTGAGAAAATAGTCGTTGAGGTTGGCGCTCCCTTTTACAACCGCCCCACTCTCCAAATAAATATTCACGTTGCTGCGTAATTGCAGCGTGCCCGTCATAAACACCCCGGGGGGCACACAGACCATTCCGCCGCCTCCATTCGCTATCGAATCGATAGCCATCTGGATGGCATGGGTGTTCATGGTCTTGCCGTCGCCGATCGCCCCAACATCGCGGATATCGATACGCCCGTTTTGTCCCGCCAAGCATTCGAACGTGAGGACAAAGGTTGAGATTAAGATTGAGGTTGAGGTCGAGGTTGAGATTTTCATGAGATTGACAATGCCATAGAATTTATGCAAACGATCGTTCATGCGGGGCATCGGTTCGTACTGCAACTCACTGCAGGCCGGGGGTGTACACGGAATCCGCAACACCAAGCCGCCTCATCTTCATCGCATGATCGCGGATGATCGCGATCGTCGAGCGGTCCGAAATGAAAATCGAGTTGCGCCCCTGCGGCTCCTGCGGCGGATCGCCGACGAACGGATCGCCCGTCTTCCACATAAAGTCGGCGTTCTGCGACTTCCCTTCGCCCCCCCATCCCCAAAAATTCGAGCCGGCAACGGGAGTACCTGCTTGTGCGGAATCGTAAAGAATGCTGAATATTTTTTTGTAGTAGCGGTCCCGCGCAGTGGTAGGAGTCCCAAGGGCATACGCTCCGGAGTCACGCCCAAGACCGAATTCCTCCATCACCATCGGCTTGTGAAGTTCGCGTGCAAATTCGATGTGTTGCGCAATATACGCCGTTGCTTTCTCGATCGATGTCGGCAGCGTCTCTTCCATCTTTTGCGGATCGAACCAGCCCCAGTTGAGAGGCCAGAGATGAATCGTGAGATAATCGATATTTTTCGAGCGGTGGGCGATGAGAACGCAGGAATCAGATCCGATGCTTCCCGCCAGTCCCTCGTTTCCTGAGCACACGAGATGATTCGTATCGAGCGATTTGATGAAACCCGCCGTTTGGTCTATCCATTTATAATAAGACGGGAGAACGTTCGGAGCGTCCGCGCCGCCGGTTCCGGGGCGCGGTTCATTCGCAAGCTGCCAGGCCATGATAGTCGGATCGTCGGAGTACATTCTTCCGTTGACCGTATTCCTGCGGTCCACGAGCATCCGCACATACCACAGGAAATAACTGTTCGCTCGTTCGTTCGCATAGAACGTCGCGGAAAAATTCATGAATTTTCCCCAACCGTCAACCTCAGGGTCGAGCGCCCGTATCGTATCCGCCCATCCGACGTACTCCGACATCCCTCCGGACCATTCCCAGTAATTCGTCAGATAAAGAACTGCCTTCATATTTCTTTTCGACATTTCATCAAGAAGGTAGTCGAGTCCCATGAGCAGACTGTCGTCGACTTCTCCCGGAGCGCGGACGATCGCCGGCCGCACAGCGCGCAGTTTCTTTGAAGCTTCCGAGCCTGCCAGGATTCTCAAATTGTCGAGGCCGATCGCATGAAGCGAATCGAGTTCGCGGAGCAAACGGGGCCGGTCGCCGGTCTCTCCCGGCGAGCCGATGTAGCAGCCGTACCATAGATTCGTTCCGGCGTAGTAGTACGGTTTACCATCGAGAACAAAATGTGTCCGGTTGACCTTCACAAAATCTTCTTGCCGGCTTTTGAAGAGGGGCGCGGAACACGACGAAAAGAACAACGCTAAAAGAAAAAACGAATAAACTTGACGTCTCATGGATTCCTCAACAGCTGTGTTGAAGGGGAAGTTCACTCGACACTGTGCCCTCCTGTTGCGGCACAAATTATGCCAAGGATAACGTGTTCAAGTGGACATTCCAAGCAATTGAGCCGCCATTTTTAAATTAAAGACCGAGGGAGGTTTGCCCCGCCTATCATATTGATAAAAATTATTATAGTGATAAACAGGAGTGAATTCTGTATTTTGCTCTTCGCCACACTGTAAACTGGCTCCTCGCGCTTGAAAACTTGTAACCGTCGATGAATAAATTTTATTCTCCACTACTTTTCCTCGCGGCCATTTCTCTTATTGCCGCATTCCTAGTTCTTCATTTTTCCCCGGCCCAACCTGTCGTGATGTTCGGCATTATCTTCATCGCGGCTTCCGTTTGCTATGCAGCAATGGCGTGGTTCCTCGTCCGCGTTGAAGTCTCAACAAAAGCGCTTCTCGCCATCGTGGTCGCCTCAATCGCATTGCGATTAAGCTTCGTCGGCATGAACCCTGTCGGCTCGGAGGATGCCTACCGTTATGTGTGGGACGGGAAAGTTCAGGCACACGGGATCAATCCATACCTGTATTCCGCCATCGACGAACGCCTCGCATTTCTCCGTTCCTCGCTCCTCCCTGCGG
>DATJXA010000072.1:0-7064 GCA_035500675.1 Bacteroidota bacterium | reverse complement strand
AGGGTCTTCTCTCCCTTCTTGTCGAGGAAATTAAAAATGATGTTCGCGACGACCGAGATGACGCAGAAGATCACCGCGGCCCAGAGCGCCGACTTATAGTTCCCGAAATACTCGGCGATCAACGCCTCGGTGTTGAAGCTGAAGAGCGTCCCGAGCCGGCTGACTGTCAGACCGATGCCAAACGAAAACGCGAGCTCTTTTCCTTTGAACCATCTTGTGAAAATTGCGCTTTGCGCAACGACGAGCGATTCGGAGCCCCATCCGAAAATAAAACGACCGCCATTGAGCACCCAAATGTTAGGAGCGATGGCTACGATCGCCGCGCCGATCGTGACGAGCATCGAAAAGAGAAGGCTCGCACGCCTCGTGCCGATCTTGTCGATGAGAAGCCCGCCGATGAACACAGACAGGATCGCCGCCACGCTATAGACCGTATACATCTGGCCGATCGCTTCTCTCCCGACACCGAGAGCCTGGATCAGCGTCGGCGCGATAGCCCCAACGCTATCGTACGCAAAGTAACTTCCGAACGTCAGAAGACTGACGAAAAGGAGTACAGTGTACCGGTATGCCCGCCGCGAAGGATGCCAAAATTCCGGGCTTGTGCCCGCCTGTTCGTTCATCGTATCTCCTCGTTGTATTTAGTTGATGTTCTTTAGGATGCCGAGGAGAAAATTCCAGAACTTCTCCACCGTGTCGATGTAGATCTTTTCGTCCGGAGAATGAACTCCCTCGAGCGTCGGCCCGAATGAAACCATGTCCATCCCGGGAAATTTTTCGCCGATGATCCCGCATTCGAGCCCGGCATGGATCGCCTTGACCTCCGGCTCCGCTCCGTACATCGAAGCATACGTCGACTTGACGATCTTCAAAATGTGCGACTCGAGGTTCGGTTTCCAGCCCGGGTACCCCTCGGCATACTTCACGTTTGCTCCGCCGAGAGAAAACACCGCTCCGACGGATTGGACGATCTCATCGATCTCCGAAGCGACGGAACTTCGCTGGCTGGTTGTGATCTCAATCCTGTTTTTTTCGGTCCGAATGATCGCGACGTTTGTCGACGTTTCCACGAGCCCCGGAATATCCGCGCTCATTTTAATGACGCCATGCGGCAACCCGGCGATCGTCTTGAACAGAAACTCTTGCTGATTCCGTTTTAACACCTTCCCGGACTTCTTTACGTCCGGCTCCTCCACGACGATCGCGAGATCCGGTTCGACGCTTGCCAGTTCCGCTTTCATCATCTCGCTGCATTTTTCGACGATCGCTTTTGCCTTTTTTACATTCCGCTTCGGAATGTAAACGAGGGCTTCTGCTTCACGCGGAATGGCGTTGCTCTTGTTTCCCCCTTCGATCGAAGAAAGCCGCGCATCGACCTTCTCCAACGTTACAAGGACGCGGTTCAATATTTTGATCGAGTTGCCCCGCCCTTTATCGATCTCGAGACCCGAGTGACCTCCCCGCAAACCCTTGACATGGACGACGATCGGGACCGAATCCGCCGGCGCCGGTTTAAAACTCGCCTTCCACGTTCCCACCGTGTTCCGCCCGCCGGAGCAGCCGACGTAAAGAATTCCGTCTTCTTCGGAGTCGAGGTTCATAAGCATCGTGCTGTTGAGAAGGCCAGGCTTTAGATTGTTTGCGCCGGTCAGCCCTGTTTCCTCGTCGACGGTAAAGAGCAGCTCGAGCGGTCCATGCTCAAGAGATCTGTCCTCCATGATCGCAAGATTCGTCGCGACAGCGATGCCGTTGTCGGCGCCGAGCGTCGTCCCGTTCGCCATGATCACGTTCCCTTTGCGGACCAATTCGATCGGGTCTTTTTCAAAATCATGGACGGTCTCTTTATTTTTTTCGCAGACCATATCGAGATGTCCCTGCAGACAAACGCTCGGGACATTCTCGCGGCCGGGTGATGCCGGCTTCTTGACGACAACGTTCAAGCATTTATCCTGTTTCGCTTCAAGCCCAAGATTTTTAGCCGTCTGAACGACGTATGCTGAGATCTGCTTTTCGTTCTTCGAGCCGCGGGGAATCTTGCTGATTTCGGCAAAGTATTTCCACACGAGTTCAGGCTTAAGGCCATCGATTGCATTCGACATAGGATACCTCTTTCATTTCACTAAGTTGAACCGAGGTGAAATCCGGCAACGCCTTACATTTTAACGATATCGCTGCCGTCTTTTTATCATCCCGGAATATTTCATCCCTCCATCGGCTTTTGTGAAACGCGATACAGCGCTATACCCATCGCAGCGTACGCAAGAACGCCAAGAACATCATAGCTCGTTTGCCCCAGCAACCCTTCGAAGGCGGGGCCAAAATTAAGCGCGTTGATGATCCCTTCGGTCGGCGACCATACCGAAAGGAGCGCGACGATCACTCCGAGCAATGCCCCTCCCGCTACAAGCCCGGTCGCAAAAAGATTTCCCGAACTCAACTCGCCTTTTTCGACTTCTTTTCCTTTTCTTTTCATGTTCCAGTCGGAAACCCCTTTGATCGTTCCTCCGACAAAAATCGGGAGGGTCGTTGAAAGCGGAAGATACGCGCCGACGGCGAACGAAAGAGAGTTGACGTTGCACAACTCCATCGTAATGGCGAGAAATGCGCCGACGAGGACAAATTGCCAGTCGAGGTTGAACGAAAGCAATCCGCGGATCAACGTCGCCATCAACGTCCCTTGCGGAGCGGGAAATTTATCGCTCCCCATGGCGTGCTTCAGGCCTTGAGCAAGCATTGCCGCAGTCGGCTGGTCGAGAATTTTGATCGTCGCGCCGATCACGAGCGACGAGACAATGGCCCCGATGAACAGACTGATCTGTTGATACCGCGGCGTCGCGCCGACTAGGTACCCGGTTTTCAGATCTTGGCTTGTTCCGCCTCCGTTTGCGGCGGCGACACAAATCATACTGCCGACGACAAGCGCCATCGGCTCATAGAAGGAGCCGGTCCATCCGACGGCGATAAAAACGAGGCTCGTGCCCATCAGCGTCGCTATCGTCATGCCCGAAATAGGGTTTGAGCTCGTGCCGATGAGTCCTGTGATCCTGCTCGACACCGTGACAAAAAAGAATCCGAAAATAATGACCAGCACGCCAAGCAGAAGTTTACTGAGAACTGAATCGCCGGGGACCTGCGGAAGGAACGCCATGAGAACCGCTAAGCCGATGCTGCCGACGATCACCGTAATGATCGAAAGATCTTTCTCCGTACGCAGGACCGAGACCGTGCCTCCTTTATTCTCTTTGAACGATGCGACGCTCGCCTTGAACGACGCCACGATCGTCGGAAGCGTTTTGATCAATGTGATGAACCCGCCCGCGGCGACGGCGCCCGCGCCGATCTGACGAACGTACGCCCGGTATACCGCGGTTGCAGTATCCGCAAACGTCTGGGTCGCCGGATCCCATCCGCCGGGGCCGCCTGCCGTTGCGATGCCGGCAAGGTATCCTAGTTTTACAAGCTGCTCGGCAATCGTGTGTGGCGGCACTAGCGTAGCAAGAAGCGGGATCAGACCCAGCCAGGCGAGGACTCCTCCCGAAACGAGCACGCCGGCGATCTTCGGACCGATAATATATCCGACGCCAAGATATTCCGGAGTGATGGAGCCATTAATGGTTGCGGAGGGTAAAAATCTATTCGTTTGTTTTGTCACCCACGTCGGAAGAGCTGAGATGACGTTGAACACAAGTTGCAGCACCGCATAAACACCCGCAAGCCCGAGCCCTTGGTAAGCTCTCTTCGCAAAGTCTCCTCCCTTTTCTCCCGCGATAAGAACGGATGCGCACGCTGTCCCTTCCGGATACGGCAACGTCTCATGCTCCTTCACGATCAACGAACGCCGCAATGGAATCATCATGAGCGTGCCGAGCAACCCTCCGAAGATCGCCATTGTGAGGATTGTCCAGTACGTAAAATAATCGGTTTGGCCGGGAGTCATGGTCAGAAAAAGAAATCCGGGAAGCGTAAAGGCAATGCCGCCCGCGATCGATTCTCCGGCCGAGCCCGCTGTCTGAATAATATTATTTTCAAGGATCGTCGTCTTCAGCCATTTCCTGCCGATCGAGATCGCGATGACGGCGATGGGGATGGATGCAGAGATCGTGAGGCCAGATCGAAGTCCGAGATAGACGGTCGCCGCGCCGAAGAGAACGCCGAACAATGCGCCGAGCACTATCGACTTGACGGTGAATTCTTTCATCGTCTGAGTCGCCGGGATGAACGGTTGAAACGATTGTTGGTTGGTTTCAGCCATGAAGAACCTCCTATAATTGAAGGGAAACGTGCCGACAGACCGGCGACACTCTGAGCGTTATTCTAACCCGATGACTTGCTTGACTACGTAACCGGCGATCTGCGGATTCTCTTTGAGACGCCGGACGGAATATGCGTGCCATCTTTTCCCGTACGGCGTGTAGACCCGCAGCCGATGTTTTTCGCGGAGAAGCTCGTTCCGTTTTTCTACACGGACTCCTAAAAGCATCTGGAATTCATATTCGTTCGTCCCGAATCCCCTCTCGCGCAGCATCGCTCTCGCCCCGTCAATAAGAACGTCATCATGCGTCGCGATCCCCACGTAGCTGCGCGCGTCGAGAAGGAGCCTGAGAAGATGCAAAAAATTCTGTTGGATTTCCTCTTTTTTCTTGAAGGCGATCTCTGCCGGCTCGGAATAGATGCCTTTACACAGCCGGATGTTGGCTTTTTCGGCAATGAGCTGACGGATGTCCGTTTCGCTCCGTTTAAGGTATGCCTGGATCACGATGCCGGTGTTGGAGTATTTTTTTCTCACTGCCCGAAACACCGCCAGGGTATCGTCGGTGCAGGTATGGTCTTCCATATCGATGCGGACGAAATTCTTCTGCGCCTTCGCCGCATCGAGGATCTCCTCCATGTTCGACCGACAAAAATCCAAGTCTATTTTAAGTCCAAGCTGCGTCAGCTTGACTGAAAGATTCGATTGAAGTCCATTCTGTCCGATCGTCGCAAGCACGCGCTTGCATTCTTCCCGCGCAGCGATCGCCTCCTCGCGCGTCGTGATGTCTTCGCCGAGCACATCGATTGTCGCCATGGCTCCGGCGCGATTGATTGTGGTGACGGCGGCAACTGCATCCTGAAGGTCTTCGCCCGCGATGTACGGTTTCGCAAAACGGGCGACAACAAATTTGGGCGTTACTGGGAGGAGTGAGACGATAAGTCTGTTGAAGGGATTCATGAAACCTTACTCAATGCCCGATACCGATAATCCGCGAGGATATTCCACGTTGAATTTCAGATCCCATGTTTTCTTCTCCCCCGGTTTCACCAGAACGTGCCATGCAAGCATACCGTGATCGTCTGCCTTGATATCGTTGGGAGATGGTTCGATCTGTTCCACAACAATTTTCTCGTTCTGAGAGACGGGGAGTTGGTCCTGAACCAGGACGGTATCTTGGGTCTTCTTGTGATTTTCCAGCGTGTAACTGAATTCGTACGTCACCCTGACGTTCTTCGTGAACGTGCCGGTATAGTCGGTAAATTTATTGATGAGCTTTCGTTCGATCGTGATCGACGGATCCGTCCCAAGAGAGGCCTCGAAGGTCTCCCCGGGCGGGATCGTGTTCAACCGTGTCGTTGCAACGAAGTCGTCGTTCGAAAAAATATTTGCAGCGCCGGCTATGAGAGGCGCGTCCGAGGAATTCGACACGACGGCTTTGAGGTACACGAAGGGAGAAATTTTTGGGGAGGATGAATAGCTGAAGCTCGCCGGAAGTTTTTCGATCGCGATCGTCACCGCGTGCGGAGTGTTATCCGAAAGGACGGTCGACTTTGCTCCGATGTGAAAGAGCGCCGATGTCGTCTGCGTTTCAACTTGCGCAACGACATTCTCAATCCGTTCCACTGAAACGGCGTTTTGGGCCGAGACCATTCCTTCATTCAACGGACGGGGTGCATTGTCCATGCTTTTGAACATCGGACGCGGCTCCATAATGTTGACGTACCAAGGTGTGAGCTCCGGCTGCACCCCGCCGACGTCCGGATGGGCGGTAGAGAGAGAAAGGTCGACGTTTTCCCAATCTTCTCCCGTGCTTTGATGTATCATGCCATGATACGTCAATTCAATGTCGCGCGATTCGGTCGACACACGGATATCGTAATGAGGATACCATCCCGCATCGAGCACAACGTATCGCGCATCGAGCTCGATGTCTCCGGCCTTTGTCGCCAAAACACTCACCACAATATTCTTTGCCGAGCGGCGGGAACCCGGCCCGATTTGGCCGATCTGTCTTTGCAGCGCATCGATCTTTGCCTGGAGATCCGTTCGATCTTTACCGATCTTCCGCTGCTCGGCAAAAATTTTATTGAGGTTTGCGTCAAAAAACGAGAGCATTTTCTGCCACTCCTCGACTGTCGGTTGAGGGATCTTCGCCTCCTTGCCGGGGGTGTCGTTCACTTGCGGCTTGATCTGCAAAATAAAATCGCGCTCGGTATTGAGCACGGTGAGACGGTCGTTGTATTCTGCGAGCTGCAGCTGGAGGTCCTGGAGCTTTGACTGCAGGGCATGAATCCTTTCTTGCGCTGTCGTATCGAGAAATGCTGTTTCCACGCGGACGTCGAGGATGCTCGCGCCTGACCCCTTTCCCGAAACGCGCACCGATTGGTCGAGCATATCCGCGGGAAGGTTGTCGAACGAAAGATCGTACGTCCCCGCCTGCACGGAGGCCCGGCCGGTCCTTGTCACCGCCGCCCGGTCGCCGTAGACGGTCACTGCTGTCACCTTTGACGGAAGCGCTGTGTTCTCGCCAAAAAGCGATGACGTAAGAACAAAGCAAGCCGCCAGGGCGCACAGTCTAAGATTCATAAGACTTCGTCGAACACTGTGATTGAACTCTCGTGACATTGAGGGAGCGTCTTCTTAGAGAGGAAATACAATGGAAACCTTCGGTTGAATCCGTTTTTGCGTCACGTAGTGCGTGTTGCCGTTGGCATCGGTCACCGGAACGAACGTCCATGAATAGAGGGTGGAGACGATCATAAAAGGATATGGCTTGTAACCGACCGATGCGTAGAGAAGAGACCGGTCGTCG
>DATJXA010000071.1:0-17393 GCA_035500675.1 Bacteroidota bacterium | reverse complement strand
CTGACGGAAAAAATTCTCTACTCCCATACATTCTCGTCGCTCGCCAAACCGGCGGAGAGGAGCAAATCGTATGTCGATTTTGCTCCCGACCGCGTCGCTATGCAGGATGCGACTGCGCAAATGGCGCTGCTTCAATTCATGTCGGCCGGTAGAAAGAGCGCAGCCGTTCCATCGACGGTTCATTGCGACCATTTGATCCAGGCGCAGGTTGGCGCAAAAGGAGATCTGCTGCGAGCGAGCGAGGATAACAAGGAAGTGTATGATTTTCTCGCCAGCGTTTCCAACAAATATGGCATCGGTTTTTGGAAACCTGGCGCAGGAATTATCCATCAAGTCGTTCTTGAAAACTATGCGTTCCCCGGTGGGATGATGATCGGGACGGATTCGCATACGCCGAATGCGGGAGGGTTGGGGATGATCGCGATCGGCGTCGGCGGCGCCGATGCCGTAGATGTGATGGCCGGAATGCCGTGGGAATTGAAATTCCCGAAAGTGATCGGAGTGAACCTTACAGGATCGCTCAATGGCTGGACATCGGCAAAGGATGTCATTCTGAAAGTAGCCGGAATTCTTACGGTGAAAGGGGGAACCGGAGCGATCGTCGAATATTTTGGCGAAGGGACGAAATCAATTTCGTGCACGGGCAAGGGAACAATTTGCAATATGGGAGCGGAAATCGGGGCGACGACTTCCGTTTTTCCGTTCGATTCCCGGATGTCCGATTACTTGCGTGCGACGGAGCGCGGAGAAATAGCCGGCTTGGCGGAAAAGATCGCCGATTTCCTGAGACCTGACAAAGAAATTCTTTCTCAACCCGAAAAATACTACGACCGGGTAATTTCAATAAATTTGAGCGAATTGGAACCGCACGTCAACGGACCGTTCACGCCCGATTTGGCATGGCCGATCTCGAAGTTTGCGGACGCGGTCAGGAAGAATAATTATCCCGAAGAACTGAAGGTCGCATTGATCGGAAGCTGCACAAATTCTTCTTACGAAGATATCGAGCGCGCCGCCTCGGTCGCCGAGCAGGCGATCGGTAAAGGGCTGAAGGCAAAATCCGAATTTACGATCACGCCGGGCAGCGAGCAGATTCACGCGACGATCGAACGGGACGGACAGTTGAAGACCTTGACCGACATGGGAGGGCTGGTGCTCGCAAATGCGTGCGGACCGTGCATCGGCCAATGGAAACGCCACGACGTCAAGCAAGGCGAAAAGAATTCCATCATTACTTCTTATAATAGAAATTTCACCGGACGGAACGACGGCAACCCCGACACCCACGCTTTCGTCGCCAGTCCCGAAATTGTCACAGCGTTTGCGCTCGCGGGAAAGCTGACGTTCAATCCTGTGACCGACACGATCGTGAACAGTAAAGGCGAGCCTGTGAAGCTCGATCCCCCCTCCGGCGAGGAGCTTCCCAAAAAGGGCTTCACACCCGGCGAACGGGGATATGTCGAACCCGCTCGCGACGGTTCGGCTGTTCAGGTCAAAGTCGACCCGAAGAGCGACCGGCTCCAAATTCTCGAACCGTTCAAGCCGTGGGAAAAGAAGGACCTTGAAAATCTCCGCGTGCTCGTCAAAGTAAAAGGGAAATGCACGACCGACCATATCTCTCCCGCGGGCAAATGGCTGAAGTATCGCGGTCATCTCGACAACATCTCGAACAATATGTTCATCGGCGCCGTCAATGCTTTCAGCGGCGAAGCGGGGAAAGGGAAGAATGTTCTCACCGGGGAGGCAAAAGATTTTTCGGCGGTTGCTCGCGCATACAAATCGCAGGGAATCGGCTGGGTCGCGATCGGGGATGAAAATTACGGAGAAGGCTCGTCGCGCGAGCACGCTGCGATGGAGCCTCGTTTTCTCGGCGGCCGGGCGATCATTGTGAAAAGTTTTGCGAGGATTCACGAGACGAATCTCAAGAAACAGGGGATGCTCGCGTTGACGTTCAAGAACCCGGCCGATTACGACCTTATCCGCGAGGACGACCTTCTGGCGATCCGCGGATTGACGACCTTCGCTCCGGGCGTACCCTTGAAATTAGAGATCCGTCACAGCGACGGTTCGATGCACACGGCAGAGCTGAATCACTCGTTCAACGAGGGGCAGATCGCATGGTTCAAAGCGGGAAGCGCCCTTAATGCGATGAAGAATTAATAATGAAGAATTAATAATTCAAAACTCTAGTATGCGATGAGCCAGATTTTCATTTTTTATCATTAATTATTCATTCTTCGAGGAGCAAATCGCATGGTTCAAGGCGGGAAGCGCCCTTAATGCAATGAAGAATTAATAATGAAGAATTAATAATTCAGAACTAAGCAGGATGCAATAAGTCAGAATTTTTTATTAATTATTCATTCTTCATTATTAATTGTCCTAAGGGGGGGGCGGGATGAAAGAAAACAATGCTATTCAGACGAAGAGTTATTTGTTTGCTCTTCGCATCGTCAAATTGTGCAAATGGCTTGCTGATCAGAAGCGAGAGACAACTCTTTCAAAGCAATTATTAAGGTCCGGAACTTCAGTTGGAGCAAACGTCGAGGAGGCGATCGGGGCGCAATCGAAAAAGGAATTTGCCGCTAAAATTCGAATTTCATACAAAGAAGCTCGAGAAACTTATTTTTGGTTGAGATTGTTACAAGATACAGGTTATTTGAGTATACAGCAGTGCTCAAGTATACGTAAAGATTGTGAGGAATTGTTAAAAATTTTAACTTCGATTCTCAAAACGATGCAATCCTCTCATTGATTTTTTTAATTATTCATTCTTCATTATTAATTATTCATTGAGGTTAAAATGTACGATCCAGTATTAATCCAGCCTTTCCGCGATGATTTGACGAGAGTCGGCATCCGCGAACTGCGGACAGCGGCAGAGGTCGACGACGTGTTGAATCAGAAAAAAGGGACGGTACTCGTCGTTGTCAATTCGGTATGCGGATGTGCGGCTGGAAGGGCGAGGCCTGCAATTACTCAGGCGCTTCAGCATGCCAACAAGCCCGATGTGCTGACGAGCGTTTTTGCGGGGCAGGATATGGAAGCGACTGCGCGTGCGCGGGAATGGTTCGGACAGATTCCGCCGTCTTCCCCCTCTGTTGCGCTATTTAAAGACGGAGAGCTTGTCCATTTTATTCCGCGTTTCAGGATCGAAAATCGGGACGCCCAGGCGATCGCTGCGGATCTGACAAGCGCTTTCGACGAATACTGCAGCGCTGAAAAAGTTACGGCGTAAAGATCTCACTCTTCTGTAAGACTCCCCTGAAGCTTTCAGATCTCTGATGGACGGAGAGGGTGCATTACAGCGCCCTCTCTCCGCCGGAGAACTATTTTTTCTTGTAGGCCTCGATAAACGGCGTGAGCAGTTCCATCGGGAACGGAAAGATCGTCGTCGAGTTATTTTCCGACGCGACCTCGGTAAGCGTTTGAAGATAGCGCAGCTGCAGTGCGATGGGATTCTTCTGGATGATCGCCGCCGCTTCTCCTAATTTCTGACTCGCCTGCAACTCGCCTTCCGCATGCACGACTTTCGCCCGGCGTTCCCGCTCCGCTTCTGCCTGTTTCGCCATCGCACGCTGCATTTCCGGGGGAAGGTCGATCTGTTTCACCTCCACTGTTGAGATCTTGATCCCCCACGGCTCCGTGTGTTGGTCGATGATCATCTGCAGCTCATGGTTGATCTTATCGCGTTGTGCGAGCAGCTCATCGAGCTCGGACTGCCCGAGAATACTGCGGAGCGTTGTCTGTGCGAGCTGCGACGTGGCGTAGATATAATTCTCAACGCTGATGATCGCCTTGTCGGGCTGCACGACGCGGAAGTAGACAACGGCGTTCACTTTGATCGACACGTTATCTTTTGTGATGATGTCCTGCGGAGGGACGTCGAGCACGACAGTTCGCAGACTCACCCTCACCATCCGATCGACCATCGGGATAAGAAGAATCAACCCAGGTCCCTTTACGTTCACTAACCGTCCCAGCCGAAAAATGACGCCGCGCTCATACTCGGAAAGGATCCTCACTGCGTTTGAGAGAATGATTGCGACGAAAAAAATAATAATAACTGTAACAACTCCTATCGGTCCCATGAAAAATTTCCTTTCGGGTTATTGAGAAAGTGAAGAAACATTACGATCTCGTGCGACTGGTTCCATGCTCGCCGCGCTTTTTTACTTTTAACGCAAGGCCGTTCACCTCTGCTACGATGACCGGCGTTTCCTTTGGCAGATCGCCGTCGATGCTTTCGGCATTCCACATCTCTCCCTGTATTTTCACTTGCCCCGAAGGGTTGAGCTTCGTAATGGCGACGCCTTCCTCGCCGATAAGCCCTTCGGCGCCGGTCGCCGGACGACGCATCTGCGCCTTTAGTCCCGCGCCGATCGCGAAAACGAAAAATGCCGCAGTAAGGAGGACGGTGGGAATGATCACCTCGAGTGAAATAGTCTGAAAATCGAACAACGTGTCCGTATTGATGAGCATAATTGACCCCATGAAGAGAGAGATAACGCCGCCGACGGTCAGCAAGCCATGGCTCGTGATTTTGATCTCAAGGACAAACAGGATGATGCCGAGAATGATGAGCGCGACTCCCGAATAATTGATCGAGAGCGTATGGAACGCGTACAACGCGATGAGCAGAGAAATTGCTCCGGCCACTCCGGGAAAAATCGATCCGGGATTATAGAGCTCAAAAAGGATCCCGTACATTCCGATCATCATGAAAATGTACGCGATGTTCGGGTCGCTGATCGTATCTAAGATCTTGTATTGCCACCCCATCTCACGGGACTCGATCGTCGCTCCGCGTGTTGCAAGCGTGACGATCCTGTCGCCGATTTGGACCTTTCTTCCGTCGAGGGAATCCAGAAGATCGGCGCGGTCCCTCGCAACGAAATCTATGACGTTTTTCTTCAGCGCCTCTGTTTCCGTGATCGAGAGACTTTTGCGAACGGCCTCCTCGGCCCATTGCATGTTGCGGTGCCTCTTCTCCGAGATTGTTCGTATAAAAGCCGCAGCGTCGTTCGTTACTTTTTCGGCCATCGTCGAATCCATCCCTCCCTGCATATTGACCGGATGAGCGGCGCCGATATTCGTCCCCGGAGCCATCGCGGCGACGTTTGCAGCAAGCGTCACAAAGACCCCCGCGGACGCCGCTTGCGCACCGGCCGGTGAGACGTAGACGATCACTGGTACCGTGGACGTGAGAAAATCGCTGACAATCATCCGCGTCGATTGTAAAAGGCCGCCGGGTGTGTTAAGCTCGACGACAACGCACGCGGCGTTCATCTTCTCCGCCCGTTTGATGCCTTCATGAAGATAATCCGATGAGGCAGGATTGATGGAGCCGTCTATCGTGAGGAACAGCGCGACGCCATTTTCGGCGAATGATGGTTGGATGAGGAGGGCTAAGAGAAGTATCGTGGTCGTTTTCATTATCATCGGCGAGAAAAAGGCACCCCCACGGAACGTCACTCCAAGGTACACAAATGAACGAGCGAAATCAAGGGTAGTGGTATGTTTTGGATTCCCGATGGAAACGTTCGGGAATGGCGCAACTTGAGCGCTCGTCATACCCGCATGCTTCTGGCGGGCATCCACATAACAGTGAAAAAAAAGCGAAGCGTACCAATGCCAAATCAAGACCGGGCAGTCTCTAGTTTTGAATTGAACCGGGCACTCACCCGTAAAAGGTAGTGGGTTACATTTGACGATTGACCGCAAACCTTCCGAAGGCTTTCTATCTAAAATGAGCAAATGCCAAAGCTTTTTCGATGTTCAATCAAAAAACCTTCGGAAGGTTTCTGAAAGTAGCCCTCTCCCCCGTAAAATAACGGATTGACTATAAAACGTATTTTCTCTATATTTTCACGGAATTTTTCCTACAAAAAAGTTATCCTATCGAATTATCCAAGGAATATGGTATGAAACTACTCTATTGGGGGATTCTCGGCGTTACGCTCGCCGCAATCCTGACAACGGGATTTCAATGCGCATCGTCGGAGATGACAAGCGCGAAATTGTATTTACAACGCAAAGATTACGTGAACGCAGAAAAGCAATTGGAAAAGGAGGTCGAAAAGAATCCGAAGAGCGAAGAAGGATTTTTTCTGCTGGGCGAAGTTCGCGAAGAACTCAAAGAATACCGCGGCATGAAAGAAGCCTTCGATCAGACGCTCGCCCTTTCCCAGACCCATAAAAAAGAGATCTCGTCGATTACTCTCAGCGTATGGGGACGCTTGTTCAATCAAGCCGTTGACGCGATCAACAAGGCCGTCGATTCGACGACATATCTTGACACGGCGATCGTGAAATTTTCGCTCGCGGCAGACGTACTTCCGGAGAGCCTCATGACGCGCCGGAATCTCGGCTTGGCGTATTTTCGCAAGGGAGACATGGCGAACGCAGCGACTCAATTGACGATGGCGTTTGAAAAAGGCAACGACGTTGGCGCCGCGAATCTCCTTGGACGGATCTACCTTGACAGCGCCAACACGCTTAAAGATATGTTCACAAACGTCAACCGCAATGCGTTCCAAGAGATCCAAAACCTCGCCAGTATCCAGGAGAAGATGAAGGCCGACGACGTCCGCCTGTTCCTGGGAGACTCGCTCATCGCCGTGACAAAGGGCCCGAAACCCAAGAAAGGGGAAGCGAAGGAAACATGGAGGATTCAGAAGTATCATTTGACTCTGACTGTCGAAAAGGGAGAAGTGACAAAGGTGGCGTACGACAACGATAAGCCCTACACACCGGTCATCGATTCGTCGCTGTACTTTCAAGCGGTCAATGAGTTCGATAAGACGATCGACGCCATGAAGAAGGCGCAAAAGGCGTTCCCCGAGGATCCGGATATTTCCGAAAAACTTATGAACGCTTACATCGGCGCCGACCGGAACGACGAAGCCCGAGCTCTTCTCAACGACCGGGTGAAAAAGTATCCGGACAGAAAATACGACCGGTACAACCTTGGCGTATTCCTTCTGAAAGATTCTTCGTACGCAGACGCGATCACCGAATTTAAAGAGGCCTTGCGGCTCGATAGCGTCGGTGCCGCTGAGGCGAGCGATTCGATGGGATCGGTGAAGATCGACCCTGCTTTTTCGTCGGCAGTCGTGTATAACATCGCGGCCTGCTATGTCAATTGGGGCGTCATGGACCAAACGGCCCTTCGTGCGGCAGGCAAGGAAGACGACTTGTCCTATAAGGAAAAATTCAAAATGGCGCTCCCGTTCCTTGAGAGGGTCGTCTCAGAAAAGAAAGACGACATCCGGATGTGGGAGTTGCTTGGACAGGTGTATGCCAACCTCGGGATGAAGGATAAAGCGCTCGAAGCGTACGGCAAAGCCGATGCGATCCGCTCGGGAAAAAATTAGACCATTCCACACGGCAAGAGCCCGGCAGTTACGGCGACAATTAACTGCCGGGAGATTTGCCGGTCGACACGATGTATCATGAAAAAGGAATTCCAATGAACAATCCGCAGCCACCGCCGGGGCAACAAATCAATATCGAGTTGGGAGAAAAAGAGGCCGAGGGGATCTATTCTAACCTGGCAATTATCACGCACTCTCCGGCTGAGTTCGTCATCGATTTTACGCGGATCTTGCCGGGCGTGCCTAAAGCAAAGGTCTTTGCGCGGATCGTCATGACCCCCCAGCACGGCCGTTTGCTGTTGAACGCGCTCAAAGATAATATCGAGAAATACGAGTCGAAATTCGGAGAGATCAAAGTCTCCGGCGATCAGCCGCCGACGCCGAGCTTCGGTTTTCAACTCCCCACCAAAGAAGAGAAGATTCACTAAGCCGTTTTCCGTTGGGCCTCTTTCTAGTATGACGGCCGCCAATTTCCTTTCCGCTGCCCGGCGGTCAGTATGACGCAAATCAACAATTGATGTCGTCGGATCACGTACATTGAGTTTATCCTGTAATCGCCGTTTACGGCGAACTTCGATTGCCAAAGCCGTTTGCCAGAAATCATCTTGGAGGATCGCATGAAGTTTTTTCATCCCGGAACGGTCAGTAAGGTGAAGCCGTTCGCCTTTTTACTGCTTCTCCTTACGGCTACAATCTCGTTCCAGTGCATCAAAGCCCCCCTCGAACCCAAAGCACCCTCCTTCAACGTTCCTCTGAATATTGGATTGATCGACCGAACGTTCACGTTTGGCCAAATGGTTTCGAAGGACTCGAAGTTCATCACAGACTCAAGCACGAGCAACGTGTACTACCAGCCATCGTCGCTCGTCAACGATCCGACTCCGATAGAGTTGCCGGAGTTGACGCCGGAACCCACGACGATCAGTCAGAAACTTGGCGTTGTGCCTTTATCTGTGCCGTCCATTCCCGACGTCAATGTGACTTTCCAGGATATCTTTGGGGTAGATCCCGGAAGTGGGATCACTTATCTTGGCCCCGATGCTACGGCCCCTCTGAACAACAATATCAACAACCCTACTGCAACGTATGATTATCTGGTCTTTGATGACGGCCAGATGAGTCTGACCATTACGAACAACTTTCCATTTGCTGTCAGTTTTCAGAACGGCGTACAGTTGTCGAACTCCGATCTGGGTTTAGCTGTCGTGGCCAATTTTGGGTTCACTACGATCAGCGCGCACAGCCAGGTGACAAAACAAGCGGTTGTTTCGGGAAAGCTGATGAGCGCCAATTTAAAGATGCAGTCAACTATTACGACGTCCGGCGCATCGGGGCAGACGATCACGAATAGCCAAAATCTGGTCTCTCATTTGGCGATAAGCGGAACGACCGGCCCGACTGCAACATTAAAGAGCGCCAAGGTAGAACTTGCGACCACGTATCCGGTATATAATCAGCCCGATTCGGCAGTCCAACTTGTCGATGATTCGACAAAAATTAAAAGGGCGGAATTCTCTGACGGGAGTTTTCAGATCAAGATCGCTAATGGAATTGCGACGAGCATCGCTGTGGATTTTGAAGTGCCTGAATTTGTCAACCGAATTTCGGGCGCTCCTTTTGTCTTGACGGATGACGCTACGGGCGATACGTCCGGCATCATTCAGCCGAATAGCGTTTTCATCCAGACAGTTCACATGAAGAATTACGCTATTCAATCCCAGCTCGACACGATAATTGGAGGACGGCCTGATACGCTCTCTGACGCCAACGTTCATTTTAAAATCTCCATTAAAACTCTCGGTGTCACGAACGGCAAAGTTGTCATCTCAAAAGACGATTCGGTCCGCGTCGATATTACGCCGTTGCTCAACAACCAAAGCCCTCCGCGAAAGACATATGTTTTGACGAAGGTCATCGGCAAAGTGAGGCCGACGCCCGTGCCGATCAATGAAACGGTCGATGCGGCAATAGGAGATATCGGCAATAAGTTCACGGCCGACAGCATTAAATTCGATTCGGTGTCGATCACGCTGAAAATATTGAGCACGGGATCGTTCCCGACCGATCTGAGCATGAAGATCTACGGCGTCGACAAAAAAGGAGCGATAGGCGATTCGCTTACCGCCCGAGAGCGAAATTCAAGCGGAGTTCTTACGGACACTCTGCGCATCGATCCGGGGGTCACGAAAGAGATCGTGTTCGACAAATCAACGAGTCAGGCAGGGAATGGGATCGATCAATTCCTTTCAAGCTTCTTTGCGGGAGGGAGCGGCAGTTTGCCTCAAAAGCTCATCGTTAAAGGGCAGGCGATCGTCGATCCGGTCTCCTACTATAAATACCCGGACAGCACGGGGACGGTGAAGGCCGGCGACAGCGTTTTTACTTCGGTGCAATTCCTTTTCCCCGTTCGCATAGGCATTATCAACGGGACATACCGAGACACGATCGTCATTTCCGATACGTCGGGAAATAAGATCGACAAGAAAAATCTGACCTCGATCGACAGCGGAAAAGTGACATTCATTATCTCCAACGCTTTTCCGTTCCAGCTCGACGTGAGCTCGAAATTATTGCCGGGCCTTGCAACCGACAGGTCGAAGCCCGATACGACTGCGCTTCTTCTGCTGCCGAAAGTCGGGACCATCAGGGCGGATAGTGCGCGGTACGTTTCGAAGCCGACGGCACCTCTTGGCCTGACGGGGACGGTCATCGGGTTAACGACGGATGACATCCTTCAGGTGAACCCCGCAGATTTCGTGGCAATCAATATCCGGCTCAATACCTCGGGGAGCAACCAACCTGTTGTGTTCAAGGACGATTATTACGTGGAATTGAAAGCGTTCCTCAGCGTTCAGTATAATGTCAATTTTGACAAAAAATAACTGCACCACTCATACCATCGATTCGCAGGAGAAATACAATGAACAAGGTGAATGAGAAAAAATACTTAGCAGGCTTTTTGGCCGCGGTATTGGGTGTGGTTATCGTCAACACATCTTATGCCGGCAACGATCGGGTCTCCGGACGAACGATCGGCATGGCCCGTACATTTACTGCATCATCGCGCGGACTCGACGCGATCGGCCTCAATCCCGCAAACCTCGCGCTCGACGACCGAGGAAGCACTGTGACGTTCGAAATCGCCCCGCTAGGGTTTAGGGTCGGAAGCGACTTGATTAACTACCAGATCTATCAGGATTATTTTACCGGGATGGACAGTCTGGCGGCAAATGGACAGCCCGCTCACGATCAGAACGGCAAGACAATCCGTATCCCGAAACAACTGACACAATCGGACAAGGACGCAATTTTGGGGTTGTTCCCCGGTGGAACCGCACATACGCAGTTCGATTTTGACGTGACAGAATTTGGGTTCACAATACACAGCCAAACGCTTGGAGGGATCGGTTTCTCGGTCAGCGATCAGGTCGGCATCAACCTTGACCTCCCGGAAGGATACTTGAAATTGTTCCTTGACGCGTTCCCGGAAAACGGAGCTACGTACACGCTCGATAATACTTCAGTCAACGCTTCATGGCTTCGGGAATACAATTTTTCGTACGCTCGTATGCTTCCGTTCCAAACTCGTTGGCTAAAAAATATCTCGGTGGGTATCGGGATAAAGTATGTTCAGGGTTTCGGCTATTTTGGGACCGACCATTATACTGGCAATATCCATATCACGCCGACTGTTAACACGCTTGACGACGGCACGACGATTGTCACGCCCGGGCCGCTTACCGGCACGCTCAACTTTCTCCAATATCAATCGCATATCCCTTTTGATAGTATCGGCAATTACGTTACAAAACCGGCAGGAACAGGAATAGGTTTCGACGTCGGCGTTAACGGCGAGGTCTTTCAAGCCATGAACGTCGGGATAAGTGTGACCGATATCGGAAAGGTCACCTGGAACAAATTTACGAAGGCGATCGAGGGAACGGGCGGCTTCACCGTATCGGACATCAACCAGCAGGATTCCGTCAAGAACGCGTTTAAAGGACAGACCCGCGATACGACCTCGTTCAAGTCGAGCCTTCCTGGGGCGCTCAACATCGGCGCCGCTCTCCAAGTCGACAAGGCTCCATTCGTGAGTCATTTTCCGGGTCAACTTCTGGTTGCGGCTGACATGCACTTTGGGTTCAACAATGAACCAGGGAATTCGACGTCGCCCCGCTTTTCCCTCGGCACAGAATACCGTCCCATAGGCGCGTTCCCGATTCGAACGGGAATTTCTATCGGAGGACGCGAGCGATTCACGTGGGCGCTCGGTTTCGGCATCAATACGCCCGTCTGGGATCTTGATTTAGGGACCGAAAGCATCGCCCTGCTGACGAACCCTAACGGATTCCGGAACGGCTCGTTCACGCTCGGGATGAGGTTCAGGATTTGAAAATCCAATCATAGTAGAAAAACAAAAACCCGGCTCGTATGAACCGGGTTTTTTTTTATGAGGCAATTTCCGCCGCAATGAATGTCGGCGTGAGAAGCCGCTTTTATAAAATAAACCTGCTCAAATCTTTGTCTTTGACGATCGTGCTGAGTTTCTTCGTGACCAGTTCTTTCGTAATGATAAGTTTAGAGGATGAGACTTTTTCCGGCGCATCGAAGAGAATTTCTTCCAGGAGCGAAGTCATGATCGTGTGGAGTCTTCGCGCCCCGATGTTCTCCACCTCGTCGTTCACTTGGGTTGCCGTTTGAGCAATGGCCCGGATGGCGTCCGGTGTGAATTCGATTTCGACGTTGTCCGGTTTCAGCAATGCGGTGTATTGTTTGATGAGCGCATTCTGCGGCAAGGTGAGGATCTTTACGAAATCTTCTTCCGTAAGATTTTTTAATTCGACCCGGATCGGGAATCGGCCTTGAAGCTCCGGGATAAGGTCCGACGGTTTTGAGACGTGGAACGCCCCCGACGCAATGAAAAGGATATGATCGGTGCGCACCATGCCGTACTTTGTCGTCACGGTCGACCCTTCGACGATGGGCAGAAGGTCCCGTTGCACTCCTTCTCGCGAAACGTCCGGGCCGCCTGCGGCGCCGCGTGATCCCGCGATCTTATCGACTTCGTCCAGGAACACGATGCCCGAATTCTCAACGCGATGGATCGCATCTTTGACGGCCGCATCCTGATCGATGAGCTTCTGCGCCTCCTCCTGAACGAGAATGACCTTTGCATCGGCCACCGACAGCTTCCGCTTTTTCATTTTCTTCGGCATAAGGTTGCCGAATACATCCTGAAGATTGACGCCGATCTCTTCGAGGTTCATAGGACCGAGGATTTGCATGGCGGGAAACTGATCGGTCGGCACGTCGAGTTCGATGACCCTGTCGTCGAGCTGCCCGGCCCTGATCTTTTCCCGAAAGCGGTCACGCGTTTTTTCGTTCAAGTCTTCGTCCGCAGTTGCCTCGACGGCCGTATTCGAGTCCGCTTTCGGTTTACGGACGGAGGGGATGATGATGTCGAGAATGCGCTCCTCTGCGAGACGCTCCGCTTTTTCCTGTACCTCGGCGGTGCGCTCGGATTTTACCATGACGACCGCAAGCTCCGTGAGATCCCTGATCATCGAATCGACGTCCCTTCCTACGTACCCCACTTCCGTGAACTTTGACGCTTCCACTTTGATGAAGGGAGCGTTGGACAATTTGGCAAGCCTCCGCGCGATCTCCGTTTTTCCGACGCCCGTCGGTCCGATGAGGATGATGTTGTTGGGCATGATCTCTTCGCGCAAATTTTCCGGGACTTGGAGACGCCGCCATCGGTTCCGCAGCGCGATCGCGACGGACTTTTTCGCATCGTGCTGGCCGATAATGTACTTGTCGAGCTCGCGCACAATTTGTGTCGGCGTCAGGTCCTGGGAAGCCCTCGAACGTTCGTTGTGCTTGCCGTCGCCCGGCATCTTTTCAACTGCGCTTTGTGATTTCATCGGGTTACAATTCTTCTATGGTGATGTTTTGATTCGTGTAGATGCAGATATCCGCCGCTGTCCTCATTGCCTGTTCAACAATTTCCTTCGAGGAGAGGTTCGTGTATTTGACGAGCATCCTCGCCGCCGCGAGTGCGTACGGTCCTCCGGAACCGATAGCGACGATCCCATCGTCGGGCGTAATGACGTCGCCCGTGCCGGAAATAATGAACGCATGGTCTTTATCGAGGACGCCGATCATTGCTTCGAGCCGCCGGAGGTATTTATCCATGCGCCAGTCCTTTGCCAATTCGACGGCCGATCGTTCTAGATTCCCCTGATGCTTTTGGAGTTTTTCCTCAAATCGCTCCATGAGCGTGAAGGCGTCCGCCGAAGCGCCCGCAAAGCCGACAAGGACGGTATTATTGTAGAGCCGCTGGACCTTCTTCGCAGTATGTTTAACGACCGTGGCGCCGAGCGTGACCTGCCCGTCGCTGCCGAGCGCGACTTTTCCGTTGCGCGCAAGGCCGACGATCGTAGTAGATCGGATTGTTGTTGTCATAGCCGGACTAGAATGAGATTAAGGTTGAGATTGAGGTTGAGATTCAGGTTGAGATTGGGATGAAGAGATCTTTCTTCGAAGGCGCGCGACCGGGATCATCATCGACTCTCTGTATTTTGCGACCGTTCGCCGCGCAATGTTGAACCCGCGCTCGTTAAGGATCTCCGCGATCCTGTCGTCGCTCAGCGGTTTATGAGGGTCTTCCGTCTCGAGAATTTCCTTGATCCGTAGTTTCACTTCTTTGTTCGATACGTCTTCGCCGCTTTGCGTGCTGATGCCTTCGCTGAAAAAATATCTCAGTTCGTGCACTCCGTAATCGGTCTGCACGTACTTGCCGTTCACGACCCGGCTGATGGTGGAAATATCCATGTGAATCACTTCAGCGATGTCTTTGTAGATCATCGGCTTGAGCCCTTCGCCGGTCTCGAAGAACTGCCGTTGTTTATCGACGATGGTCCTCATGACGCGAAGCATCGTGTCGCGCCGCTGATAAATGGAGGCGATGAACCATTTCGCCGCCTCGAATTTCTGACGGATGAACGTTTTCGTCTCGGAATTTACTCCGTTTTTTTTCTTCCGCGACATCATGTCTTTGTATTCTTTGTTGATGCGCAGGGGAGGGATGTTTTTGTCGTTGAGCTGGATGATGAATTCTCCGTCCTCAAAATGGACGATGAAATCGACGGTGATGTAATTTTCTTGGGTCGTGATCTCACCCTCACCGGGTTTCGGGTTGAGATGAGAAACGAGGTCAAGGACCTCTTCTACTTCCTGCAGCGAAACGCCCAGCTGTTTCGAGAGTTGTTCAAAATGCTTCTTCGTGAACTCGTCGAAATATTTTTCCAGCATGACACGCGCAAGTTCTTTAAGATGCGGGTCGAAGTCGCGCGCTTCGAGTTGCAGGAGAAGACATTCCTGAAGCGATCGCGACCCGATGCCGACAGGTTCGAGGCGCTGGATCCGTTTGAGCACGATCTCCGCCTGAGCGACCGTGAGATGCATGTCGTGCGAAAGGTTGATATCCTGGACGATGAGGCTTAGATCACGGCGGAGATATCCGTCCTCGTCGATGTTGCCGATGATCTCATCAGCGATGAGCATCCCGATGTCCGTCAGGTCGGCCAGATGCAGCTGGGCGGTGAGCTTTTGCGTGAGTCCTTCCGGAGCGGAGATGGGAATTTCATCTCTCTCTTCGTCGTCCTGCGGAGCGCTGGCTCTGGGAGCGTTGTTTTGCTCGTCGTTCACAAAGTCTTCAAACGAGAACTCCTCGTCCTTGTCTTTCTTGAGTTCCGCTTCGCCGTTTGCCGACTCGTCGACTTCGGGTTCCTCTACGATCGGGTCTTCCTGGTTCAATTCAATTTCGTCTTCTACGCCCTCCTCGAGGAGCGGGTTCTGTTCAAGCTCCGTTTTGATCCTCTGCTCGAGCGCGATCGTAGGGAGCTGGAGGAGTTTGAGATACTGGATCTGCTGCGGGGTGAGCTTTTGAAGGAGTCTTTGTTGTTGAGAGATTTGGAGCATATGGTCTTAGTCCCTATGCTCGGAAATGGGGATGCGCTTTTCACATTCCGCGGCAAAGCGGTCGTACCAAGCGTCTCCGTACGCGCGCACTAAAACATCTTTAAGAAATTTGAACAGAGAGACATCCTCTCTCGCGCCTTTAATGAGCGCCGGCTCGCATTCGGGAAGATATTCGAAACGCAGCTCGTGGCCGCTTTCATCGCTTCCACGTAGCGGGAAGAGATGACACGAGAGCGGCTTTCGCCATAAAATTTCCCCGTTGTGGAAAGCTTTCTCGAACGAACATTTTGCGACCCCTTTTTCGTAATGGACAAAAACGCACGCCTCTTCTTCTATGCACACCGTGGCGTATCTGCCCGGACTTCCTTCAACCAGACCATGTTGTTCGATCCAGGCCTTGTGCTCGTCGGGAAGATATTTCTCGACGATGGGATAGGCGTTATAGATCTCGTCGACTTCACCGTCGCTCACGGGCGCTCCGCGTCCTCCTTTAAGAGTGCAGCATGCCCCCTTGCATGCGCCAAGATCGCATGCAAAATGCAGGTGCGGGACGTTTGCCCCGACGGCTATTTCGTCAATTACAAACATAATTCTATAGATTAAGATATAACTTTTCGGACAAAGAGAAAAGGTTTTTTGGCGTGATTATTGTTAATGCGTGAACCTGTCAAGACAATTCTACGTTTTCACGAACATTTTTCCCGCGAGTTGTTTCACCATCCCCTTGAACTCCAGGCCGAGAAGGTTGACGAGAGTATCGGGGACTGACAACCCAGACCGTTCGGAAAGAATATCCACGTGGGTTGGAGAGGTTGTCAAAAGGTCGAACAATCGCTGTTCAAAGACCGAGAGTTGTACCGGAGGGTGAGGGGAGAGGGTTTTGAGGATCGGCTGGAGCGACGGTCCGAGTTCGGCCAGAATGTCGTCGACGTTTTGCACAAGTTTTCCATGTCCTTCGCGGATGAGTTTGTTCGCCCCGACGCTGTTTTTCTCGGTGATGTTTCCCGGAACGCAAAAAAGTTCTCGATTTTGGTCGAGCGTCGTCGACGCAGTGATCATCGCGCCCCCGTTTTCCGCCGTTTCGACGATGAGCGTCCCGAGGCTCATGCCGCTGACGATCCGGTTGCGCCGTGGAAAATTTCCCGGGTCCGGGTTTGTCCCCATAAAGAACTCAGAGACCACGGCTCCGTTCTTTTCGATCTGCTCGGCGAGCCCCTTATTCTCTCCGGGATAGATGATATCGATCCCCGAACCAATGACGGCGATCGTTCTGCCGTCCGATCTCAGCGCCGACCGGTGCGCGATCGTATCAATGCCTCGGGCCAACCCGCTGACAATGGTGATCCCTTTCGCGCAAAGGTCCTTGCTGAATCGCTCCGCAACGACGCCGGCATACGAAGAGGGGTTCCTCGTTCCAACGACCGCAATGGCATACTGGTCGTCGCGCTCGATCCGTCCGCGGATAAACAGGAACGGCGGCGGGTCATAGATTTTTTTTAGATATGCGGGATATTCTTCATCCCATATCGTCACGATTCTTCCTTCCACTTTGTTGAGCAGAGAAAGCTGTTCTTCCGCAAACGCATCGCCTCCTGTGTAGTGTGCAATGGTCGAAGCCAGTTTTTTTTCAATGCCGCCGACGCGAAGCAATTCGCGCGGACTTGCCTCGAGCACTTTCGACGGAGAGCCGAAATGGCCGATCAGGGTGCGAAGCCTGTTCCCTCCGACGCCCGGAATTGCGGAAAGGCGCAACAGGTCGGAGATATTCATCCCGAGTTGTGAGTCGGATTGTTGCATGGAAAATTGGAGAGTCTGTTGGGTCCCCTGAGACCCTTAGTGGATGACGATATCCAAGCCGTCGACAACGGCAATGACGACGGTATGCACGGGCATGTCTTTTCGCTTTAACGCCTGCTGCGCGCCCGCTCCTTCTTGAATAATAAGCACAGTGTCGCCCGTGCCCGCATCGACGGTATCGATCGCAAGCACATCTCTTCCGATGAAAGCGCCGTCGAGATCGATCGGCCGAACGAC